>JAFWZG010000054.1 GCA_017517385.1 Akkermansia sp.
GACTCGCTACGCTCGCTGTCATTTTGGGGCAGAAAAATGGTGGATTTGCCTTGTTTTTTAGTCAATTATCCGCTAAAATTTCGGTGACCGCAATTTTGAGGCATCCACTTTTCGGTGACTGTTTTTTTTGAGGCAATACGCATGCACGGGCAGCATGAGAAGGCGCAGCAGTGCCAGCACAGGCAGCTGAGCCCAGAGATAATACCAAGGCGCCGGTCCTAAATAGTCCAGCAGAGTACCTTCCACCGGAACACCCTGTGTATAGCCGTAATTTGTTTCCAGCCAGAGGTTAATGGGGTGCACCAACAGCACGTAGGCATCCATCAGGAGAAGAGTCTTCATATCATCCCAGCCGCGAGCACGCCAGCCAAGCAAAAGCGGGATGGAAAGAGCCACCACCAGCAGCAGGCTATGGGCCACGAAGAAAACAAAGAAAGCCATGCTCGGGTACCCATTTGCCATGGCCGGAGTGATAAGCCCCTGAATACTGCCGGCCAGTACCCCAAAATACACAACTGTACAGGCCCACCGCACACGCCACCAAAGAGCAATGAACGCAAACACGCTCATGAACGAACAGAAATGCAGCGGAAGGTTGTACTCCCACGAGCCGTAATCATCAGAAAACGCACGCCATATAAACTCGCTCACCAGCTGAAAAAGCACCACTGCGCCCAGAACACGGCAGAGAATAAAGCGCCCCGGCACCTTCATTCTCCTCCCTAACCACAGGATGAGAGCAGCCACCAGTACAGTGAGAATAAGCGCGATAATATGAGGCGCTGACCAGCGAATGAAAGGGATATATTCCATTTATGCAACGGTGGGTTCAGGCTTTTTTTTGACGAACAGGTACATCAGCAAGAACAGACACAAAGCCGGTACGTCCAACCAAAGGTAATACCACGGGCCTTCGCCAAGAGAGGCTAGAATAGTTCCTTCCGGACCTATTCTTGTAAAGCCATAATTAGACCTCAGCAAAATGTTAACCGGGTGAATGCAGCAGATGTAAACATTCATCAACAGCAGAGCCACAAAAGGGTCTTTCAAACGAGCCCTCCACCCCAGCACAACAACCTGAAGCAGAGCCGTTATCAGAAGAAGGCTATGCGACGCAAAGAAAATGAAAAAGGGAATGCTCGGAAAATCTTCTTTCAGTACCGGCGTAAAAATCGCTTGTATACTGGCACTCAGTACTCCGAAATAGACAAGCGAACAGGCCCAGGAATACTGCCACCACAATGCAATGACGCATATGATACTCATGATGGCACAAAAGTGCAACGGCAGCATCTGATTTGCAAAAAACGCCTCCGTGCCGTAATGGCAAAACTTCCACGTGAACTCAAATACGTAAAAAGCTGCTATCAATAAGCCAAAGCGGCGAGCAAAATACACCCGATTCTCGGCTGTGAGCCGAAGGCCATACCATAACAGAGCAGTTGTGACAAGTGCGATAACGCCCACCGTTATCAGGTGGGTTGCAGACCACATAACAAAGGGAGAATATGAGGCATTCATGAATTCTTCTGAGCTTTAAGATGCCAGATTCGGGCCAGCTGAGCACAGGCCATAAGCTGCACCTGATGAAATACCATAAGCGGAAGCAGGAGGTTATTATCCAGCTTACCGAAGATGGCCAGCATCATGGGCGCGCCGACAGCAAGACTTTTCTTGGAGCCACAAAAAACGATGGTGATGCGGTCCTCACGGCTGAAGCCCATCCAGAGGCTGCTGTAGTAGGTGGCGGCAAAGGTGATACAGAGGAAAATACTGCACACGAGAATCAGCCCCAAAAGATAGCGTAGTTCCAGCTGCTGCCAGTACCCGTTCGCGGTGGCATTAGAGAAGGAGGTGTAGATTACCAGCCAGATAGTACCCTGATCATTCCACTTGATGAGCGACTTATGCTCGGACACCCAGTTTCGCAGCCACCGCTGGCTGAACTGTCCCAGTATAAAGGGTATCAGAATCTGATAACAGATTTTTAAGATGGTGTCCAATCCCACGGCAGCCCCGGCGGATGAAGCCTGAGAGAAAAGTAGCCCCACCAGAAAAGGGGTGAGAAATACACCCAGCAGGCTGGAGACGGAAGCAGAACATACGGCAGCCGGCACATTTCCGCCAGCCACAGCAGTGAAGGCGATACTGCTCTGCACGGTAGACGGCAAACAGGCTACATAGATGAGCCCCATGTACAAAGCACTGCCGACCAGTGGTTCAAACAGCGGGCTCATCAGAGGCATGAGCACCGGGAAGAAGATGAAGGTGAAGAAAAACACCATCAGTTGCAGTCGCCAGTTCAACAGACCTGCAACGACGCTCTCGCGAGATAGCTTCACCCCGTACAGGTAGAACAGCAGTACAATAGCGGCATTTGTAAGCCAGTCAAAAACAGTGGCCGTTATCCCCGCGCAGGGAAGAAAAAGCCCCAAAATCACACTAAGGATGATTCCGGTGGTGAAGCGGTCTGCGCGCGAGAAAATTTTCTGCCAAAGGTTCATGCGGGGCTATTGTAACACAAAAGACCATGTAGGCAAGCTTAAACGCCCTCCACCTCAACAAGTGGGGCCGGAGCAAAATCCACAAAACAGGAAGCCATATCCACATTCACTGGGATAACCTCAATATGGTCACCGGGGAGAAAGGAGCGACCATCCGTGGAGCTCCATCGGCGGCTATGGTTTTCAAACCACCAGCGCGCACCGAGAGTATCCGGCAAGTCGCCACCGGAAATAAACCCACGCATCTGCAGCTCCGGGATTTCCACCGCCAGCCCCTGCGGATACGTATCCGTGATGGCTGCACACCAGCGGCGAGGATTCGAATTCTCACACTCGGCGGCGAGATAGAGGGCAAGCTTGGTTCGGTGCGCTTCTTTCTCTGCAGCTGCAGAATTTCTCTCCGTTTCCGAAATATGCTCCGCAATTTCGGCTAGGCGGGCAGGGGACGGAAGCTGAGTACGGGCATGTTTACCCTGTACCAACTTGGTAAAACCGCGGTGAACGATGAGGTCCGCATAACGGCGGATAGGGCTGGTGAAGTGGCAGTAATCACCCTTGGCCAGTCCGAAGTGCCCGAGAGCCTTGGTGGCGTAGCGAGCACGCATCATGGAGCGAAGCAGTGCCACAGTAAGAATCTGCTCATCGGCATGGCCTTTGATAGCAGCAGCCACACGGCTGAGCTCCTCACGAGAGTTTAGCGCACCGGCGGCGATGCCGTAACTACGTGCCGTAAGTGCAAAGGCATGCAGCTTTGAAGGGTCCGGCTCTTCATGCACACGATAAATAGTGGGCACGAGGGCAGTTTTCAACGCAGAAGCCACAGCTTCATTTGCTGCGAGCATGAACTCTTCAATCATCTGGTGGGCGATATCATGGCTCTCAGTTTCCACCCCGAGTGGTTTACCAAAATCATCCAGAACCACGCGTAGCTCCGGCATATCCAAGTCTAAGGCTCCCAGCTGCATACGGCGCTTTCTCAGAGCAGCAGCTGTTCGGTGGCCGAGGCGGAGCATCTCATCCAGCTCAGCATCCCCCGTGCTTTCACGGTTTTCCAGCACGGCCAAGGCTTCCTCATAACTTAAGCGGGCCCGTGAACAGATAACTGCATCCGCAAACCTAGCATGCTTACACTCGCCCTCACGCGTGAGCCTCATCACACACAGCCGGGTAGGGCGGTTCACGCCGGCGCGCAGAGAGCAGAGGTCATCACAAAGCCGCGGTGGGAGCATGGGCAGCACGCGGTCGGGCAGGTAGGTGGAGTTACCACGAAGAGCGGCCTCGGCGTCCAGCGCGCTGCCGGGGCGAACGTAGTAACTCACATCCGCAATGTGCACGGCAAGCTCTACATCTCCACCGGCAAGAGCCTTCAGGGAGATGGCATCATCATAGTCGCGAGCACCGGCGGGATCTATGGTGAGCACGCAACAATCACGCCAGTCCTCGCGTCGCCTTAACTCTTCCTCAGACAAGGAGTCTGGAAGGGCTGCAGCTTCTTCTAGTACGGCGGGAGGGAACTCCGAGCGCAGCGTATAGCGGTGCATGATAGTGGTGATATCCACGCCGGAATCATCCGGCCAGCCCAGCACTTGTTCAATGGTGCCGGTGGCAGGCATTTTGCCACGTGGATAACTTTCCACACGCACCGTAACAGCCATCCCAACGAGAAGCTCGGGAGGAGGCGGGGCTGTGAGCATCACTTGCTCCGGAGAAGTCCTACCATCTCCAACCATCACGCCAAAACGACCGCCAGGCCTGTAGATGCCTACCCAAGTACCGCGGCGACGCTCCAAAATCTCATCCACGCGCACCTCCAAGCGAAGCTGCCCAGCGCTATCCGGTATGAAGATGTATTTTCCCTCCTTAATCTTGCGAATTCTGCCCTGAAGGGCCTCCTCAGATGGCGCTCGGAGCACATAGCGAGCTTGCCGCAGCTTCAACAGCTTTCCCTTGCTCTCCCATTCACGGATGAGCGCCCGCAGCGCAGCCCGGTTACGAGAATCTATACCAAGCCCGCGCGATAAGCCGGAAATATCCTGAGGCTCATAATCAGCTGCCTGCATGTAGGCCAGCAGCATCTCGCCCAGCTCACTGGGGTCAGAATAAATCATTACCGGCATTTCTTGCTCTGAGTGTTGCCACATCAAGAAGATTCATCTCCTCAATCCTCTGCCGGATATTCTTACCCTCACTGCGGTCATAGGCACATTCGCGAATCACTCGGGCTAATTTCGCGGCCCATATGCGCAGAGCAGCAGTACCATTACCAATGCCGGAATAAGCCTCAGTTCTAAAATAGCGAGGGGCCCCGGGATTTTCATCCTTCACCGCCATCAGCAAAGCCCCGGTACGATTGTTGCGAATGGTAAGTTCCATGCAAACGTCACCCCTGTATAGCGGGGATGCAAGAGTGGATGTCATCGGAACAGGTGACCAGTTAGAGATGACATTTGTCAGGATTCTCACACCGGGGCGCTGACGCGAGTAATGTACGATGGCCATATCCACCTTCAAATCCGCAGCGGCCGGATTATTCGTCAGCGTCCAGTTGGCATGGTTTGCCTGATTCAGCTCAGTTAAGGACTCGTCGAGAGATTCCAGAACGAACTCATGCATTCTCTGCTGCATTTCAGCAGCGGCCTCCGGATCCGTCTGCTGCACAACAGCCACGTTCAAAGGTGCCACATAAATGGATCCCGACTTCTGCTGGCTGAAATGAGCCCCATTACCGCTGAACCAGAATCCATGAAGCGGAATCTTGTAGGAACTCTCAAGCTTCACATTGTACAAACCACTCTCGGACTCAAGAGTGTGGCCGCATGAGGCAAGCAGAATACTGCATGCCATTAACACTATGCCGGTCAAGATTCGCGTAATTTTGGTCATACCTGCGCTTAATGTAGCAGTTTTTCGTGCTTTTTCAATGCTTTTTTATCATGTAATACTAAATTTCTCTTGACTTTTCAGTTCTTTGGTGGCATTCTGCGTGTCCGCTCTTTTCTTGTGAATTGGGCGAGACAAGCCCGGCGGGTGACATCCATCGCGCACCGACGTCGGATGAACGATACACAAAAACTTAATTTCCAAATCATCATTACGACAATGACAGATCTTACTCTTAAGGTCAGCAAGCGTGAGGTGCGTGGCACCGGTAAGCTCAATGCTCTGCGCGCTCAGGGTTACATGCCCGGCGTTGTATACGGTCCCGCCGTCAGCGAGAACATCAACATTCAGGTGAAGGTTTCTGACGTTCGCGTACTCCTTAACAGCGTGGATAGCGACAGCTTCCTCGTAAACCTTGATCTGGATGGCACCACCATCCTCGCCATGGTGAAGGACGTGCAGCGCAACTTCCTTACCGATAACACTATGCACATGGACTTCGAGGCAGTGACCCCCGACACCGTGGTGAAGACCAAGGTAGAGGTGAAGCTCGTAGGCACCCCCGTGGGTGTTGGCATGGGTGGTGTTGTTCACCAGATCGTACACGAGGTGCCCGTGAAGTGCGCAGTGAAGGATATCCCCTGCTGCATCACGGGTGACATCACCGCTGTGAAGCTGGGTGAGTCCTTCCGTCTGGGGCAGGTAGAACTGCCCGCCAACGTGGCTACTCCCTTCAACGGTACTGTGGTGCTTGCTTCCGTTGTGAAGCCCTAATCCGCATATCCATTTACTCTTTATGCATGCCCCCATCTGCACAAGATGGGGGCTTTTATATGCTCAGAGATTTGCTGCAAGCAGACGGGAGTCGACATGGAGTATATTCCTTTACCCGTTGAAAAAAGCGGGCAAACCCATCAAAACGGGTTTGCCCTGATGATATCAAAAGACTGAAACGCGTTAACCACGGTACTTGGCCTTAGCGTGCTGCCAGATGGCATAACCGGCGCAGATGACGTTCGGCAGCCAGAGCACGATGTATGGCGTAATGCCCCCGGACTTACGGGAAAGCTCACAGAATACAAGTGCCACGAAGTACACGGCTGCAACGATAATGCCTAGAGCGAAACCGGTGGACGTATCCTTACGGCGAGCCGTAATAGCCAAGGGCACACCGATAAGAGAGAAGACCAAGCAAGCACATGCGAATGACGCACGCTGAACGCCTTCAGTGCGGAAAGCACGTTCGTTCTTTTTAGACATCTCTGCGTGGTAGAACTCAGTATCACTTTTCGCGGCGTTCCACAGGTTAGCTGCGCAGGGGAAAGCTGGGGCAGCGCTAAGCTCAGCGGACTTGGAGTATTCAGCAATGGCCGTAGGTTCAACGTCTCGTACGATTTCCCAATGATCCAGCTCGGCGGCAATTTCAGCATTAGTGAAGCGATTAGGCTTCATCTTACGACGCGTGCGAATGGGAATGTGCACCTGCAAGGGCATTTCCTCAATCATGGGCATGTTCACAGCATCATCCTGATTGTGAACGATTGTCACATTGTAAAGCACAAGGCTGAGCATGCGCGTACGGATATCAAACTCACCCACCAGAGCACTCCGAGCATGCAGTGAAGAGAATCCGGACATACCGGTGCGGCTTGCACCCTCGTCATCCAAGGGATAGATAGCCACGCCTTTCAGCAGGTCACCATCACGCCCATCAACGTATAGGCGCACACCGTCAAGCTTGGTTTCACCACCACCAGCAATCAGCAGATTACGGGGATTATCCATAGCCGCCTTCATTACCAGCTCACTCATGGCATTCTTGCCCTTCGGTGCCACCTCTATATTAATATAATAACAGAGCAGGGATAGAGCAAGCCCCATTCCGATGGCCGGCATGCTCAGGCGCCAGAGGCTCAGGCCGGCCATTCGCATGGAGGTAAGCTCATTATCGGCAGCCAAGCGTCCATACACCAGAAGAACAGCCGTGAGGAAGCCCCAAGGTACGGAAAAGGTCAGCGAGAACGGAATCACCTGCACAATGAAATCAAACACGATGGAGGGAGGAGCCCCGCTTTCCACCAGCAATGAATGAAGCTCCTTGAACAACTGCCCCAGCAGCATGAGAAGGGTGAGGGACATCACCCCCAGAAAGGTCACGGCGATGAGCTGCCGTAAGATGTAGCGGTCTAAGGTTTTCACGGTAATAAATGAGAGAGAGAAAGTGTTTAGAGAGAGAGAAAGTTATTCAAAAACCGCAGCCCGAGAAGCTGACTTTTCTCAGGATGGAACTGCGTGGCCACGAGGCGCCCCCGCCTAATGGCAGCGGCAAAGGTGGAGCCGTATGTAGTGGTTGCTGCTACAATGGATGAATCCTCCGGCTCAGGAAAATAGGAATGCACGTAATAGAAATGTGGGGAGTCCCCCATACCGGCCCACACGGTATCAGAAGCATCTACAGGATGAACAGTATTCCATCCCATGTGGGGAATCTTCAGCCCGCTTTCTGGGAAACGACGCACAGCGCCACGGAAAATCCCCAAGCCGGGAGCTCCGGGCGTCTCCTCACTGCTTTCGAAAAGAATTTGATAGCCGATGCAGATACCAAGGAAAGGCTTATCCGCAGACACCCAGTCACGCACGGCAGAAGCCAGCCCCTGAGAGTGCAGGGCTGCTGAGCAGTCACCGAAAGCCCCCACTCCGGGCAACACCAGATGGGTGAGCCCTTCAAGCTCAGCCGGAGTACGCACAAGAGTGCCCTCCACGCCATTCGCACGGAAGGAATTGCATACGCTCGAAAGATTTCCTGCGCCGTAATCTATGATTCCAAGTTTCATCTCAGCTTTTTACAACTCATTATATCACAGCGCTCCTTTGGTGGAGGGTATCTGACCGGTGGCGCGGGAATCCGCCTCCACGGCCTGACGAAGTGCTCTAGCAAGGCTCTTAAAGATAGCCTCTGCAATGTGGTGCCCATCCATGCCGTAGAAAACCTCCACGTGCAGGTTGCAACGCAGATTATTCACAAGCGCACGGAGGAACTCTACCGTAAGAGAAAGGGGCATATTCGGAGCATCCGGAGCCCCCTGAGGGGCACGAAACTCAAGGTACGGACGGTTGGAAAGGTCAATCACGCAGCGGCAGAGCGTCTCGTCCATTGGCACATATGAGCAGCCGTAGCGCTGAATACCTTTCTTATCGCCCAAGGCTTTCTGTATGGTTTCACCGATGACAATACCGGTATCCTCAATGGTGTGGTGAGCATCCACTTCCAAATCGCCATGCGCTGTAAGCTCCATATCTATGAGGCTGTGCCGAGACAAGAGATGAAGCATGTGGTCAAAAAAAGCATGCCCTGTCTGTATGGCGCTCTTACCATTGCCATCCAGATTCAGATTCAGGGCAATATCCGTTTCTCCCGTGGTACGTTTACAGCTGGCGGTTCTCATGCGCAGCCATTATAGCACACAGTGCCTCCGCTTGCCAACAGAAAATGTGTTTTTGATGGTCAAAATCAGGAAAAAGAGCATAAACCCATAGTCCTTCTCTATTTTTTTTCTTGTCAAGTGAGCATATATGTGGCAGATTGAAGGTAGAAATTTAATTTCCACCCAAAGCGTATGAAATATCTCCATCTGATACTGACCATGCTGATGCCTCTCTGTGCAGCCTCTGAAGGGGAGGCTTGTGCAGCCCGCACAGAGCCTTCAGTTCCGGGCGAAGTTCTGGAAGAAGGGTATCTCCAACAGCAGCAAGCTCGCCGCACACGCAGCACCAGACGCAATGTAGGCAGAGCTGCCCAGCAGCGCAGACGCCAGCTTCGAGAGCAGGGTGTGCGTAATGTGCGCGCTCAGTCTCCAAGCGGCTGGCCCACAAAAGTTCCCGTACCGGATGAAACTACTCTTCAGGAACAGCCCAAACAAGGTCAATTCTTTGTGTACGAGACGAATAACTACGTCTTCTATACTCCTGTGCAACTGGATCCGAACGCATGTGAAACCGTAGGCCGACTCTTCGAGTGTGCGTTTGCCGCTAATCAGGCGGTGGGAGAAGTAGTCCCGGTTCCCCGCACAGAGGCCGACCGTAGTGAGCGCAAGTACCGGGTAGATTTATGGCCCACCATGGCGCAATACCATCAGAATGGAGGCCCTCAGAATTCCGCTGGTGTGTATGCTTTTGCTCTTCGCCGCACACCGGATCACCGGGGAGCGCTGACGGAACAGCAGGTGGCATCAGACCGCGTTATCGTGCCATTCCCCTCTCTCGGGCTGGACGCTCAGGGACACGTGGTTCGCAACGATATCGAGACACACACCCTCGTTCATGAGCTGACTCACCAGAATTTCGTGCTGAATAACCTTCCCATCTGGATGAACGAAGGCTGGGCAGAATACATTGGCTCTGTTCCCTATGTGGGCGAGGATTTGGACTTCACACGCTGTTATGCTGTGGTGCTGCAGCGTGCCACAGAACGAGCCTCACAGGGCGCTCTTGATTTCCCCTTCACACTTGAGCAGTTCCTGACCATGAGCCAGGAGGAGATGTATTCCTACATGCCCCGAGGAAAAGACACCTACACACTGGCCACGATGATTCTCACCTTCTTCGTTCACTTGGATGGCAAGCGCGGCGTGGAAGCACTGAAGAAGTACATGCAGGCGATTCTGGATGGCGAAAGCCACGCAGAAGCAGCACAGCATCTAATAGCTGCTCACCGCTCAGCGGAACAGCTTCAGAAGGACTTCATCAAGGCTTGGAAGCGCAAGCGCGTGGAAGTAGGCTTTGCTGAGGTTGAAGATTAAGAGGGCCTGCTACCTACGGCTATGGCGGGTGTAATGCAGCTCGCCCGTTTCAAAGCCCCGGCGTTGAGCCTCATCTCGCATCTTATTAAAGGCGTCCGGTATAATTACCGGGCGCCTGCTCAGTATCCAGAGGCTAGAGCCACTGCCATTGCTCACAAGGGCATGGTTATATTCCTTATCCACACTTAGTATGTTGTAGGGTGTGGATAAGAAGCGGAGCAGCGGAATGAAAGAAACCTTCAACTGGCCATCTGCTACGGGAGTACCAATAGCATGTGCCTCGCGATGGCAGCCTTCCTCATCCGTTCCATAGTTTGTGATGAGTAGCTTGCCATCAGACCGCATCTTGTACTCCGTGTACACATCTTCTAAACCGGTTTCAAAGGGCGCTCCATACCTCGCCAGCTCATACCAGCGGCCTAAGTAGCGGCTCAAATCAACCCCACGTGCAGGGCGCGTATCAGCCTTACCCGATGCACCTTGATGAAAAAAATAATGAATCAGCGCTTTAAAAATCATAGTCCATAGGAAGAGACTTCCTCACATGCGGCGCTGTTCAGAATATATTAGACGCGGGGCGTCCGGATTTTCACCAGACCCTGGTCGAGCCTTCCCCGCATGCGTGATTTCAACACAAAACACTTGAGATGTCAATATAAAACATAAATGTAGGAAAGACAATGAGAGAAGAATAATAAAAAGAGGTGCGGGAGCAGCCGCCGTTGCCTTCCAGCGGGGGCCATCAGGCATTTATCCTGACAGGTTGTCCCGAGGTCGTCGGCTGTCCCCACGAGCCCAGACTAATACCAACGTGAGAAAAAGTCAACCATTAATAGATGAGGCCAGTAGAGAAGCGTGAGTAAAAGCATTGTCTGCGGCTGGAATCTGAAATCCAGTGTAGAGAAACTGTTATCCTAAAAAAATCTGTGCCAGTATCATGAAAAAGTCGATATTGAGCTTGTCAAGAGAGGCGGAAAGGCGTACACTTTTGCGCCATGAAAGCTCTCGTGAAGACAAAGGCCGACAAAGGCCTCGAACTTATTGAGGTGCCGATGCCTGAGGTCGGCCCCAACGATGTACTTATTAAGATTTACAAAACGGCCATTTGCGGCACGGATCTCCACATCTGGAACTGGGATTCCTGGGCACAGCAGACCATCCCGGTGGGTATGCACGTGGGGCACGAGTTCTGCGGCGTTATCGAGCGCGTGGGCTCTGCCGTTACCGAGTTCGCCCCCGGTGAAGTGGTAAGCGGAGAAGGCCACATCGTATGCGGTCACTGCCGTAATTGCCGCCGCGGAGCATTCCACCTCTGCCCGAACACTAAGGGCGTAGGCGTGAACCGCGCAGGCTGCTTCGCAGAGTATCTTTCCATTCCCCAGTCCAATGTCATTCGCATTCATAAGGACATGCCTATGGAGATAGCCTCCATTCTTGACCCGCTGGGCAACGCCACTCACACGGCGCTTTCTTGGGATTTGGTGGGTGAGGACGTGCTCATCACCGGTGCAGGTCTCATCGGCTCCATGGCCGCCGCTGTTTGTAAGAAAGCCGGTGCCCGTACAGTAACTATCACAGATGTAAGCGATTACAAGCTCGGCTTGGCTAGCACACTGGGAGCAGACCGCACGGTCAACGTCATTGGCGGTGACAGCATTGCTGCAGCCCGTGAGGACCTCGGTATTGATGAAGGCTACGGCGTATGCCTTGAGATGAGCGGTGCACCCGCCTGCCTGAAGGACATCATCACCCACTCTGCCTACGGTGCCAATATCTCCCTTCTGGGCATCCAGCCCGGCGGCTCTGGCATCGATTGGAACACCTTCGTATGGAAGGGACTGAAGATGAAGGGTATCTATGGCCGTGAAATGTACGCCACTTGGCAGAAGATGGACGCCATGCTGCGCAGCGGTCTTAATGTATCCCCCATCATCACCCACCGCATGCCTTACACGGACTTCGAAGAGGGCTTCAATGTGATGAACTCCGGCAAGTCCGGCAAGGTGGTACTCACTTGGTCCGAGTAGCACTCCGCTTCATTCGCCAATACAGAATTATTTTCAAAGCTGCGGCCAGTACAAGGCCGCGGCTTTCTGTTTTCTGCAACACTAGCCATAAATAAACGACACCCCTGCCGGAAATAAAACGAGCAGGGGTGCCGCTGATAGACAGGCTATATAATATTCAATGGGCCGGGGTAACCGCCTTTACAACGATGGGACGTGAGAGGATTTCCTCAGCAGTGGAGATGTCATCATAAGTGCTGAGACAGAACGTCACCCATGAGTTAGATGCAGCAGTTGCACGGCGTTCCACTTTACGCGCTGCGTTGAAAATTTCTTTACACAAACGATTATCATTCTTATCCTGATTATACACGTGCCAGGCGAAGGCAAGATTTTCTTCCACATCAAAGCACCCGGATCGGAAATCTTGCGGGGTAAACTTCCAGTGGGAATGAGAACCCAGCCCCCAAAGATTCAAATCCCCGGCGAGACGTGCAGGGCTATATGAAGAGAGAAAGATTCCCAGAAGAGTCATCGTTGTAAAACAAATCCTGACGTGCTTCCAGAACCAGCCGCCGGAAATCATATACATGATAAGAATAACAAGACCAACCACCCCGATAAGCATGGCTTCAGCAGCTTGGATACGCTGCGGAGTAAAACCAAAAGTATCAACCTGATGATACAAACGCAGGAAGACACTCACTGCAAGCATAGCGGTCTGAAGCACTAGGAAATACCCAAAGAACTGCCCCAACATGGAGGTACGAGCCCCACCTCTACGGCGGAATAAAATCACCAGTACAACCGTAGCCAAAGCGGAAGCCCACATGATGGATTCCGCCCCCTTGTACAGATAACTCGTAGCAGAAATTCCCTCAGGAACCTTGTTAAACCAAAGATAAGCCACATCAGTAGCCGTAACTATAGCAAAGGCGGAGTTAATACCAAACAAAATGCTGACGGGGAGGTATGGCAGCATGGCGGCAGCTGGCTTTTCTTCCTGCGCCGCAGCCGGTTCAGGGAAGGCAGAAGCGCGGCGAAAACAGTAGAAACCGAATACAAAAAAGCCAACCAACCAGTACAGACCATGCTTCCACCATTCATTATTAAGAGTAATAAGCTTTATAACATCATTCCACCATTCGATAATGGCTGTCCACACCTGCATAACCACCGGATTCTCATCTGAGAAGATACTCATGAAGAAAACAAAGAATGCCAAGCATACAAGCACGCAGATAAACAGATGCAGAAGAACACAAAGTCCGGGCAAACGAGATTTACGGCCGGATTCTGACGGACGGGCTACAAGCCAGAAGCCCCACCATGTACGGTAACGAGTGAAGTAATCCCCCCCTCGCACATTACGGCTGGGGAGAATAATTACGAAAAGGGGCAGAATAAAACTCAGAATACAGTTCACGAGAGAACCGCTCATGGCAAGCGCCAGCATGTTGACGCAAGAAAAAATATGTAGGAAGCAATACTCCCCCCTGCTGAAATCCGTACGTAACAGCAAAATGGCACTCACCCAGAGATAACATCCCAACCCGGCGCCAAGTCCCACGTATGAGTCACGCGGCCACATTAAATCTGCCGCCGTGCATACCATCACAAGTACAAGCAACGGCACGATACCTCTGTGCCACCATATAGGGGTAGAGACAGTGTGCGCCACTGCCGGCATCTGCCCGGGAACCGCAGGAAGAGTGGCGACGGAAGAAGCAGTATGCGCAGCTGCCAGAACAGTCGTCTCAGGAATAGGGGGAAGAGAAACAGCGGCCGCCTCTGACGGAGAGGTCGGAACGGCGGCCGCCTCTTCTACTTGGGGCTCATTCGCTGCGTCAGCGGGCGAGGAGGCTGATTCTGGGGCCTCAGCCCGCGGTTCTGACGCAGGAGGAAGAGTAACCTTTATCTCATCTGAGCTATCAGGTACGGGAGGAAGAGAAGTTGATGTTTCTTGCATAATAGAGTGATACGCTTAGTAGGTTATAATTTCAGAAGATTGTTTAGTTTAGACCCCCCGCGGCATAATCTGTTGCCATTAAACCGGCCCCAATAAGACCGGAATCCGCGCCGAAGTGAGCAGGCAGGAGCTGCAAGGCAGCATAATGCACGGGAAAGAGCTGCGCCTTCAGATGCTCGCGCAGCGGCTTAAAAAGCAAATCTCCTGCCTGAGCTACACCGCCACCGATGATGACAGCCTCAGGCACGATGGAATACATGAGATTCATGATAAGAGATGAGAGCTTCTCCGCGTAGCCATTATAAAGGGAATGAGCAATCGGGCAGCCATTCTGTGCGGCGATAGTAAGCTGATAAGGCGTACATTCCTCAGCCGTGCGGGTAATACCTGCCGAGGCATATGCGGCCACGGCTTCTGCGGTAAACTCATTATTCCCGATATATTCTTCAATAGCGCCGCGATTCCCGAAGGGGCCGCTGCGCCCGCGCCAATCAATGCAGGTTTGCCCCAGTTCCGCTGCGGAAACAGTTTTGCCACGCAGCATGCGGTTATGAATTACAATACCTCCGCCAATGCCAGTGCCAAGGGTTAGGCATGCGAGGCTTTCCAGCCCACGGCCCGCGCCGAGCTTCCACTCGGCATATGTCATACAGTTGGCATCATTATCCAGTACAACGGGCAGGCCCAGCGCCTGCTGCATGATATCACGCGCAGGCACCTCATGATTCCACACTGGAACATTAGTCAGCTGATATAACACACCCCGGTGAAAATCCGTCCAACCGGGCATACCGAGCCCCACAGCGGAGGCATCCGGATGGCGCTGCAGCAAATCACGGGCCGTGGCGCACATGGCCTGAATGATGGCCTCAGGGCTATCATAAGCAGCCGTGAGCAGGGGGGCAGCTTTCACAAGAATGGAGTCCCCCTGAGTCACGCCCATCTTAATGCTCGTGCCGCCGAAATCTGCTGCAATCGCCTTTTTCATATCACATCAATAGCCGCGGTGAAAAACAGGAGCTCCCATATCAATGGTACCATCCGCCGGTACCTGACTCAGATTAAAGGGAACGCGCCAGCGGAAGCGGCTACCCTCATCTGTCTGAATGAGAATATCAAGAGCAATCGTGCCATTATGCACCTTCTTCAGCTCGGCAAGCTCTGCAAGGGGAATATGCACAAAGGCACCGGTCTTCCCCTCATGCGTGCGGCTCATAACACAGGGGAAAGCGACGGCATCATAGTCCTGATTCACTTGGAAGGGCGGATCCTGCACATAGGTGTTCACATTAACCACGTTACCCTCCAGCTCAAGATGCACTTCCAGCGCATCACCCACCCGTTTGAAGTTAGAGGCATAAACAGCAGGAGGCGTTGTATTCGTATAAAAACGCGTCGTGCATCCGGCTGGAGCAAATAGCTCAGAATGAGCCAATATGCGGCAGCTCGCCAGTGTCATGTATGTAGGACTATAGCCGAAAGTGTAATTACCGGCCTCCATCAGAGGAGTTCCCATCTGAGCGTTCTGGCTGGCTGTACCATCATTGTGCGGGAGGTTCAGACCATGCCCCAGCTCATGAGCAAAACCGCCGAACCACTTGGTAAGCAGACGGCCCTCGCGGGTCTTCTGCCCAAGGTGGCGGATATCAAAGTGTCCGTAGTCCAAAGCAAAACAGTTAGTACCCAGCCCGTAGAAAGGCACGCCACCGGGGTTAAGATCATTGTACTTCTCGTCATAATAGGTAGGCATAATGACGAAGTTGTGCTGACTTGTGCGAAGCTCAGGGTGCTCATCCAGATAGGCATTCACCTCACGCAGACAGTCATTATGGCCTGTGCCGTAAGCGTAGTGGGTATGCGGCTTATCGCCACGCACCAGAATGATGTTAACATTACCATTCTCGTTAAGAACCAACCCAAAAGAGCGATTACCCAGCCCATTTCTGGCCATTTCTTTACCATAAAACTGCTGGACATAAATCAACAGCTCGCTGATGCGGCGCTCGTAATCAGCCAACGGCTCACGGTCATTACCGACAAAGTAAATAACATTGAGATGATTAGCGGTAGGCTCCAGCTGAATGCTGTCAGCCAGAAGCTCTTGGGCTCGAGGTTGAAAATGTGAGGGAACAGCGCCCACGGCGGCTGTAGTCAGCCCCAGGGCACACATCGTGGCTATTATTGCGCGCATGTGCATATGCGCATTATTTTGACATGATTTTCTAAAAAGTCAAGCTCGGTTTTCTTTCCGCTTTCAGGCTGAATCTCTTAATCTATCATCTATCGAGCTTTTAATCATGGCGATAGTCAGTACAATAATTCCGCACGGCGGCATGCAAAGCTTCCTGAGTTAATGTAGAAAAATCCAGAGGAGGAAGCATATCTCGCAATTTTGTAGCAGCATTATAACGAATACGTTCAGTCAGCCTAGCTGTCAGGCCTTCTGCATACAATACGATATGATTCGGCCCGTGTGTGCAGGTGATAATAACAAGCAGGCGAGCTATCATCTCTTCCAATAAACTGCGATCACTATAATCCAAAGAGCTCCAGTCTGCCGGCATAGGCAAAAAGTGCAGGGGGCCACACTCCTGCAACTCTCCATGCCGATAAATGGAGCAGGAGGGTACCCCGCCTTGCGGCAAGCAGATGGTGGCCGTGTCATCTGCCGTTTTATCAGCAAAAAGAGAGGCCAAGCAAGGGCGGTTTACAGTACACTCATAGCGATGGCGAAGATGCGCGCTCAGCTCCAGCGGAGATAGCGTTTCTACTGTCGGCAGCAGGGTGATGCTCCGCAAGCGCTTTCCTCGCAGCATCTCATCCAACAAGCCGTCCAAACTTTCCACATCAAGGTACGCAAAACTTGCTACACGCCTTTTGAGCTCACACCCGTGCAAATCCATCATAGTAATCTCACAGCGCAGAAGATTCCCCTCCTTCTTGCCTTCAATAAGCGCATGAAGCGCATGACCAGCATGATATCGGTATAACTGTACCGGGCGGCCCCCGGCGGACGGCACTTCGCCCATTGCGTGGATTTCTCCTCGCATGCACAATGAAGCTACAGCTTTCCCCACCGTCACAAGACTCAGCCCTGTGGCAGCAGCTAGCTGCGGGCGGGTGGCCTCTCCTCGTTCATGCATCAATTTCAGTACAGCTTGTTCCGCTTTCGTCATTAGGCTTTATAAACTTGGTTAATTAAGTATATACTATCTCGGGGTACTTAACAAGAACAAAACGCAACACATTGATTATGTATAGACTACAAGATTACCAACAAAACAAACACACGAACAAGAGGGAAGAAACAAAGGGCAAACGCTCGACAGTGTGATAACAATCTGTTAAAATAAGCGGCGTTAAGAACCTTTCACACACAAATAGACACATGAAATACATCTTTGTAACCGGCGGCGTAGTATCCTCACTGGGTAAAGGCCTTGCGGCAGCATCCATCGGCACATTGCTTGAGCACTGTGGTCTGGACGTGACCATGCAGAAGTTTGACCCCTATCTGAACATCGACCCGGGCACCATGAGCCCCTACCAGCACGGTGAGGTGTACGTGCTGAATGACGGTGCTGAGACGGATTTGGACCTCGGCCACTATGAGCGCTTCATCCACTGCCAGCTCTCCCGCCTGAACAACCTGACCAGCGGTAAGGTGTTCGAGCACGTGCTGGAGAAGGAGCGCCGTGGTGATTACCTCGGCAAGACCGTGCAGTACATCCCACACGTTACGGATGAGATTAAGCAGCGCCTTTATGACCTGACAGAAGCTAACAAGGAGTGCGACGTCATCATCACAGAAATCGGCGGTACCGTGGGCGATATCGAGGGCTACCTCTTCTTGGAAGCTCTTCGCCAGTTCGCTCTGGAAGTTGGCAGACACAACTGCTGTTTCATCCATGTGACCCTGCTGCCCTTTATCAAAGCTGCAGGCGAGACAAAGACCAAGCCCACCCAGCAGAGTGTGGCCAAGCTGCGCGAAATCGGTATCCAGCCTGATATCATCGTGTGCCGCACCGAGATGGACAACCTCACGGATGAAGAGAAGCGCAAGATTGGTATGTTCTGTAACGTATCTCCGCGCAACGTGGTGGCCTTCTGCGACGTGAAGCACAGCATTTACGAGTGCCCGCTGGATTTGGGGCGCGACCGCGTGGATCGCATTGTGACAGAGGTGCTGGGCATCACCGTTCCCAAGCCCAAGATGGATGAGTGGCAAAAGTTCGTGGGCCGTGTGATTCACCCCTCTCACAGCGTACGTATCGCCGTGGTGGGCAAGTACATCTCCCTGCAGGACGCCTACAAGTCCATTTACGAAAGCTTCACCCACGCCGGTGCCGCTAATGACTGCCGCGTTGAGATTGTCCGCGTGGATGCCGAGGCTTTGGAAAGCAGCAGCTGTGAGGCGCTCATCGGTGATGTGGACGGCATTCTGGTGCCGGGCGGTTTCGGCGAGCGTGGTGTAGAGGGCAAGATTATGGCCGTGCAGTATGCTCGCGAGAAGGGCATTCCCTTCTTTGGTATCTGTCTTGGCATGCAGGTGGCCGTTATCGAGTTTGCCCGCAATGTCCTCGGCCTGAAAGATGCCAATTCCACCGAGTTCGACAAGAGCACCCAGAGCCCCGTCATCTGCTTGCAGGAAGAGCAGAAGACCATCACGAA
This sequence comes from Akkermansia sp., assembly GCA_017517385.1. Taxonomy (GTDB): domain Bacteria; phylum Verrucomicrobiota; class Verrucomicrobiia; order Verrucomicrobiales; family Akkermansiaceae; genus Akkermansia. The sequence goes on from JAFWZG010000054.1 coordinate 18,830, forward strand.
CATGGGTGCCACCATGCGCTTGGGCGCTTATCCCGCACACATCCAGCCCGGCAGCCTCTGCAGCAAGCTGTACGGCGGCGCTGAAATTATCTCCGAGCGTCACCGTCACCGCTATGAGTTCAATGCAGACTTCCGCGAAACCTGCGAGAAGGCCGGTCTGGTCATCTCCGCGGTGAATGATGAACATGGTCTGGTGGAGGTAGTGGAGCTGCCCACGCACCCGTACTTCATCGCCTGCCAGTACCACCCCGAGTTCCAGAGCCGCCCCACGGCACCACACCCGCTCTTCAATGGGCTTGTGGCGGCAGCGCTGGAGAAAAAGCAGGGCTAATAAAGAACAACTTACGAGTCGACGGTCAGAGCCGGAAAGGCCTGACCGTCGGCCCTTTTTCGTCTATCTGCATCTATGATTGATATTCTGGTAGTACTGGCATACTTCTGCGCTATTTTCGGTATCGGCCTATACGTGGGCCGCAAGCAGGAAAGCCTGGAAAGCTACGCCCTCGGTAACAGGAATCTCCCTTGGTGGGCCATCCTTGCCTCTATTCTTGCCGCTGAAATCAGCGCCGCCACCTTCCTCGGAGCTCCCGGAGAAGGTTTCGCCCTGCGAAACTTTACCTACGCACAGCTCGCTATCGGCACCATTTTGGGCCGCATCATCGTGGGCCGTCTTTTCCTGAAGCCTTATTACCAATACAATGTCGTATCCATTTACGAGTATCTGGAGAAACGCTTCGGACTGAGCACTCGCCGCTGGGCTAGTATCACCTTCCTCATCAGCCGCGTGCTGGCGAGTGGTACCCGCCTTTTCTTCGCGGGCATTCTGCTCGTCATCGCGTACATGATGATTACCGGCCAGGAAAGTGCCGGGCAGGTGGAAACCGTAGTCATTTACATTGCGGCGCTCACCTTCATCACCATCGCCACAGCCATATATACCACACTGGGTGGCCTGAAAGCTGTGGTGTGGACGGACGTGCTGCAAGCTTCCATTCTCGCTATCTCTCTCATCACCACAATCGGCGTTCTGCTCTTTAGCATCAAAGCCGGAGGAAGCTGGGGCGAGGCTTGGGACGCTATCTGCTATCACCTCGGCAACAAGGATTATAACCCCTGCAAGATTGATAACCTGAAGCCTTGGGCATTCTTTGATAGCGGCATGACCGGGCAGGGGATTATAGCGGATATCAAGAATATCCTAGGCAGCGAATATACTCTGTGGTCGGCCATTCTCGGCTCTACGTTCATCACCATGGCCACCCATGGTACGGATCAGGACATGGTGCAGCGTATGCTGGCTGCACCGGACAGCAAGAAGGGCGCTAAGGCTGTGATTCTTTCCGGGCTTATGGATATGCCCATCGTGCTCGTCTTCATCTCCTGCGGTATGCTGCTCTTCGTATACTTCGCACAGAACGGCATCACGCCGCCCGAGAAGCAGATTGAGATATTCCCTTGGTTCATCATTCACTGTCTGCCAGCCGGTGTGCGCGGGCTTCTGGTGGCGGCTCTTCTGGCCACAGCCATGGGGTCACTTTCCACGGCGCTGAATGCCTTGGCAACGACGGCCACGCGTGACTGGTACGTGGACGTATTCCGCCCGCAGGCCACACAGGAGCAACAGCTGCGAGCCGTGCGCCTGCTCACCGTCTTCTTTGCTGCGCTTCTCATTATCGTAGGGGCCGGCACGGCTTGGCTCACGGTGATGGACCCGACTGTGCGTATTCTTCCCATCGCGCTGGGCATCTTCGGGTACACGTACGGCTCACTGCTGGGTATCTTCCTGCTTGGCATGCTGACCCGCGGTCGAGGCAATGATAAAGGCAACATCCTTGCCATGATTGCCGGCTTTGCCACTGTCATTACGCTGGAGATTCTCACCCGCTGTGATGCTATCCCTGCCATCGCTTTCCCGTGGCGCGTGACCATCGGCACCATCGCCACCTTTGCGGTGGGCTGCTGCTTCCGCACGCCGCTGCAACTCATTAGGAAAGAAAATTAAGACTGATATAAACGTGTTGCCTCGAAAATAAACAGTCACTTCCGGGCAAAAAAAGCCAGCGAGCGTAGCAAATCGGCTTTTTTGCCCGGAAAAAATCGGAGGATGGGGGGATAGGCTCATAAGATACTCTCGGTTTTCATGAGGAGGAAGAGTTTTTTTAGGGATTTTGGGATATTTGAGCATTCTTTGTAAATGGTGGTTGATAAACTCCGAGTCGTTGTCTGTGTCGATACTACGAACCATGAATGGCATCTCGCGTAGCAGGGTACAGAAAGGCCGTGCATGTGGCGTCCTGACCTTTATTCCATATGGCGCGGTTGAGTGTCCATAAGGACAAATCATCCGTTACCGTTAACGACCAAACGAAATTGCCGCGGATACTATCCCCGCAATGAGCTACTGTATCGGCATATAGATGCCCGGCAACATCAATCTTAAGGGTTGTGTCTATGATGGGTATGGATTGTTTGCTTATGGTTGTCATCCACCTTGCAAGCACGCAACACTCTGTCTAGGGTGGCAGGTGATACATTCAGTATACGCCTATAAGACGCCTCGTCAATTTCGTGCCGTTTTGAGTAGGCCGGCAGCTACGTTGGCAGCATGGGATGGAGCCTTTTACCGCAAGGTTGACACGTGTCAGCCGAACTCGTGGGAAGTGTCAGTTTGGTGACTGGATTTTTTGAGGCAATGCGGGCCAAATAAATCGGAAAACGGTGCCGCAAAATATGCTTGCGCTCGTGGTGGCTCACATATATAATGAGCACCATGAAGCGTTTATTTATTCTTTCTGTGGCGTTTGCCTGCTCTCTGGGGAGTGTTAGCCTTGCAACTGCACAGTCGGCTGCTCCTGCGTCTGCTCAGAGCACCGAGGCTCGTCTGGCTACTGTTCTGCAGACGATGGTGCGGAATAACAGTGATGATTTTTATGATGCTGCGGCTTTGGTGTATGACGCCTCCGGCAATATGCTGAGCTTCATCGCCATGATGACCGCTGCTGCTGAGCAGGGGAACCCTGCCGCTCAGCTTTGGATGGCTCGGTATCTGCGAATGACGGCTGCTACGGAGCCCGCCGGTATGAGCCGCGCCAGAACTCTGCTGGAGCAGGCTGCGGGTAAGAAATATGTGCCCGCTATGGTGGAGTATGCCGGCCTGGTGTACGAGCAGGCTTCCTCTGAGCAAGAGGCTCGTCCGGGGCGTCAGGTGCTTATGGATGCCTGCCGTGCAGGCAGTGCTAAGGCTCGTGCTTTGTATTTGATGGTATCCGGCCGCATGCAGAACGCCAGTTTGACTGCACCTGAGGTGGCTTCTGAGCTCCGCCGCAAGAATTTCTATCTGGAAGAGATGATTGCTTCTGCTCAGCAGGAGCCGTCTTCTTTCGTGATGTGGATGGAACGTGCTTCTGAGCACGGTAGCTCTTTTGCTCCCTACGCGCTCTGCCGCTATGTATCGGCTGATAAGGTGGATGCTTGCCTGAAGCTGGCCGCAGAACGTCACTTGCCCGCAGCTTTGGGGCACATGGGAACCGGAATTGTGCGCACTGAAGCCGCCCGAATGGAGCAGTATGATGCTCAGAAAGCTGCTGAGGGGCTGCGTATGCTTCATATAGCAGCCATGCTTTGTGAGCCGGCTGCGGTTTCCTCCCTTGCATCGTTCCTTGCAGAAGGGTATGGCGCCACCATGAACAAGGAGCTGGTGCACGGCTTGTTCCTTCTGGCGCATCGCTGTGGTGATCCGAATGGTACTGCCGGCTTGGGCTATTGCATGGTGCTGGGTGCCGGTTGTTCTCGGGATGTGCCTAAGGGGCTGGAATATCTTGCTGTGGCTCGTACCAAGGGCTCTCAGTGGGTGAATCAGGCTTTAGCCAGTATTTATTACAATGGTGATGGTGTGCCGGCTGATTTGAATAAAGCTATTAATGCGCTGACTGAGGATTATGCCAATGGTTCTCGCCATGCTTATGTGGTGATGGCCGCCATTACTGCTATGGGGAATTCTTCTGCAGCCGGTGATGAACGCCGTGCACGCCTGTTCTTAGATATGGCTATTTCTGATGGCAATCTCCAAGCTGAGCCCTTCTATGATTTTATTGTTCAGCGTGGGAAGTGGCGTTTCCTTGAGGAGTTAGCTGAGTAAGCACGGAAAATAGTTTCTGAATGTCTGTCCGGGGAGCTTCTGCTCCCCGTTTTATTTTGTGAGTTACTTAAAACTCTAAAAAATACGGGATTTTCCGTCACATCCGTCACTTTATGCTGGAAAGCGCAGGAGCAACGTGGTAGAGTAGGAACGATAACATGAGTGAAACATACATTTTCGATAACATAAACCAGTATCTGGAAGTAGCCCGGACAGAATACAGCCCCGCTCTGTATCTTGGTGTGGGCCTTCAGCCGTACTGGATGAAAGCCGGTGCCTATGAACCTATGGCAGATGACGCTCCCGCTCTGAGTGAGGAGGGTACCGTCTCTATCATGAACAGCTGCACCACAGAAGAACAGCGTGCTATTCTGGAGACAGAGGGTATCGTGGATTTCATCGCGGAATCTCCCTCCGGCAAGTATCATGCTTATATTTATAAGCAGGAGGTGGGCTACCTTATCATTATTCTCATGCTGAATGTGGATAGCTTCCTTAAGCTGGGTATTGATGCTAAGTGCTCAGACCTCCACCTGCCGGCATCCTGTCCTCCTAGCTGGCGCCGCTTCGGTAATCTGCAGCCCATGTGGGAAGGTGCTCCCAACCTCACCCGTGAGGATGCTGAGGCCCTTGTGGACAGCTTCCTGACGGAGAAGGAATGGGCCCGACTGAAGGAAAAGGGTGATGTGGACTTCGCCTATCAGAATCCGCTTGGCCGTTATCGTTCCTCCGTGGTGGATCAGCGCCTCGGTTACTCAATTTGCTTCCGTATCATTAACAGCAAGCTGCTCACCATGCAGGATATCAACCTGCCTGAAGAATACGTGGTGCCGCTTACCCGCTTTACGAACGGCCTCATTCTCGTGACGGGTGCCGTAGGTTCCGGTAAATCCACCACGCTGGCAGCCATTATTGACTTCATTAACAAGGATCGCCACGACCACATTATTACGCTGGAGGACCCCATTGAGGCTATTTTCGAGCCCATTGGCTGCCAAGTGAACCAGCGTGAGGTGCACAAGCACACGGAATCTTTCGGCCGTGCTCTCCGTGGTGCACTTCGTCAGGACCCGGATGTTATCATGGTGGGTGAAATGCGTAACCTTGAGACAATCTCTCTGGCCTTGTCCGCTGCTGAAACCGGTCACCTTGTGCTGGGTACGCTGCACACCGGTTCCGCTGCCCGTACGATTGACCGAGTGCTGGACGCTTTCCCCGTGGATGAGCGTGAGCACATCCGAATCATGGTGTCTGAGTCTCTCCGTGGTGTAATCTCCCAGCAGCTGGTGCCCAAGAAGGATGGCACAGGCCGCGTGATGGCTCTGGAAATGCTCGTGAATACATCCGCTATTGCCAACTGTATTCGTGAAGGTAAGACCTTCATGATTCCCGGTCTTATCCAGACCGGTAAGGCCCAGGGTATGCGCCTCATGGATGACTCCCTGCAGGAGCTTTACCTTAAGGGCATCATCAGTGCCGAGGAATGCACCACGCGCGCTACGGATAAGACCATGATGGACAAGTTCCTCAAGGATCACCCCGAGCCCCCCGCAGCACAGTAAACCACCAGCCCCCTTATAAACGACATGAAAAATCGCATTGATACATACTTTACCGCTCTTGTCGAGAACGGAGGTTCAGACTTGCACCTTTCCGAAGGCCAGCCGCCGAAAATGCGCGTGCACGGCGATATCGTGCCCATTGAGGAAAAGATTCTTACGCATGAGGACATGATTGAGCTCATGGAGCCCATCTGCCCGCCCAGACTCTGGAAAGAGTACACCGAGGGTGGTGATGCGGACTTTGCTTATGAGATGGATGCCACCTCACGTTTCCGTTGTAACTTCCTGAAGCAGCAGAGAGGCTATGGCTGTGTGTTCCGTCTCATTCCCACCAAGATTCTCACCATGGAGCAGCTGAATGTGCCTGAGCAGATTAAGCGCTTCGGCGAGATGCGCTCCGGTCTTGTGCTGGTGACGGGCCCCACCGGCTCAGGTAAATCCACCACGCTGGCTGCTCTCATTGACTACATCAACACGAACTTCGCTCGTCACATTATCACGGTGGAGGAACCCATCGAGTTCGTGCACCCCTCCAAGAAGAGTATTATTACTCAGCGTGAGGTGCCGGTGAACTGTCCTACTTTCGCTGATGGTCTGCGCGCCTCTCTCCGTGAGGATGCTGACATTGTGCTCGTGGGTGAGATGCGAGACCTTGAAACCATCTCTCTTGCACTTACTGCTGCTGAGACGGGACTTCTGGTGTTCGGTACGCTGCACACGAATAACGCTCGTAAGACCATTGACCGTATTATTGACGTGTTCCCGGCAGAGCAACAGGCACAGGCTCGCACCATGCTTGCCGGCTCCCTCCGTGGTGTAGTGGCACAGCTGCTCATGAAGCGCTGTGACAAGCCCGGCCGTGTGGCTGTGAACGAGATTCTCTTCGCCACGCCCGCCGTTGGTGCCATTATTCGTGAAGGTGCCACTCAGAAACTTGCAGACGTGATTACCGGCGGCAAGCAGCTGGGCATGCAGTTCATGGATGACGCCATCTGGCAGAAACTCCAGCAGGGCCTCGTTACCCCGGAAGAAGCTTACATGAAGGCTATTGATAAGGCTAGGTTCAAGAACTTCCTGCCGCCGGATAAGGCTTCCTTGGCAAATGCCGGTGGTGCATAAAGAACAAATCCCCCCTTTGGCGCAGCGGGCCTGTTCCCGCTGCGTCACATTTTAATCATTGTGATATGATGAGTCGTACTGCCATTTACGCCGGAAGCTTTGACCCACCCACCAACGGGCATCTGTGGATGATATCCCGCGGCGCGGAGATGTTTGATGCGCTTATCGTTGTGCTGGCTGTTAATCCGGATAAGGCCGGTTTTCTTTCCATTGAGGAACGCCGACGCTTGCTGAGCAGTATGGTGACCGGACTGCCCGGAAATGTCAGGGTGGAAGTGGTGAAGCAGGGCTTTTTGGTGGATTTTGCCTCGCGCGTGGATGCCTCTTACCTGCTGCGAGGGATTCGGAATACCATAGATTTTGAATATGAGAAGGCTATGGCCCGTATGAATGCCCGCATGCAGCCGGATATTCAGAGCGTCTTTCTTATGCCTCCCTCTGAGTTGGAGGAAATCAGCTCTTCCATGGTGCGTGGATTCGTCGGCTTGCCCGGGGGGGAGCGCTGGGTACAGGCATGTGTACCGCCCTGTGTTGCTGAGGTGATTTGTAAGCAGCGCAGCTGAGAGCGTTATATTGACGCAGATTCTTGGGCCTCATCATTTTCTGAGTGGAAATGATGAGGCTCTGTCATATATTTGCACGTGAATTGAAGTTGACTGTTTGTTTTAATGACGCGGTGAATTCTTGTAATAGGTATTAAAATGTTATATTATCTAATCCGTGACTACTTCTCCCAACAAAGCCCTGCGTCCGTATTGGCAATTAGCATCCCTTTGGGGAGTGGATGCAGCTTTGGCAGCAGTGTGTTGGAGTATATTCCTCGGTGTAGCATTTCAGGTGTCTATTTTGACTCCTTCTCCTGTGGTGAGTGTGTTTTCAGCGGTGTGGCTTGTGCTGCTGGGAGTTCGGCTCTTCAAGGCCATAGTAGGGGGAGATATTCGGAATGCTGATTATTATCGCAGCCATCTCGCGGCGATGGTTGTTATCATACTTGCTGTAATCCTAGCAATCACGTGGATACTGCTTTGCGTGGCAGGCCAATCGATTCTGGATTTTGCCAGTGTTCCTTTTCTGATATTACTGCTGGCATTTGTGCCCTTATTGAGCAGGTCACCTCAGTACAGAACCATCTGTTTATCTGCTGCTTTGGTGTTTACGCTTGCGGTACCTTCTCACTACTTCGCCTTTTTTGCATCACCGCTTCAGATGTTGCTGAATGCACCGCTGTGGTTATTGATAATTGTGTTTTTTATGTTTTCGTCGATGCGGCGTCAGGATTGTGAGTCCGCCGAGCGTAGTATGGTGGTGTACTCAGTCAGCCTGATGGTGTTTTTCCTGTACTGCATATGGTACTTGGCTGAGAGCCCAGAGTATCTGCATAGTATGTATTTGACTATTGCCGTATCCATTGTGAGTTTGCATATTCTTGGGCGGCTGAGGAAATACATGAGTGAGGAGGCTTGGTATGCCATTGGCTGGCCTATGATGGCCTTACCTCCTCTGCTGGGCATTTTTGCTTTTGCGCCGAATTAAACGAAGGCTGTCGTAGCCTGTTCGTAGTACAATTGTGAGCCGATAAGGTGCACGGGATGGGGCTCGTCATCCGTAAAGAGTCTGCCCGTTCCCAGCCCCTGCAGCTGCCTTGGTGCAGCATAGGCGCACCATTCTGCTAAAGCGGTGAGGCCTATGTGGCTTTCCAGCGCGGAGTTTACCCACCAGCTGATATTTCGTTCCTCTGCCAAGCTTGCCCAGCTCTCGGCGGCCAGAAGCCCACCATGGAGTGAAGGCTTGATGACGATAGCCTGCGGCCTGACGGTGTCCAGTAGGTGTTCACGTGAAGGGGAACAGATGAGCTCCTCATCCAGAGCAATAGGGAGGGGAGAATAGCGGCAAAGTTCAGCCAGCTCTTTACATTGTCCCGGGCGGATAGGCTGTTCAATGCTGTGAACTCCGGCGGCTGCCAGTTTTTCCAGTTTATTCAGGGCCTCTTGGGGGGTGAAGGCGCCATTGGCATCCACCCGGATTTCCGCCTGAGGAAAGGACAAATGAGCCTGACGAAGCATTTCCAGCTCGTGTGCAAAGGGGAGTGCTCCCACCTTCAGCTTTAGGCAGGTGAAACCCGCATTTATTCCTTTCGCCATGGCGGCGAGCATGCTGTCCACGTCTGCCATCCAGATGAGATGGTGGATGGGGATTCCTTCTTCGCCCCGGGCAAAGGAGGTGTCCCAGCGCGGTTGCTCTGGGCGCAGGGCTGCGAGCAGGGCGCACTCTATACCGAATTGAATGGGTGAGGGTAGTGAGGCGTTTTTCAGCCCGCCTCGCTGTTCAATCTCGGCGCAACTTGCGGCCAGTTCGTCTGCTGTGGGAGCATGCAGCAGGCCGGGCATGGTGCAGCATTCACCATAGCCGCTACCTTCAGCCGTGTGCGCCTCGATGATATACGTCTCTCTCTCTGTTAAAGCTCCACGAGACGTCATAGCCGGCTTCCGGAAGTGCAGCACACGCCGCTCTACCCGCAGCGTGAAAGGCCGGGGGAAATCCAGAATCTGCGTGTGGTCAAAGCGGCGCAAAGGCTTGTGGGGCTTAGGGCATTTTGGGATACTTGGAGAAATCCGGCTTGCGTTTTTCCAAGAAAGCACGGGAGCCTTCATGCGCCTCGTCACACATGTAGAAAAGCATGGTGGCATCGCCTGCCAGTTCCTGGATGCCGGCTTGACCATCCAGCTCAGCATTCAAACCGGCCTTAATCATGCGTAAAGCAATGGGTGAGTGCATCATCATCTCTTCGGCCCACTGTACGTATTCATCCTCCAGCTGGGAGAGCGGCACTACTTTGTTCACGAGTCCCATTTCCAGAGCCTCCTGAGCATTGTATTTGCGGCAAAGGAACCAGATTTCACGCGTCTTCTTCTGGCCGATGCAGCGGGCCATGTAGGATGAGCCAAAGCCGGCATCAAAGCTGCCTACGCGCGGGCCAGTCTGGCCGAAAATGGCATTTTCTGAAGCGATGGAGAGGTCACAGACAACGTGCAGCACATGCCCACCACCAATAGCGAAGCCGTTTACTGCTGCAATTACCGGCTTAGGCAGGGAGCGAATCTGTTTCTGCACATCCAGTACGGAGAGCCGGGGCACTCCGCCGCGGTCCATATAACCGCCGTAACCTTTCACGTTCATGTCACCGCCGGCACAGAAGGCCACATCACCCGCTCCGGTGAGAACGACGACTGCTACATCCTGCATTTCTCGGCAGAGGTGCAGCGCATCGCTCATTTCAGCGGTGGTGAGAGGGGTGAAAGCGTTACGATAGCGCTCGCGGTTGATGGTGATACGGGCGATGCCGCCGTATTGCTCGAAGAGAATTTCCTCGTACTGTTTGATGGTTTTCCACTCGCGTTTCATGGTGATGTCAGTATTGTGCGTTGAATTGTTTGAAGAAGGCTGCGTCCTTGGCGCTGTCGGTGAAGGCCTCCACGAGAACAGGGCGTGTGCCCGGTGTGGTGAGTGCAGCAAGGGCAGCGGGCCAGTCATGCTCGCTGTGAACACTCAGGTATTCAAAATTGCAGCTTTGAGCCCAACCGGAGGCTGTGGCATGGTGGCTGCCGTTTACCAGAGGATTATCCGGTGTGGGGATGTAATCAAAGATGCCGCCGCCGCCATTGTTGATAAGGAGGATTTTTACCTGTGCCGGGATGCCCTGAAGCCACAGCGCATTCATATCATAGAAGAAGGAGAGGTCACCGCAGATGATGTACTGCGGGCGGGAATCACCCATAGCATATCCGAGAGCCGCTGAGAGCGAGCCTTCAATGCCGTTCACCCCGCGGTTACATTCTACCTGAGTATCTGCGGGTAGGGGGTAAAGCTGGGCAAAACGCACGGCTGAGCTGTTTGCCAAGTGAAGCACGCTTCCCTCAGGCATAGCGCCAAGCATATCACCCACCAGCTGCATGCCACTGTAAGGGAACTGCGGTACCGGTACCGGGGTGAGCCAACGCTCGGCGTAGGATTCGTCACCATCCTCAGCAAAGGCAGAAAGAAGCTCCCACAGCTCGGCGGGGTCGCCCTCAATGACGCGTGTCAAATTGCAGAACGTATCCACCACAGCGCCATCCGGGCAGATGTGCCAGTGTTCGCGGGGCGGATTGTTGCGCAGGAGCGTTTTTAGGCGTTTGGAGATGATGCAGCCACCGTAAGTAATGAGCAAATCCGGGCTCATCGCGGCATCCGGTTCCGGGCCAAGGATGGCATCCGGTTGGGTGATAGCCAGAGCAGTGTTACAGAGATGCTCGCCAATGATGGCAAAGGCTTTTTCTGCCGCGAGTGAAGGGGGAACTTGGGCGTCTGCCGGTAATTGTCCCAGTAATATCAGGCGGCGTGGGCAGGCGGCTACCGTATTAAGAAGCTCTGTTTCTTCATCCGCATTCATTCTTGCCAGCTCTGTGCGGCGAATGACTCTCGGAGTGGGCAGGGGCTCTTCCGTGGTGGCAAACAGGGGCTCACTAAGAGGTATGTTGATATGTACCGGGCCTCCTGCGCGGTGCGTAAGCTCCAGCAGCGCTTCATTCAGCAAGCGGTTCCGGTGCCAGCCTTCCTCTGCGGCTTCAGGAATTTGAACACTCATGCGGCAGAGCGCTCCAAAACATCCGGGCTGCGGAAGTGTTTGGCCGTCCTGCTGTCCAATCCAGCTGGCAGGGCGGTCTGCCGAGATTATGAGCAGCGGCAGGTGGCGGTAATGTGCTTCCGCTACTGCCGGATGCAGATTTAGCAATGCTGAGCCGGAAGTCACACATACTGCCACCGGCGCCTGTGCTTGGGCGGCCCAGCCGCAGGCGGTAAAGCCGGCGCTGCGTTCATCCGTGGCACCACGCAGTTCTACGCCATCCAGCTCTGCCAGACTAGCCACGATGGGCGAGTTCCTGCTGCCGGGGCATGCTACACAGCGGGTGATGCCATGGGCGAGCATGAGGCTGATTAAATCGCGGATGGATGCAGTGCTGCTGATGGTTGCCATACATAAGCATACTAGCACAGAGCGGAGCCTTGTTCAAACCTTGCGCGCGTCAGCGCGTATGACTCAGCATTCTCTTGCGGTAGAAAAGAAAGATGCTATGATGATTAGTATGAAGGGCTTCTTCGTTTCTCTCAGTATCTTTGCCTCCGCCGCTCATGCAGCAGAGGCCCATAGTGATTTCGGCTATTTCGGGGATTTACCTGAGTTTACACCGGGTGCCGGTGAGCGCCAGTCATACTTTATTCCTGCTGCCATCGATGTAGGGGGCCGTCTTCCTGACCTCATCATGCAGGCTCATTCTCGGCTTTGGTTCTTCATTAATGAGTCTAAGCGTGGGAAGGTTCTGTTCTCTGAGCCCATTGTGCTGAAGTCAACGGATAATCAGAATGTGGAAACGGATGGTGTTGCCGTGGTGGAGGGCTATAAACTCATTGTTCGCATGAAGGATGGCTCTCTTGTGTATGCCGCTGTGGTGGGTGAAGACGTACCCGTTCTTCAGCTGGGGACCCCGGTCCGGCGGACGGATGGTACTCCGCTTTGTATTCCGAATCACCGTTTTCTGTTGGTGGATGAGAATGCGGATTCTATCCCTGATTTGAATACTCCCTCGGGGACATATTTCGGTGAAATACTGAATGGCGAATTGCGCTTTGGGAACCGGCTGCTGCCAGCTGAGAATGAAGTGGCGCATTATGCAACCTCTCGCCAGTACTCGGCCATCGCTGATTTTGATGGTGACGGCACTCCGGATATGGTGAAAGGCGGTGAAGATACACGTCATCCTTGCAGTTTAATAGGAATTAAATCAGAATCTGATTAACTGATAGTCAGTGTGCTGTGGAGGGTGGCGTAGAAATGGCTTGACAAAATATACTTAAATTAATAGAATAACACAAGTCAAACGTGGGCACTGTGACAGTGTGTCTACCGCTTGCACCACATATTTCTTCTAATACCATAACAAACATATGAAACTGAACAAAGTATTCGCTTTAGCGTTTGCAGTCGTTTTCGCTGCAACGGGTCTGAATGCTCAGTCTCTTTCTCCTGATACCAGGACGCATTGGGATAAGGGTACGCTTGTTGTTGAGACTCCTGAGCGCCCCGAGGGGCAGCAGCACGCCATCGGTCTGACAGCTCCCGCCATGAAGACTGTGCGCGTGGCTTTCGTGGGCCTTGGTATGCGTGGTTCCAGTGCAGTTCCTCGCTTCACCCACATCCCCGGTGTGGAAGTAGTAGCTCTGTGTGACTACAGCCGTGAGCGCGCTGAGAAGTGCCAGGAATCCCTTCGTCGCGCGGGCTTGGCTCCTGCTGCTATTTACTACGGTGCTGAGGGCTACAAGGAGCTCTGCCAGCGTCCTGATGTGGACCTTGTTTACATCGCTACGGACTGGGATCATCACTTCCCCGTGGCTGAGTATGCCATGCAGAACGGCAAGCATGCAGCCATCGAGGTGCCTAGTGCTATGAATCTCCAGCAGTGCTGGGCTCTCATTAACCTTGCTGAGTCCAAGCGCGTACACTGCATGATTCTTGAGAACTGCTGCTATGACTGGTTTGAGTTGGACTGCCTTAACATGGCTCAGCAGGGCGTTCTCGGTGAGGTGATTTACGCCAAGGGTGCTTACATTCACAATCTGGACGAGTTCTGGGACGAATACTGGGTGAACCCCGAGAACGATCCTCAGAAGCTCGGCTGGCGTATGCTTTACAACCGCGATAACCGTGGTGACGTGTATGCCACTCACGGCCTCGGTCCTGTGGCTCAGGTGATGAACATTCACCGCGGTGACCGCTTCCGCACGCTCGTTGCTATGGATACCCGTTCCGTTCGCGGTCGTCAGTATGTGGAGCGTGTAACCGGCGAGCCTTGCCCGAACTTCCGCAACGGCGACCACACCACCACCCTCATGCGCACTGAGAATGGTTGCGTGGTGGAGATTCAGCACAATGTGATGACTCCCCAGCCCTACAACCGCCTCTTCCAGCTTGTCGGTACTCAGGGCTTTGCCAACAAGTACCCCATCGAGGGCTTTGCTATTGATGCTGCTCAGCTGGCTGCTAACGGTGCTGCTCCCCGCATCGATGACCTCAGCTCCCACAGCTTCATGCCTGAGGAGGAGATGGAAGCTCTCCGCGAGCGTTATCGTCACCCCATCATTAAGCGCTATGGCGAGATGGCTGAGCGCGTAGGTGGCCACGGCGGTATGGACTTCTTCATGGACGCCCGCCTCGTCTACTGCCTCCAGAACGGTCTGCCGCTGGACATGGACGTGTACGACCTTGCTGAGTGGTGCTGCCTTGCAGAGCTGGGTACCCTCTCCATGGATAACAACAACTGTGCCGTGGCTTTCCCGGACTTCACCCGTGGCCACTGGAATGAGGTGCAGGGTTACAAGCATGCTTGGGCTTCCCCCGAGCAGGAGGCTGCTACCACCGCAGCCGCTGAGGCTTACACCGCTGCTCAGCGTGCCGCCGTTCAGGCTTGCGACCTCTGGAATCTGTACGACGCCGCACGGAACGCCGAGGAAGGCGAGGCTAAGGAGGCTGCTCAGCGCGCTTACGATGAAGCCGCAGCCCGCGCCCGCGCTATCTACAACGCAAACTGATAGCTTCTACAATTCATAACAATCGCTCTGCCGCTAATCTTTGATTGACGGCAGAGCTTTTTTATTCCCTGAGTATGAAGTGGGTACTTGCAAGACTTTTGATGATATTTGCCGTCTGTTTATCGTCCTGTACAGTAGTCAGCGTCACTAGCCGTGAATACGTGGACTCCATCGGTAATGAAGTTTACGAAATAGGGACGGAAAAACAGTACGAAATTTACTTCAAAGACGGTGCTTATTACGCTCGAGTACCCTTGGTTCTTGCGCCGATGCATCCTTCTCTCATCTCGGTGGATACTCTCAGTATTTCTTCTGAAGGTTCTCTCCACAGGTTCTCCTATCCACAGCGCAGATTTCCGCAAGGGAGGAAGCTAGGTGAAGTTTACGTGAAAGTAGAGCTGCTGAAATGGAATCCTCGTTATGCTCATTATGAGGAAGTGGTTGCTCCCAACGCAGACTCTGCCCCCAAAGTGCTGACTAGCGCTGATTTTGCCGGCCAGAGATCCATTCTGCGTATTTCTCGTATGGAGTCCAATTGTCAGTATGACTTCAGGTGGGATTATGGTTTCACCTTGTACGATAATGAGCGTAGCTGGTTGCACTACGCGCTCTATCCGGTGCAGGGTGTATGTCTGGTGCTCGATACTGCGCTTTCCCTCGCTCTTTCTCCCGTCGCTTTTCTGTTGTACGATTTGGGGCCATTGTAATACAACATATCCCCAGGAAGTCGTACAAGCCTTGTGATACGGCCATTTGCATGGGGCTTCGATAGGGATGAATAATCATCTGCTCAGCCGGATAGTGCAGAGTTTGATATTATTTTTTTAGAATCTTTTAAAATTTGGGCGATTCGTCTTGACTTTAAAAGTAAAAACAGATACTATTCTTACACGGAAAAAGAGTCCGAAATTTCAACCCTAAACACGCTATTTTATGACTGAGACAGCAACTGAAACTCCCAATCCGTGGGAGGGTTTTAAGGGCGGCGTATGGACTGAGTCCATTAATGTACGCGACTTCATTCAGCAGAACTACACCCCCTATGAAGGTGATGGCTCTTTCCTTGCTGGTCCTACCTCCCGCACTAATGATTTGTGGGACGAGGTGAAGGATCTTATGAAGAAGGAAATCGATGCCGGTGGCTTGCTGGATGCTGATACTGAAGTGGTTTCCACTATCGTGTCTCACGGTCCCGGTTATATCGACAAGGACAAAGAGCAGATAGTCGGTCTGCAGACGGATGCTCCTCTGAAGCGCGCTCTCATGCCTTTCGGCGGTCTGCGCATGGCTCAGAAGGCTCTTGAGTCCTACGGCCTCCAGATGTGCCCGCACACGGCTGAGTTCTTCGGCCGCATTCGCAAGACCCACAATGAGGGCGTGTTCGATGCCTATACCAGCGATATCCGTGCTGCCCGCTCCGCTGGTATCATCACCGGTCTGCCTGATGCTTATGGCCGTGGCCGTATCATCGGTGACTATCGCCGTGTGGCTCTGTACGGTACTGATAAGCTGATTGCTGCTCGCCGCAAGGATCTGAAGGATCGTGAGGCAGGGGAGATGACCGAGTCCCTTATCCGTCTTCGTGAGGAGATGAATGAGCAGATTCGTGCTCTTGACGAGCTTGCCCGCATGGGCCAGAGCTATGGCTGCGACCTGACTCGCCCCGCTCTGAACTCCCGTGAGGCTGTGCAGTGGACCTACCTCGGCTACCTCGCCGCGGTGAAGGAGCAGAACGGTGCCGCTATGTCTCTTGGCCGCGTATCTACCTTCCTTGACATCTACTTTGAGCGTGACCTCGCCGCCGGCACCATTACTGAGTCCGAGATTCAGGAACTCATGGATCACTTCGTGATGAAGCTGCGTATGGTACGTTTCATCCGTACTCCCGAGTACAACAGCCTCTTCTCCGGTGACCCCACTTGGGTAACTGAATCCATCGGTGGTATGGGCGAGGACGGTCGCACTCTGGTAACCCGCAGCTCCTTCCGTATGCTGCAGACCCTGTACAATCTGGGACCGGCTCCGGAGCCGAACCTTACCGTGCTGTGGGCACAGGGCTTGCCTGACGGCTTCAAGAAGTTCTGCGCCAAGGTGTCCATCGAGACTTCATCCGTGCAGTATGAGAATGACGACCTGATGCGCCCGTACTGGGGTGATGACTACGGCATTGCCTGCTGTGTGTCAGCCATGCGCATTGGTAAGCAGATGCAGTTCTTCGGTGCCCGCGCCAACTTGGCCAAGTGCCTTCTCTATGCTCTTAATGGTGGTGTAGACGAGGTGAAGGGCAAGCAGGTTACCCCCGTTGCCCCCCGTTATGAGGGCGAGTACTTGGAGTATGACAAGGTGATGGAGCTCTTCAGCAACATGCAGGACTGGCTCGCTAAGACCTATGTGGATGCCCTTAACATCATCCACTACATGCACGACAAGTACTGCTACGAGCGCATCGAGATGGCCCTGCACGACCCCGAGATTCTGCGCACGATGGCCTGCGGTATCGCTGGTCTCTCTGTGGCAGCTGACTCTCTGTCCGCCATTAAGTACGCCAAGGTGAAGGCTATCCGCAACGAGGAGGGGCTTATCGTGGACTTCGAGACCGAGGGTGAGTTCCCCTGCTACGGCAACAACGATCCCCGTGTGGACGACATCGCTTGCGAGCTTGTCACGAACTTCATGAACAAGATTCGAAGCCTGCATACTTACCGCGATTCTCTGCCCACACAGTCCGTGCTTACCATCACTTCCAACGTGGTATACGGCAAGAAGACCGGCAACACCCCCGATGGTCGCCGTGCCGGCGAGCCCTTCGCTCCGGGTGCTAACCCCATGCACGGCCGCGACAAGAATGGTTCCGTGGCTTCCATGCTCTCCGTGGCTAAGCTCAACTATGACGACAGCCAGGACGGTATCTCCTACACATTCTCCATCGTTCCCGGTGCTCTGGGCAAGGAGGACGAGGAGCGCCGCTCCAAGCTTGTAGGCCTGCTGGATGCTTACTTTGCCGCTACCGGTCACCACATCAACGTGAACGTGCTGGAGCGCGAGACTCTCATGGACGCTATGGAGCATCCCGAGAAGTACCCGCAGCTTACCATCCGCGTGTCTGGCTACGCCGTGAACTTCATTAAGCTCACGCCCGAGCAGCAGCGCGAGGTAATCTCCCGCACCTTCCACACCAGATAATCTGAAACTCTGAAAACTATCTCAACCTGCAAGGCTGGGACTCGGTAGCACCACAAGTGCCCGAATCCTGCTTTGCAGGTTGACAGTAAATAAGGATAAGCCGCCTGTAAGCCTATGAATACAGAACAAAACAGCGAGGAAACCGCCCCTCTTGGTCTAGTGCATTCTGTGGAGTCCTGTGGCACCGTGGATGGGCCAGGCGTGCGTTTCATTTTATTCCTCAGCGGTTGCAGTCTTCGCTGCCGCTATTGCCATAATCCTGATACCTCCTTCGTACGCCGAGGCAAAGAGCGCTCTGCTGATGATGTATTGGAGGAGATCAGCCGCTATGCTGCCTTCATGAAAGCTGCCGGCGGTGGGGTAACTATCAGCGGTGGTGACCCCTTGTTCCAGCCTCGTTTCACCCGGGCTATCCTGAAGGGCTGCAAGGCCCAAGGCCTCCACACCTGCATAGATACCTCCGGGCATCTTGGTGCATCGGTTGATGATGAAATGCTGGCGGATATTGACCTTGTGCTGCTGGATATCAAAGCTTGGAATCCTGAGGTGTATCAGGAGCTGGTGAAGCAGCCCCTGCAGCCTACTTTGGATTTTGCTGAGCGCCTTGCTGCAGCCGGCAAGCCGATGTGGCTGCGCTATGTTCTGGTGCCCGGTATCACTGATAATCCGGCGGATGTGGAGAAGCTTGCCCGTTATGCTGCCGGTCTTGGTAATGTGCAGCGTGTGGACGTACTCCCGTTCCACCAGATTGGCAAGTTTAAGTGGGAAGAGCTTGGCTTGGAATATACGTTGGCGGATGTGGAGCCTCCGGAGCCGCAGCTTACGAACTCTATTAAGGAGATTTTCCGTGCGAATGGCTTCGCGGATTGTACATATTAAGCCGTTGGTTCGCTATCTTCTTTTTCTGCCACTGTGGCGGGTACCTTTTGTCCATCACAGATGACTTGCAGTTTTGTTCCCGCTTCGGCATAAGGTGATTTCACATAAGCCATGGCGTAGCTATGAGCGCCCGGCGATGGGGCCGCGCTTGTTACTTTGCCTATGATTTCACCTTTCTCATTTTGTACTTTACTGCCGACAGTGGGAGTGTGCCCTTGTGAGTGGCATCTGAGAGGAATGAGTAGAGCCTCAGCTGGCTGATGTGTGTTTACAGAGTCTGACCCAGTGTAATTTTTTCCTCTGGAACAAAGGTGAGACAGGCCCGCGCTTGCGGGCAGCTTTTTCTGAAAATCTTTTGCGGCATCTCCGTAGCCACGCGAAATTCTCAGGTAATTCCGCGTCAGAATACCGCATGGCACCGCACCCGCAGCCATGCATTGTTCAAATAAACTGATGCCACTTGCCGCCGGGCAGAATATCTCCAGACTCCCGCTTCCGGATAGGTCTGCATGGGAAAGAATACAATTCATCCGACCATGACGGAACTGGTGAAATGTGCCTTTGGCTGGGATGGGCGTATCGTAGAATACTCTGGCAAGAACTTTGCGAGAATCCGGCCCACTGAGGGCGATGATGCAGAGTCTATCCGTCTCATTGGTGAATTGTAAGGACGTGTTCTGGAGCTCCTTGCTCAATATCTTGTAATCGGAATCTGCCAGAGAAACCGAGCCGATGAGCAGGAAACGCTCGCTGTTTTCTCTCATGAGGGTGAATCTATCCAGAATGGCACCGTCCTCGCGCAGCATGAGGGTTTGTTGCAGGGCTCCATCGCGGCATGAGGCAATGTCGTTGGAGAGGTGTTGTTCCAGCCAAGCGAGCGCGCCTTTGCCTGTCAGTAAGAACTTGCCGAAATGAGAGATATCGAAGACGGCGCAGGAGGCTCGTGCTGCGATGTGTTCATTTATCAAGTTCGTATACTGCTGCGGCATACTCCAGCCCCCATCGTTACTCATGCGGGCTGACAGGCGTTCATGAAGGGGGGCAAGCGGGCTTTGTTTCATATGCCCCCATTCTGGCCCATATCAATGTCTCTCGCAAGAGGTTAGCGCCAACTATTAGCGTTATTCCTTGGCTGAGCGCGGGTCAATGGCATCCCTCAGGCCATCACCGAGGAAATTGAGGGAAAGCAATGTAAGGCAGAAGAAGACTGCCGGGAAGATGAGCAGCTCCGGCGTGACTTCCATGCGGTCCGCGCCTTCTTTAATGAGTGTGCCCCATGATGAGTTCGGCGCTTTGACGCCCAAGCCGATGAAGGAGAGGGTGGATTCCGTGAGCATGATGCCCGGCACGGCCAGAGTGGTATATACCACGACTGTGCCCAGCAAGTTCGGTGCAATGTGGCGGAAGAGGATGTTCAGATGGCTCAGCCCGAGTGATTGAGCAGCCATGATGTACTCCTGCGCTTTGATCTCCAGCGTTTGGGTGCGGACAATGCGTGCCAGTGTGAGCCAACCCAGTGCGCCAATGGCGATGAAGAGCGGCACCAGCCCCAGAATGGGAGCCACGGCTTCCCGTTTCCAGCCCGTCAGTTCCACGATAGCCGCCGTCAGTTCTCGGCTGGGCTCTTCTATGCTCAGGGAGAAGACAATCACCAGCACGATGAAAGGAAGCGCGAAGAGCACGTCCACCGTGCGCATCATAAAAGCGTCCACTCGGCCACCAGCGTAGCCGGATATCAGGCCGTATATGAGGCCTATGATGAGTGCCACCACCGTGGCTACTAGTCCTACCAGCAGCGAGATGCGGCCGCCGTACAGCACACGTGCCAGCAGGTCACGCCCGAGCTGGTCTGTGCCGAACGGGTGTTCGGTGCAGCAGGGGCCTGCAATGTTGTTCAGGTCGGTGGCGTTCGGGTTCGGGATGATGGGGAAAAGCGGCAGCACGAAGCAAGCCAGCACCATGAGAACAAGGAATGCGAGCGCAGCCATGGCTGCACGGTTGCGAGTAAGGCGCAGCCAAGCGTCTTTCCACAGTGAATTGCCCTGAATGTATGTTTTTGCCGCCATGATTTATGCCGTGCCCTGCGTACGCAGGCGGGGGTTAAGTGCTACGAGAACTAAATCCACCACGAGGTTGGCCATGACTATCAGCACGCCGTAGCACAGAACAAGCCCCTGAATGAGGAAATAATCACGGT
The DNA here is from genome assembly GCA_017517385.1 of Akkermansia sp. Lineage (GTDB taxonomy): Bacteria > Verrucomicrobiota > Verrucomicrobiia > Verrucomicrobiales > Akkermansiaceae > Akkermansia. The sequence continues at coordinate 39,531 of JAFWZG010000054.1, forward strand.
CTGTCGTGGCATTGACGAAGTGCAAGCCCATGCCCGGTACTTGGAAACAAGTTTCCACCACGAAAGAGCCCGTAATGAGAGCCGCGAAGGCCGGGCCCAGATAGGAAACTGCCGGCAGCAGACCGCTACGCAGCGCATGAACGAACAACTGCCGCACCGGGTTTGCGCCTTTGGCGCGCGCTGTGCGCATAAAATCCTGTGAGAGTACTTCCAGCATACCTCCTCGTGTAAGTCGCGCCAGATAGGCGGCATTGATGAGGCCCAAGGTGAGGGCCGGCAGCACTGCACAGAGCGCATTATCCCAGCCGGCCACACTCAGGCCGGGAATATGCATGCCCAGGGTTTTACCCAGTACGGGGCCAATGACGAAGGCCGGAACACAGATGCCCAGCATGGCGGCAAACATGAGCACGGCATCAGGCCAGCGGTTCTTGCACCATGCAGCCAGCATGCCCGCGGGAATGCCTACAATGATGGCGATACCCATGCCGAGCACACCCAGCCACAGGGATACGGGGAAAGCTTCAGCAATGATATCACTCACCTGAATACCCTCACGCACGAGCGAGGGGCCAAAATCTCCGGAGGAGAGGATGTTTTTCCAGTAATTGAAGTACTGCACGAGAGCACTCTGATCCAGCCCGTAAAGGGAGTTCAGCTGCTCCATAACGTGCTGAGGCAGCTTGCGTTCACCAAGGAAGGGATTCCCGGGCAGCATACGCACAAGGAAGAAGGTGATAGTCTCCAGTACGAATATCACGAGGGCGCCTTGGAGCAGTCGTTTGAAGAGTAACTTAATCATGGTTTCTGACTTCTACGGCATCCAGAGGGAAGTTATCCAGCAGGCGCGGCTGCCAGCCCCGCACGTGACGTGGTGAGCGGAGGTAGGTACGCTCGCTGTGGTAAAGGGGGATGATTGGGTACTGCTGTAGCATGAGCGCCTCTGCGCGGCTCAGGTGGGCTCGGCGAGCTGCCGCATCGCCCGTGCTACGGGCTGCCTCCAGCTCAGCGTCAAATTCAGCAGAGCCCCAGCCGGTGCAGTTATTGCCACCGCCGCTGCGCCAGAGCTCCACGAAGGTGGCGGCATCCAGATAATCACCGCTCCATGAAGATGAGGAAATATCATACTCCATGTTCTGTTGGGCTGCCTTGTAAGCGGTCCATTCACAGGAGCGGATGTCCACGTGAATGCCGAGTACTTCTTCCCACATGGCCTGAATGGTTTCAGCCATCACGCGCTGTACATCTCGTGAGGTGGTCATGAGTTCCAGCACGGGGAAGCCTTTACCGTCCGGATACCCGGCCTCAGCCAGTAGGCGGCGGGCAAGCGCTGCGCGCTCGGCTTGAGTGGCCGGTTCTTGCGGGGCTGTGGCTGCATAACCGGCACCGGGCGGCGTAAATGTGGTGCTGGGTGCACCGGCACCGCGCACTACACGGCCCACGAGTGCCTCGCGGTCTATGGCCAGATGCAGCGCACGGCGCACGCGCGCATCATTGAGCGGGGCTCGCGTGGTGTTCAGACGGTAAAAGATGGTGCAGTAGTAGGGGTCTTGGCAGTAGGCATCCGGGCTGACGCTGCGCGCATGAGAAATCATCTCCGGCGGCACGTTGTTGGTAATGTGGAGCTTACCGCCCATGTACATGCGTGTTTCCGTATACCCGTTAACAATAGGAAGAAAGCGGATGCCGCGGTTGCGCAGCTCGTTGGCACGGAGGTAACGGGGATTGGGGCGAACGCTCAGGTAATTATTGCAGCGGTGCTCGTCCAGTACGTAAGCGCCATTGCCCACCCAGTGCTCCGGGCGCGTCCAGAGGCTACGGCGGTCCAGCATGCCTCCGAGCTCTTCTACGCGGTGTGCCGGTACCGGGCACCATGTGAAGTGCAGCAGCAAGCGGGGGAGATGCGGAGTCGGGCCACTCAGCGTCAGCTGTAGGGTGTAATCATCTATGGCCTTTACGCCAACTTCGTTCCACTCGCATTCCCCTTTGTTGTATGCCTCCGCGTTCTGCAGGGGGTAAAGCATTTCCGCATATTTGCCGGCAAACTGGGGGTGCAGCAGGCGCTGATAGGCGTATGCAAAATCGTGCGCGGTTACCGGCCGGCCATCGCTCCATGTGGCGGCTCGGTTCAGATGGAAGGTCCAGACATCGGCGTTTTCATTTTGTTCCCATCGTTCAGCGGCGGCGGGAAGCACCTCGCCATCTTCTGTAGCGGAGGGGCGCACGAGGCCCTCCAGAAGCGTGGATATAATTTTGCCGTCAGCCACGGCAGTAGCTTTGTGAGGGTCTAAGCTCTGGGGCTCTGCATTATTGCCTATGACGAGGATGCCATCATGAGCAAAACGCTCGGCAGAACTTTGCTGCTCACCGCAGGTCGCCAGTAGGCAGCTCATAGCAGCGGCGATGATGATTTTCCTTACTCTCACGGCGCGGAGTCTAGCATATTTTACCCTGTACTGCAAGCTCGAATGCTGCCTGCATTACTTGCCTCTGTCCTCAGGGAAGTTTCTGTAGCCAATGGGCAGAGGGCTGTGGTGATCCAGCAGCCCTCGGTCATAGCGGCGGGTGGGGGGCTTCATATTGCCGATGGTGGGTACACCTGTGAAGAAGTACTGGAGGAAGTAGGTGCCGTTGTATCCAAGTTTGTGGGCTTCTCGAATCATCTGCAGGATGTCAGCTTCATCCAGCAAATCCGGGTGTACGGTAGTGCGGATTTCGTACGGAAGCCCGGAGGCTGCCAGCAGACTGAGGCTTTCAGCAAAGCGTTCGTAGAGCACCTTTCCGCCCGGCAGCTGCCAGCTGCGGCTGGAGGGCATCTTGTTATCCATAGCTGCATAGTCAATGAGCTTTTGTTCCAGCAGTTCGGCTATGATGTGCGGGTTACTGCCGTTGGTGTCAATCTTTACAAGATAGCCCATGGCTTTGATCTTGCGGCAAAGCTCTGCCAGCCCCGGTTGCAGGGTAATCTCACCGCCGGAAAGTACCACGGCATCCAGAAAGCCTTCTCGCTCTCGCAGGAACTCCATCTCATCCACCTGTGTGGTTGATTTCTCTGTTACCAGCTCAGGATTATAGCAATAGGGGCAGCGGAGGTTGCAGCCATTGAACCACATGATACATGCGGCCTTTTTGGGGTAATCCAGAAAGGTTAGCGGAGTGATGTCTACCGGGTGGCGGTGGGGCATATTGTCAGGGGGCAGAGAAGCCCTGCAACGGCTCAGCGCGAGCTGGCGCTTTGTTCTATGCCGTTACAGGGCTTGGCCTCTGTACAGAAAATAAAATTGCTGTATCTGATTACTTGAGGATGGCATCGCAGCCGCAGCCACAGCCGGGCTCAGCGAAGTGGGCGCGCTCCTCGAACTCGCCCTGCTTGCCGGCGTTGAAGGTTTCAACGGGGCGGTGGTAGCCCATCACGCGGGTGTATACGGTGCACTTGGTACGCTCGGACTCGTGCTCGGCGAGAATCTGCTCATCAGTCTTTACGACCGGCTTTACTTCAGGTTCCATGGTGGTATGAATGTAAGGTTTGGGGTTGATATTGTTTCGTTCGTTCGATAAGATTAGAAGAGGGGAAGTTCCGGCTGCTCTTCGGCACGCGCCTTAGCGATAAGCTCCTCGTCGCAGAGCGGGCAGTAGTCATGGCGGCCCTTCAGGTAGCCGTGCTTATCACACACGGAGAAGAGCGGCGTGACCGTGATGTAGGGCATCTTGAAGTTGGTGAGTACCTTGCGTACGATGTCGCGGCAGGCTTCCGGGGAGGAGATGGCCTCGTTCATGTACATGTGGAACACGGTACCGCCGGTATAGCAGCACTGCAGCTTGTCCTGCATCTTGAGGGCCTTGAAGAGGTCATGCGTGTAGCCGGCCGGCAGCTGGGAGCTGTTGGTATAGTAACGGTGGCCGGGAGTACCGGACTGGATGATATCCGGGTAGCGCTTGAGGTCTTCGCGGGCGAAGCGGTGAGTGGTACCTTCAGCGGGAGTGGCCTCCAGATTGTAGAGGTTACCGGTCTGCTCCTGATAGCCACGGATACGCTCACGCATGAAGTGCAGAACTTCCTCCGCGAAGGAGATGCCCTCGGGGGTTGCGGTGTTCATGGTGTCACCGGAGAAGTTCCGCAGCATTTCGTTGATGCCGTTAAGACCGATGGTGGAGAAGTGGTTGCGAAGGTGCGGCAGATAACGCTTGGTGTACGGATAGAGACCGCGCTGGTAGAGTGTATTGATGAATACGCGCTTCTTTTCCAGTGTATCCTTAGCGAGATCCATTAGCTCACCGAGCTTACTGTACATGAGGTTCTTGTTACCCTTGTACAGGTAGCCGAGGCGGGCCATGTTAATGGTCACCACGCCGATGGAACCGGTCATTTCAGCAGAACCGAACAGACCGCCACCGCGCTTGAGTAGCTCGCGCAGGTCCAGCTGCAGGCGGCAGCACATGGAGCGTACGGCATCCGGCTTATAAGCATCCTCGTCAATCACGCGGTTGCCGTTCTCGTCAAACTTGTACTGAGAGCCGATGAAGTTCTGGAAGTAGGAGGAGCCTATCTTAGCTGCGTTCTCGAAGAGAAGCGGCACATTCTCGCCGTCCCAGTCAAAGTCCTCCGTGATGTTGACGGTGGGAATGGGGAAGGTGAAGGGCTGACCGGTGCTGTCGCCCTCCGTGAGCACTTCGTAGAAGGCACGCTGGATGATGGTCATTTCCGGCTGGAAGTGCTTATAGGTCAGAGCGGTGAGGCTGTCAACGCCACGCTCTCGGGCCTTGGCAAGAAGGGTTTCATCCTGAACGCCTTCGAAGATGTGGGCACCACCGGAGAAGGGGCTCTGCTCGCGCAGGTCGCGGGGAACAGTCCAATCAATCGTGACGTTGGTGAAGGGGCTCTGGCCCCAGCGGGAAGGCACGTTCAGGTTGTACACGAAGTTACGCAGAGCCTTCTTAACCGCCTTGTATGGAAGCTGGTCCTTGAAGAGGTAGGGGGACAGGTAGGTATCAAAGGAGCTGAATGCCTGTGCACCGGCCCATTCGGACTGGAGAATACCCAGGAAGTTTGCCATTTGGCCCAGAGCTTCACGGAAGTGCTTGGGCGGACGGCTGTTCACGCGGCTGCGCACACCGTTGAAGCCTTCGTTGAGGAGATTGCGCAGACTCCAGCCGGCGCAGTAACCGGTAAGGCAGTCCAAGTCGTGGATGTGGTAGTCACCATTACGGTGAGCGGCGCCTTCCTCGGGAGTGTATACCTGATCGAGCCAGTAGTTGGCGATGACCTTACCGGCGGTGTTATTTACGAGACCGGCGTTGGAGTATGTGGTGTTGGAGTTGGCCTTAATACGCCAGTCGGTGTTGCCGATGTACTCCTCGATAGTCTGCTTACAGTCTACCCAAGTGTTACCCTGATATACGCCTGCTATCTGTTCGCGCTGCAGCTTGTGCAGGAAGCGGTACTTAATGAAGTTACGGGCGGTCTCAAATGCACCGGCACGCATCAGCTCACGCTCAATCGTGTCCTGAACCTTCTCTACCGGCAGGTATTCCTCCTTCTTCAGAGCGTCAAGTACGTTGGCATAGACGAGGGGATTGTACTCCTCCTGAGAGGCATGGTATGCTTTTTCGATGGCCTGCTGTACTTTGTAGGCCTCAAAGCGTTCGCGTTTTCCGTTGCGCTTGATAATCATGGCGTGCGTGTCGTGAGAGTCTTAATGGTAAAAGTTTCTGTGGCGGTTCACCCGCGCGCTGGCGTGCACGTGTGTTGCCTCCCGGTTGCGTTTGCACCTGCGAACTCACGAGCGTATCCTGCTCATGCCTGCGCGAAATGGTGTGGTTACCCACCGATGGCCTCTTGAGGTGAACGCCGCAGACTTTATCATATTTTTTCGCACCTTGCAAGCAGAAAAATGACTTCGCCGTATCTTTTTATTTTCTAAATATGGCACAATGAAGAACCTTGTACCACAATATATAGTATGTTTACTTATTCACAAAATTAGAAATAATCTAATTTTGGGTGCCAAGCTGTGAGATTCAAAGGCGTTGATGTTACGGCAGGGCAGGAAGAGGATGGTAACGCAAGATGTGGCTGTATTTTTCTTCCGTGCTTAAAAAATGACACAAGATGTGGGGGTGAAAAATTTTTCTGAAAAAATTTCTTGTGCTAGCGGTAAATTAGCTGTGTACCCAGAGTGTTTTCAGGTAATCCTCGCCATCGTAGTCAAAAGTCATGGGGGAGGATGTGATGTGGGCACCGGGCGCGCCGGAAGCGACGAGGCTTCGGAACTGGCTGTGGGAGACTTTTCGGCAGTTCGTGGTGCAGAGAATCCACCCGTGAGGCGCGAGGCATGCCATAGCTTTTTTGACGAGGCTGCCGTAATCTTTTTCCACTCGCCAGATGCGCCCTTTTTCATCACGCGAAAAGGTGGGAGGATCCAGCACAATGGCATCAAAGGTGCGGCCTTGGCGTGCGAAGCGGTCCAGCCAGTGAAGGGTGTCGCCTTTGCAGAAGAAATGGGCTGAAGGGTCTATGCCATTGAGCTGCATATTTTCCTTGCACCATGTCAGGCAAGGCTGGGCTAAATCCAGCGTGGTGGTGGTGGCACCGGCCAGCGCCGCGCATACGGAGAAGGCTCCGGTGTATGAGAAGGTGTTCAGTAGGCGCATGCCTCGGTGGCATTTGCTGCGGACGGTGGCACGGTTATCGCGTTGGTCCAGAAAGATACCCTGAGAGTAGCCGGCGGCCATATCCATGATATATTTGACGCCGTTTTCTTCTATCTCGAAGCGCAGCGGTGCCTCCGGGCCACACAAGTGCAGGGGGGCATCCTTCACGTCCTTGTCCAAGCGCTTCAGGTAAACGGGGCGGCCGGTTTCTTCCAGCAAAGTCCTGAGGCCACGGGGCACGGCAGTATCGCGCACGGAAACGAGTAGCCTGTCCGCCAGAGCATCGATGAAAATCCCCGGCCAAGGGGTGCCGTCCGCCACGCGGTAGGCGTTTGTATGAGCCGGCAGGCGGGAGGCTTTCTGCTCGATGAGGTCTGTCAGGGCGGACATGGCTTGTACTGTGCTGTACTTGTTTCAGGCCAAGGCAGCGGCTGCCTTTCTGATGGTGGCAGCCATGGTGGAAAGAGCATTGGCTCGGGTGGAGGCGAGGTGCTCCTTCAGGCCGCATTCATCCAGTCGCTTGAGGTCAGCGCTGAGGATTTCCGCAGGCGTGAGGCCACTGAGCAGGCGCACGAAAAGGGCGATGAGCCCTTTAGTGATGAGGGAATCACTGTCAGCCATAATCTGCATGCAGCCATCCTTAAGCTCCGTGCCTACCCACACACGGCTCTGGCAGCCTTTGATAAGGTTGCCCGGCTTGCGGTATTCTTCCGGAAGAGCGGGGAGCTTGCGGCCCAGAGAGATGATGAACTCATACTTCTCCGTCCAGTCCTCAAATACGGACATGTCCTCCAGTAGCTCTTCTATGCGTTCGTTAAAACTCATGATGGCGGCGCGTTCAGCAGGAGGTGGCTAAGGTGTACAGCACAGCCTTCTGGGCATGCAAGCGGTTTTCGGCCTCAGTGAAGATGACAGGGGCGTGGGCCTCCAGCACTTCATCCGTAATTTCGTAACCGCGGTAGGCGGGCAAGCAGTGGAAGACGCTGTGGCCGGGGGCAGCGAGGCGGAGCAGCTCATCATTTACCTGATAGGGGAAGAATGCCTTTTCTTCGGTGCCCTTTTCGGACTCTTGGCCCATGGAAATCCATGTGTCGGTGTTGATAACGGTGCAGTCTTTCACAGCCTCCTCAGCATCCGTGGTGCAGATGATGTTCGGGCAGTCAAGGGCGGCAAGGGTTTCAGCCTTGGGCAGAGCGTGCTCGGGGCCGGCGAGGGCGAGGGTGAAGCCCAAGCGCTTGGCTGCCCACATCCAGGAGCGGCCCATGTTGTTATCCACATCACCCAAGAAGGAAACTTTCATGTCCTTCCATGAGCCTACACCATACTTCTCCTCCAGTGTGAGAAGGTCCGCCAGAATCTGGCAGGGGTGCTCTTGGTCAGTCAGCGCGTTGATTGTGGGAAGCTTAGAGTAACGGGCGAAGTCCACCACCTCGTCCTGTCCATAGGTGCGGATGACGGCACCATGAATCATGCGGCCCAGCACACGGGCTGTGTCCTTAATGGGCTCGCCACGGCCCAGCTGGATATCGCGCGTGGAAAGGAACATGGGTCTGCCGCCCAGCTCAGAGATACCTACCTCGAAGGAAACACGCGTACGGGTGGAGGACTTGGAGAAAATGAGCGCCCAAGTCTGCCCGGCAAGGGGCTGGAGACTGTGGTTGCCACGTTCTGCCTTAAGTTTGTGCCCGAGTGCGAGGAGGTCTTTAATCTGCTCGCCTGTCAATTCTTCGATGGAAAGTAACTGCTTCATAGTTATGTGCCGACTGGTGGAAGTTCACAGGCTAGCACAAGAGTGAAGGGATGTAAAGCATGGAATGAGTCAGTTCTGCAAAAGTGTGTGGCTTATAGATATCTGAGGTGCTATAAATCCGCACTCCGGCTGTGCCGTTATAATCGTAAATCTTGTCAGTCTTGTTGTCATTTTACGGCGGAGGGTGACATTTTACTTGCCAGCTTGGGGGTGAAGTGTTAGCATACAGCTATGATGACGCCTGTATTAGCTCAGTTCGGTTCTCCCGGTCAGTGGATGATTTTTATCGCCATTATTCTGGTGGTATTCGGGGCTAGGCGTCTGCCGGAGATTGCGAGGAATCTCGGCAAGAGCTTGGGGGAGTTTAAGAAGGCTCGCCGTGAGTTTGAGGAGGAGCTGATGAAGTCCGAGGCTGAAGCTCAAAAGAAAAATGCTGCTGCCTCGGAGGACAGCAGCACGAAAGACTCTGAGAAGTAATTGTTTATCCGCGCTTATTAGCGCTGCGGCTCAGGCCCGAGCAAGGCTTCCAGGAATTTGCGGAGCGGCTCGGAGTCATAGCAGTTTTGCTCTCTATGGCGAGAGGCTGCTGCCCGGAATGCCGTAAAATCAAACTGCGGGGCCAGATTAGTCATCAGCAGCAGGGAGGTGTCCTGCGTTTCTGCAATTTCTCGCAGCGGAGTGATTTCCCGGATAAGTTTTGCCATTTCGGCAGTTGCGGAGTCCGCTGAGGCTTTGTCGCTGATGCCGACCATGAGTTCCTGCATTCTCACGAGATTTGCGATGATTTTCTGAAGAGCCGCCTGTTGTTCTTCTTCACTGTAGACCGGGCGCGATGCTGTAATATCTGCCCAGATTTCAGGCTGATATTTTTTGCCGTTCCTGATGAGGGTCATGGTGTAGACAAGGTAGCGGCGCTGCTCCTTCACTTCCAAGCGGTGGCTGCAGATGGTCCAGTCTGAGAAGGATTCTGAGGCGAGTTCTGTGACAATTCGGAAGCTTTCGCGAGAATCTGTCGTGTTGATAATCCACGCGGTATCAGCCGTCAGCCCGGGACCGCCATCAATGCCTTCCAGAGCTTCAGCTGGCCAGGTGGACAGGTTTTGTTCGGCCTCGTTTCTGAAGGCGGTAAGCATATCATCATCTATCTGTGTGGGGAGGAGGGCATCTTCCGGGCTGAAGTTCAGAAGCTCAGCCAGAGCAGGTACTCCGAAGAAGTGGGCGTCCTTCAGGCGGTTTATGTGGGATGCAAGCTGCATCTGCAGGATGTTAAGGGGGGTATCCGGTGCGGCGTCTGCCGACAGATGCTCGCGGAACAGCAGCTTGAGATTCACTACGGCATCAAGCGCGGAAGCGGAATCCTGCACGGCGGAGAGAATTCTCAGCCTTTCTGCTAGGTACACAGCTATTCGAGCGCTATCCGGTTCTTCTTCACCACGGATGTACGGCACGTCCGTATAAGTGCCGGGATCTGCAGAGTCAAAAGTATTTGTTTGTGCAGCATTCGGCTGCTCTGCATATGTAAATGTAGGAATAAGTATAAGCGTACAAGCGAGAGAGAGTTTCATTCTGCCATGAATGTTACAGAGGTAACTCAGCAGAGTCAAGAAGAAAAAGAGGTTTTGACTTTTCTGAGAGTTATTCTTGTTCATGTGAACGCAATTCGATAATTTTTGTGGTGGACAACTCGGGGTTGAGCGCTTATAATGTGCTCGGATATGCTGAGCCGTTGTTTCAGAACAGAAGAGAGCCGCGCACGCTATTGGGTGCAGCAGGCTGTTGAACTGTGCTCAGGTATTGAGGATGAGTCTCTGAGCGAATATGTGGAGCCCGTAATGGCTGCAGAAGCAGAGCTTGACAGAGACCGCCGTATCATCGTGATAGGTGGTGAGCGTTGCGGGAAATCTTCTCTTCTGGCGGCAATCGCCGGATACCCGCTGATTGCTCGGGTACCGTTGCAAGATGATTACGTGTGCTGGCGTTATCGCAGCAAGGATGGTGAATCCACCTGTTCCCGTTTCATCCCTCTGGAGAATCTTGAAGGGCTGGAGTTAGTGGACACTGTATCCTGTGCGGATGAAGGGGCTGCTGCCACCGTGCGGCAGTTGCTGAGCCGGGCAGATGTGGTGATTGCAGTGGTGGATGGGCGCAATTACGAGGCCTCACCCGTCTGGCCTCTGTTGGCATCCCTAAGTGATGTGCGCAAGGCTGCGACCTTGGTAGCCGTCACGTATACAGAGACTTTCGGTGCTGAAGTGGCATTGAACCTGAAGGAATCCCTCCGCGAGTTCTGCAAGAGCCAGGCGGGCGTGCCTCTGCCTATCTGTTTTGTCAATCCTAATAGCTCCAGAGAGAATCTGGAGACTTTCATTCAGCTGATTCAGGAAGCTCTTGCTCAGCCCGTTGGTGTGCGCAGTGCCATTCGTCACCTCGTAGAGTGTGGTAAAGAGCTTACTCGCAAGCAGGCTTTTGTGCTCAATGCGAGAGACCGAGTGGCTAGAACGGATAGTGGATTCCTTGCCGGTATCGAGCAGGAAATTGATTACTTCCTTGCCCGCCAGAGGGAAGGGGTTACCAGTTGTACGGAGGCTTATGCTGAGGCTTTCATGCGTGCGCTTCCGACAACTGTGAGCAAGCTGCAGCGGACGTTGGGGTGGTTCCTCTCTCCTGTAACGCTGATGCGATTGGAGTTTCTGGGGGCCGGTACGGAAAAACACTTGTACCGTACCTTGCGAATGGAGGCTCTTACTCAGCAGGAGGTGAGCGATGATAACTTTGTGCTTTCTTGCATGAGCCACTGGCGTAGTGTGCGCCCTCGCATGAAAAAGACGCTTGAGTGTGAAATCGGCGAGTTCCCGGATGTTGCACTTCGCGAGGAGTTGGAGCAACTCCGTTTGCGGATGGGCCGCGAGCTTTATAAAGTCTTTACAGATATCAAGCTGCGCAGCAGTTACAGCCGTGTGTTCAATGCTCAGGTTGGGTGGATGCGTGCGTGCTGCGGTCTTATCTGTCTGTTCTTGGTTCTTGCCGGCATTTTGGGACTGCTGGGGCTTGTGATGATGGCGTTTATGACGCTGGCGATTTCCGGTGCTGTGTGGGTGCTCGGCTCGCTTGCTCATTGTATAGCGGTGCGGAGAATGTGCGGGGATATTGTCCAGCTTTCCTTGGAATTGCATGAGCGCCTGAGTGCTTCTATCGGTGATGAAGTGGAAGGGCTTCTCGTGTCACGAGTGGCCGCATACCGCCGCCTTTATACGGCGCCCCGTGAGAAAGTGGCGCGCCACGAGGCCAATCTCAAGCCTCTTCAGGATAAACATAAGGACATTAATATGCAGTTGAATGCTGCAGCGCCGAGAATGTGATTGCTTATGGCTTGCATGTGCCGGCATAATCTGCTAGAATATATGCAGTCATGGAATATGTTGAACGCGGCACGGATGGAGTTTACAGAAATACCCCTGTGAGGGTCATGTTCTGTGTGATGGCTTATGTGATGATGGCCATGTTTTCCCTCCTGTTCATGCTGGGACTACTGGGATTATCCGTTAGTCATGTGCCGCACTATAGCTGGTTGCTGAGGGGGGATGATTGTTATGCGCAGGGGTGGACGCCGGCGCAGCGGGAGACTCTGGCGGCATTCGCTCATGACCTGAGATACAACAATGAACCCTTGCTGCGAGCTCCTGTTTATCGTGCTCAATGCTTGCAAGGGGGGCAGACGCGCCCTCATCCGGGTACGTGGGAATACGCCTTATTGAAAGATGCCGCTGTAATGCCGCTGGCCGCTGAGGCTGATGCTGAGTTTCGAGAGTTCGTACGGAATGGCAGCCTGACTACCGTCACCTCCGAGAGAGCATATGGCTCGTTGGCTCATGTAGCGGTGAGGTTGGGGCATCTGGAGGCGGCACGCATTTTCTTGGAAAGAGGATGTGCGGCACAAAACACTTTGGATGAACACGGGGAGAGCCTTCTTACGCTACTCCTCGCTAACTCAGCTTCTCGTTCTCAGGAAGAGGTGGACGCTTTTGCGGAGTGGCTGAAGAGCAGGGGCGAGACCCTGAAGATGGATGCCGCGGCACAGCGTTGTATTCTTATTGCATTTGACAGCGTAGGTATGCTGCAGAAGATGATGGAATACGGCTTGATGCCTGAGCTGTGGGAAGATAATGGTAAGATAAAGCTACCGTTCATTCATCTGGTTAATCATCATACCGGGATACTTCCTCTTAACTATCTTTTGAACGAAGGAATCATTGCAGCTGATGACCGCCGGGGTGAGAAGACCTATTTACAGGCAGCCATGGAGAGTGATGAAGTGAGTGAAAAATTGATTCTTAGCCTTCTTAGGCATGGGGCTCATTCGGATACGGTTCCGGAGTCCGGAGATGCAGAGCATACTCCGCTGAATATGTTGCTGAACCGCCTTGCTTTAGCTGAGACTCCTCAGCCGCAGCTCCTCTCCGTTCTCCGTTTATTGCTTCAACATGGTGCTGAACTTCAGAGTTTACCACAAACTTGGACAAACGAAAAAAATCATCAGCAAGCTGTAATCATTATTAGCGAGAAGTCCTCGCATTCCAACTAAATAACTTGATATCTGGGCATTATGAAAACCTCCTTTTCTCTCATCCCTCTTTTTCTCGGGGCCTCTCTTTCGGCGCAGGAACTTACTGCAGAGCCCTCGCAGGAGTCTCTTAGCCCCATTCTCATGTTTGTGGCAGATCGTCCCAGTGCGGATGCCGCCGCTCCTCGGATTCGCGCTCTGATTGAACGCGTGGGTGCAGAGCGAGTATATGTGGATAGCTATGATTTGCAGCTTCTGCGCAGCACGGGATGTTTTGGCTCTGCTGACTTGCAGGCCGTCATGAACGGCTTCATAACCGGTCTCTCAAATCAGGAGGTGGCTGAGCTGCGCCCTTTCCTCGCAGTGTGCTCAGATATGTGCCTGGCCATGAATGACCTGACAGAAACCTTGAAAAATGTGCATAATAAGCGCTCGGCTGATGAGGCGGCTGAGATGGCGGATACTTTCCGTGCTTACATGACCTCCTGCGGTGAGCGTGTGGCCGCTCTGCCTCAACCGAGCACGGAATCCGCTCGCATGGAGTTAAACATGAAGTACAGGCTGGCGATTCGCCGCAGCACTTCTTCTTTGCTTCAGGTATGGGGCGAGTTGGCACTGCGCTCTCCTGAATATTACAAATCAGAGCGGCTCGTGGAGGGGCTCATGGTGGTGCGAGATGTGCTGGAAAACATGAACATGCAGGTGGACCCCTCTGTTATCCCCGGTGTGATGAGGGCCGCCGGAAGCATGCAGAGCCTCATGCAGCAGTGGATAGCTGTCATCTCACTTGTGCGTGATAAGGACAGTGCGGATGCCGCTGCGGTGCAGCTGGCCCGCCTGCGCCGTGAGCTTGCCTCCGTCGCCATGCATGCGGGCGTGAGCCGTAGCTATGAAGAGGATTTATTTTTGTTCCATCCCGCACTTGAGGTAAAAGCGCATGTTATTGACAGAGTGGCTCATTATCTTCAGGAAGAAGTAACGCCTGCCTATTATGGTTCCGAAAGCCTGCGCAAGGTGCTCGAACATGAGGATTGATACAGCCGGAATTATGGCTTGCCATAGGCTAGGAAAAAGAGTAAGATGACGCGCATGGATTTCCCGTTCATACTGAGAGCTGTCTTTGAGATAGTTGTTCTCTGGATAATATTTTACCAAATATACCGCACCTTCAAGGATTCTCGCGCGGCGGCCATTATGGCTGGTCTGGTGTTCATCATAGTCCTTGCAGCCGTGCTTCTGGAGCTTACGCATGCAGCCGTGCTGCAGCAGATTGCCGGCTCGTTCCTCGGGCCCGGTACACTTCTGCTTATTCTTTTTATCCTTTTCCATCCGGAGTTGAGAACTGCTCTGGCCAAGCTGGGCGCCAACCGTGTGCTGGGTAGGCTCTGGGACCGCGAGAAAAATGAAGACTTTATTTCCTGCGTCTGTGACTCCGTATCCTTCCTTGTGAGCAAGCGCTATGGCGCCCTCATTGCCATCTGCAGGAATAATAAGCTCTCTGAGTATGTAAAAACGGGTACTGAACTGGATTCTATCTGCAGCCGAGAGCTCATAGGTACCATCTTCATGCCCAAGACGATGCTGCATGACGGTGCAGTCATTATCAATAATGAACGAATTGTAGCTGCTGCGTGCATCTTGCCTGTTTCCAACCGTGAGTTGAAGGACCGCTCTCTTGGTCTGCGCCACCGTGCCGGCATTGGTCTGGCAGAGGCCTCGGATGCAGTGGTTATCATCGTTTCTGAGGAAACGGGCTCTGTATCTCTCGTGGTGGGTAATGTGGTGCAGCGTGATATTTCTGTGCAGATGTTAGCTGCTCGATTAACTGAACTTATATATAGCCATGTCTCTACTGAGAAAAATACGCGGAGTGTTAAATCCTGAGCGCCGCAGTTTGCGCTCGCGATTGATTGAGAACTGGAAGCCCAAGCTCATTTGCCTGTTGCTGGCAGTGCTGGTATGGGTGTGGGTGGAGGTGCGCTATGTGGAAAGTGATGATGAGTGGGGGCTGGATGAAATCCGCCTTTCTCTTCCTGAATAAATGAAGCCTATGCAGAACTTTTATATAATTGGCACGGACAGTGGAGCAGGGGTGACGTATGTTACCTGCGCTCTTCTCAGGGATTTAGCTGCTCGTGGTATGGATGCCATGGGGTTTAAGCCTGTGGCATGCGGTGACCGCAAGGAAGCCCGGGAAATCCGCACGGCTACCGGTCAGGAAAATTATCGTCTGGAAGCTATTAACCCCGTATACCTGCGTACCTTGGCTGAGCCAATAGTGGCTGCGGAGTTTGAGCATAAGAGTCTCTCTCTTTCTGAACTGATCCAAGGGTATGAGCAGCTGGCTTCTGCTCATCATATCGTGTTGGCGGATTCTTGCGGAGGCTGGGAAACACCGTTAGGTGCGGGGGTAAGTGTGGCGCAGCTTGCCGAGGCTTTAGCTCTCCCTGTCATTATCGTGGCTAATAATCGCCCTGGTGCGGCTTCACTTGTAAAACTTACGGCGGATGCCATACGCTCTCGCGGGTTGAAGTGCCATGGCGTCATTCTGAATCACATCAGCGAGGAGTGGAGCACTGCTTCCGTTACGAATGCACACGTTATCAGTGAGCTCTGTAATCTCCCCATTCTGGCTGAGCTTATTCATGGCCAAGATGAGTTGGACTCTTGCGAGATTCTCGGATTCTGAAATGTAGCGAAGCCTGCCATATGGCAGGCTTCTTTGTTTCAGTAAATCGGAGTTGCTTATCTTGCTCCGGCTTGGCGGAGTACCTCTGCTGTCTCCCGGTGACGGTCTCCCAGAGCCTTGCGCAGAGCGGTTTCGCCATCTTCGTCCTCGGCGTTCACATCTGCTCCGGCGGAGATGAGTGAGCGCACTACGGCTGTGTGGCCTTCGTCTGCTGCCATCATGAGGGCTGTTTCCGCGTCTTCATTACGCAGGTTCACGTTGGCTCCGGCTGCAATCAGATTGTTTACCGCGCGGAGATTACCGTCATCGGCAGCCTCCATCAGTGCCGTCTCTCCGTCGTCATCCGTTGCATTGATGTCAAGGCCTCCGGCGAGCGCTTGTTGCAGCTGTTCTGCTCCGGCTCTGGCCGCGCGAAGAATGACGCGCTGCGGGGCGTTGTAGGGGGTATCCGCCTGAACATAAGCTCCTGTCCACACTAATGACAGTACGGCGCCCAACATAATATGAGTGATTTTAGTTTTCATTCTGTTATTTCTCCTTTCTCTGTGGCCGGGCTTTTATCCCCGCCGCAACTTTGTTTTATTCTAAATTATCCCTTCAGTCAAGTAAATTATACAAAAATTATAGGAATAACAATAAATGAGTGATTTTTATTGCCAAAAGCGGGTAAATAGACTATTCTTGGGCCGGATATGAACGACGGGCTGAGAATAAGGAGGGTGATGGTAGCAGTGCTGGCTGCGTTATTTCTGGCACAGTTGGGCGGGGGAGTGTATGATATGCTGTTCAGCAATTACATGAGTGATGTGCTGCATCTGAACGCTGAGCAGCGAGGGCTGATGGAACTGCCGCGTGAGTTGCCGGGGGTGCTGAGCTTGCTGGTGATGGGGGCGTTATTCTTTCTGAATGAGGTAAGACTGGCGGCGGTATCAGTACTTCTGGCGGCCGCCGGAACCTTCTTTATGATGCACCTTGGTTCCGGTGCTGGGTTGTGGGCTGTGAGTTTGTGTGTGGTAACGGCCAGTCTCGGGCTTCATATTCTGATGGGCACGGTGGATTCTATTGTGATGCATACAGCCCGGCCGGAAAATCGCAGTCTACGCTTGGGGCAGATGAGAGCTCTTGGAACCGCAGCCACCTTAGTAGGGGCGCTGGCAATCTGGCTAAAATGGAAGTTCAATGACGATTTTGCCTGGGACTACCTGTTTATTATCATTGTTTTCATCGTATCTGCATTACTACTGTTCTGTATTAAGAGCCCGGAGTTTCCTCGCCGTAAAAGCATCAAAGAGAACTTCATTCTGCGCAGAGAATATGCCGTGTATTATGGTATAGAAACACTGCACGGTATCCGGAAACAGCTTTATATGACCTTTGGTTACTGGCTGTTGGTGAACACTCTTCAGCAACCTCCCGGTCGAGTGGCTATGATTGTGCTTTGTGCCGGTGTTATAGGCCTCTTTACGCAGCCTTTTATTGGCTGGAGTATCAAGCGCTATGGCGAGAAACGTGTAACCATCTTTGACAGCATAGCTCTTTCCGTACTCTGCTTAGCCTATGCCTTTGCTCCTGATTTACTGCCTGCGCATTGGGCCGTGGCGGTAGTAGGCTGCTGTTTTATTCTTGATAAGCTTCTGTTTGCGATGGGAATGGCCCGTACGACATATATAGCCAGAATATGCGGGGAACGTAAGAGTGATATCACGCCCTGTATTTATACCGGAATTGCCATTAATCATGTAGCATCCATTGCCTATGGTATAGTGGGTGGTATCATATGGACGAGCACAGGTGGCCCTCAGTTTGTGTTCCTTACCGGAGGGCTAGCAGTTGTGGGTGCTGGGTTGCTGGCTCGCAAGATGAAGTAATTCACCTGCCTGCGATATCGTTGATGTGGATGACGGGCAGGGGCGGCGTGTTCCCGCCCAGCCAATCAAGATGGGTTGTGGTGATGAATACCTGAGTATCCGGCGGCAGCAGTGACAGCAAGGCTTTTCTGCGCGCCGGATCCAGCTCCCCGAAAATGTCATCTATCAGTAGAGCCGGAGCCTGACCGGTCTCGACCTGTAATAAGCCCGCTTGGGCCATTACCAAAGCCGTAGCTAGCGTGCGTTGCTGGCCTTCAGATGCAAAATCAGCCGCGGCCTTATCCGCTATCAGCAGGCTGAAGTCATCACGATGTGGCCCCACGGTGGTGAATCCGGCCCGTTCGTCTGCTTCTATAGCCTCTTCCAGAGCGATAAGTAAGGGCTTATCCGTTGATGGGCGGTAATAAAGCTGAACCTCTTCGCGGCCTGAGGATATCCTGGCATGGTAGTCGCAAATATGAGGCTGTAGGAGGGATATCAGCTGGCGCCGCAGGGCTGTGATGATTTCTCCGTGCCTGCTAAGCAGTACTGCGTAACTCAGCAACGTGGCGCGATTGCGGCGAGGATTGCGCAGCAGAAGATTGCGGCTCTTGAGGGCTTTCCGGTATTCTCTCAGGGCGGCTCGATAGGTCGGGTGCCATTGAGCTCCGAGGAAATCCAGATAGTGCCGGCGCTCGTCCGCCCCTCCTGTCACCAGTGAGATATCTCCATTGCCCAGCCAGACGACCGGCGGCGCATCTGCGAGATACTCATTATAGTCCTTGCGAGGGGCGCCATTTACCTGCATGCCGAGCTTTCTTTGCTCCCACACGAGGCGGCGAGGGCCCTCATCCGTGCTCAGGGATATGCCGAAATTATTCTCACCATGAGTCACCAGCTTGTCCATTTTTGAGGCCCGGGGGCTATGCAGAGTCAGTGCAAAGCAGATGGCCTCCAGCAGGCTGGTTTTGCCGCGGGCGTTTTCTCCGAGAATCAACGCGCCCTCAGCCGGTATTTGCCAGTTGAGGGCCTGATAGCACCTGAAGTGCCTTAAGCGAAGCGCGTTGAGCATGTATGTGCCTGATGTCAGGCTTCAAGGGGAAGCGCCTTAATGGCATCCATAATTTTTTTGCCGATAGCCAGCTGGCTCTCACGGCTTCGGGCCTTGAGCTCTTCTTTGGTGAAGGGGATGGGATCACCAATGCTCAGCGTAATGGGGTGCAGCTCCAACTTGCTTCTGTGGGGCGGCAGGCAGTCATACGCGCCTTCAATGCGGATAGGCTGCACCGGAACACCTGCCAAGCGGCCGAGAATAAGGCCGATGCCGGGCATGGCGTCATGAATTTGACCATCCTCACAGCGGGAACCCTCAGGGAAAATGACGATGCTCTCACCCTGACGCACAAGACGCAGAACTTTCAGAATGCTGCCGGGATCCGGTCTCTCCTGATCAATGGGAACGACATTGCAGTACGGAAGAGCAAAATTCATAATCGGGTGGTTCAGCAGAGTCTTACGAGCAAGGAAATACACCTGACGCTCAAAAAGCTGGCCAATCATGGGCGGATCCAAGAAGCTCTGGTGATTCGCCACATAGATGCAGGGGCCATGCTCAATGAGCTTCTCTCTGTTGATTACTTTAGCGTCAAACAGACTCTTGGCCGCTGCTTTGACCAGAGTGATAACGAGAAAGTAAATGGGGTTCATTTTGTATTCCATGTCTGGAGCTCTTTCTTATCAAAGTTTGCTTTTAATGTCTGCTACAACTTTTTCCACCACTTGCTCAATCGTCAGCTCAGAGGTATCCACCAGTGTGGCATCTTCAGCCATGACGAGAGGGGCGCAGGCTCGGGCGGAGTCCTTACGATCACGCTCCGCGATGGAGTCCGTAAGCCCCTGAGCAGCACGTCTTGCGGCGCGCACCTCTTCGGAAGCTGTCACAAAGTACTTGAAACGCGTGTTCGGGAATACGACCGTGCCAATATCACGGCCTTCCATCACTACGGGTTCAGTGCTGTTGTACTCTCTCTGTTTTTCCACCAGCAGTGCACGCACCTCCGGAATGGCTGCGATTGCGGAAACATTGTTGTTTACGTCTGTCTCCGTCAGCTCATCGCTCAGAACTTTTCCTTCGCACATGACAGTGGAGTTCGCTCCGTCCTTGCCGAATGCAAGCGGAATGCCCGGCAGTAGGGCACGTACCGCGTTCACGTCCGCCGGGTTCACGCCCTGCTTCAGGGTGTACCATGTTACGGCACGGTACATAGCACCGGTGTTAATGAAAGTATAGCCCAGTTCCCGGGCAATCAGCTTTGCTACGGTTGATTTACCGGATGCGGCCGGGCCGTCTATGGCGATGGCGGGAGGAGGATTCATACGCCGCTTATTCTACTGCAAAAAGCTCAAAATGTCGAGCTATTTTTTTCGTTAGACCATTATCAGCGGCCTATAGTGGCCCTGAAGCGTACCGGTGAGGCGGTTCTCTCGCAATTTGTGTATGAGTGAAGGACAAACTGGAGTTTTTCAGCCTTATGTTGGATAACGTAAGTGGCTTGTGAGTGCTGATTTTCTGAATTATAGTACCCATCCACAATAGCGGTGGGCAGAGGAGTGCCGTCTTCTGCGTTCAGGACAATCTCTGCAATGTCAGCATTGTTGGTGTACTCAATATGTAGAACTGTGTGTTCCGGGTCCTCTGCGCCGGTTTCCGCAGGGGTTATCTTAAAAATATGGCCGTTAACCGTTACGGTGGAGGGCTCGCCGGTGGAGATAATTTGCGGCTCATGTTCAGTGCGTCCTGCTGAAACCGGGATATCTATCTGTGAATCCACTACCATGTAACCGCCCTGCGGCCTCGCCTTAAAGTTATATACTGCGATAATGCAGTTGGATTCGGAGTCGTCAAAACAAATTTCCCATTCGCTGAAGCTGCCGTGAAGCTCATTCCCCTTGGCATCTCGTGCAATGAGGGGGAGCTGAGGCGCGGCCTCTGTGGCGCGGATGCGGATAAAATGGCCTTGGGCCGGCGTGAGGTGCAGGCGGATTGTGCACAGCACGGCATTTGTTTCATCTGCTGGGTAAAAACACTCCACACTCTGTGGGGTGACCTTCACCGGGGGGATTGTTACGGCCTGTTCCGCTGCCGGTAGTGTATGTACCAGCAGAAGTGAGGTAAGAAGGGTAAGGTATCTCATGATTCCGGTGTCGTTTATCTTGTCGTAACTTCTCCCAGTGAAACATTCAGTCGGAAGTTGACATTCTCTCTGCGGGGATTCCGAACGGTGACGATGCGCAGGGACTCGCTCTCATCGGTATCCCACAGGGAGAGGGATACGCAGCCATCAGACGGTCTGCCTACTGTGTTGATTTCCACCGGCTGAGTGAATTCTTCGCCGTTTTCGCCTTTCCAGATACGCTCTACGCGGCGTATGATGTTTCCATTTGAGCTAGTAAGGGTAAGATCCGCTCTACGGAGTTTTCCTCGTTCCCGGTTGGTTCGGGCTCTGTTTGTGGAGGAAGGATTGACCCGGAGTTTAATTTCTCCGAGTTGGTATTCTCCTGTCTCCAGAAGATTGATATTGATGGAGGGGTGTACTATCCGGTTATCCGCTACAGTGACAACAAGCTCCCCGTCCAGTTCAATTTTGCTGCCTGATGGTCTGTGTGGGGAAGTAAATGTGGTGAAGGCCCGGTTATTTGCCGAAATGTCAAGACTGCGCCTATCTGCCAAGCGTACACCTCCTCGGCCGTCTTTTATGCGTATGACTCCGGTTAGACTTGCGCTTTCACACATGTACTTGCCGGGTGGGGGAATGAGTTCCAACGTGCATACTAGCCCCGGCGCTGTGGACCTCGCATGAGTGCGGTACTCAGTGCGGCAGCTTCGCAGCTCCACAGTCACGCCGGACTGGGCAGCCGAAACGAGTCCGCCACAAAATATCAAAAGTGAGTACAAGGCCGATTTCATGCTAATATGTTATATCTTTCTCTTATATAGCTTATTTGAGGTATGATTGCAAGCAAAAAGCGGCCTGCGGCAAGGGCTGAGGCTTGAATGAGCACATATTTACCTTGTCAGAAGCGAAAAAGTGGTGCATAATGGGCTTCATGAAGCGGGGAATAGACCTCACAGGTGAGTTGCTCAAGGCGGTGTCGCGCTCGTTTTATCTCACGATCTACTGGCTGCCGGCCGAGATGCGTCCCGGGGTGGCTCTGGGTTATCTGCTGGCTCGTGCTACGGATAGCGTGGCAGATACGTCTACCTCAGAGAGCTCACTGAGGGAATCCGTGCTTCGTGGAATGGGCAGGAGCATAGCTGGAATGGCTACTCCTGAAGAGACGCAAGAGCTCCTTGGATTGCTGTCTGGTGATATGGCGGCTGCGCAACCCTCGGAATCTGAGCGAACGCTACTGCGTTCATTCGGAGATTGTTTGAAAGCGCTGGATTCTTTCCCAGCGGAACAACAGGCATGCATCCGGAAGGTGCTGCATACGATTATTGAAGGGCAGCTGTGGGATATCACTTACTTCCGAAATCGCACAGCCGTGGAGAGTGATGAGGAGACCTTGCTATATACTTACCGCGTGGCCGGCTGTGTGGGGGAGTTCTGGACAGATTTGGGCTATGCTGCCATGGGAGAACGTTTTTGTGCCCCTGCCATGCAAGAGGACATGACTGAGGCTGGTATACGTTATGGCCGAGGCTTGCAGCTTATCAATATTCTGCGAGATGAGCAGGAAGATGAAGCTCGCGGGCGTGCCTATCTGTGCTCTGCTCGTGGTAAGTGGTTGAACCGTGCTGAGTATTACATGAACGACGGGCTGGATTATTGCCGCCGCCTGCGGAGTATGCGGCTTCGTTTTGCCAGTATGCTTCCGGCGCTCATTGGTAAAAAAACAATAGCCTTGCTCCGTAGAGCAAGGCTGGAAGATGGGCGAGTTAAGATACCGCGCCGGGCTGTTTACGCCAGTATGCTGAAAGCTTTCTGGTTTAGCCTTCTTTGGCGAGGCGCTTAAGCTTTTTAGCCAGCGTGAGTTTTACCGCGGAGGAGGTGCGGTCTGTAAAGAGGAAACCCTCCAGATGATCGCACTCGTGCTGCAAGCAACGTGCCAGCAGGCCGCCACAATCAATCTCTATCACGCTACCATCCAGCTGGGGCAGGGTGGCTTTCACTCTCTCCGGGCGAGCCACATTTGCGCGGATGTTACGCACGCTCAGGCAGCCTTCCGTGCAAAGACTCTGGTTGCCGTACGGTTCAATGACAGGGTTGATGAACACAAGGGGCATGATTTCACGGATATTGCGCAGCTCGCCGTTAATCGTGGCCATTTGCTCTTCGGGATTAGCCTCCTCATCTTCGTCCTCGGGGATGTCGATGACAACAAGGCGGATGTTTTCTCCCACTTGGGGGGCAGCAAGGCCTACGCCATTAGCAGCATACATGGTTTCAATCATGTTTGCGGCAAGGGCATGGATAGCCTCGTCTACGTGCTCAACCGGTGCACTCACAGCGCGAAGAACAGGATTTCCGTATTGTGTGATGGAAAGAAGCATAGTCTCGTCAGATTTGTGACCTGTATTCTGCCTACTTGTATTGCTGTTGTCAAGATTATGTCAAGTCATTTTGACATGCAGTCACATTACGGGCAGCATGCAGAGTTGACGTCCTTGCGCTGAGGTGTTACTATTACTCCCGCACACAACATGGAGGATAAGCCAACAGAACAGATAATACACCGCATGAGTGATGTGCTGGCCAGTCAGGTGGCGGCCGGTGAGGTGGTGGAGCGTCCAGCCTCCGTGGTTAAAGAGCTCATTGAGAACAGTATTGATGCCGGCGCTACCATGATTCGCGTGGAAATTGTTCGCGGCGGTATTTCCCTTATCAGAGTAACAGATAATGGTTCTGGAATGAGCCGGGCGGATGCCGCCATGTGCTTGGAGCGCCACGCCACCAGTAAGCTCGTGAATTTTGATGACCTCTCCTGTATTGATAAACTCGGCTTCCGTGGTGAGGCTATACCCAGTATTGCCTCCATTGCGGAGCTTCGTATTACAACGCGCCGTGAGGAGGATGTGGAAGGCACGCTTATTACCTGCTGCGGCGGTGAGATGGAAGAGCCGTCCAATGCCGGCTGCGCTCCCGGTACGGATATCTCTGTTAGCAACCTTTTCTTTAATACACCTGTTCGCCGTAAGTTCCTGAAGAGTAATGAAACGGAGGCCGGCCATATTGAGCATGAGATTAAGCTGCATGCTCTGGCGTATCCGGCGCTGCGCTTTGTCTATGTGAGAGATGGTCAGCTCGTGTTTGACTGGCCCGGTACGGCAGACCTTCGCCAGCGAATAGCTGATTTCGCCGGGCGGGATGTGGCAGAAAAGCTGCTCCGAATTAAACCTCAGCTTGGCCCGGGTATTCATGTGAGCGGTTTTCTCATGCCTCTGAGTGAAGCTCGCAGGAACAGGCGTATGCAGTTCGTGTTCCTGAATACGCGCCCGATTGAGGATAAGATTGTGGCTAGAGCCATTCGGGATGGTTATGGCGGTTTCCCCACGGGCTTGCACCCGGCCCTCTTCCTGTATCTGGAAGTGGACCCCGCGCTAGTGGATGTGAATGTACACCCTGCCAAGAAGGAAGTGCGCTTCCTTCGCCCTTCGGATATAACTAATAGCATTCTTGATGCTGTAGCCGGTACCTTGGCTGAGCATGCTCGTGGTATTGCGGTGGAGGCACCCGCGTCGCCGCGCGCTCCTGAGCCGGTAACACCTGCACCGGTGAGGCCTGCAACGTCAAGTCTTCGTCCTGCGCCTGTTCTTGAACAGCAGGTTTCCACTCCGGTGGAGAAAAAACAGCCGCTTGGACGGGTGAAAGAAACGGTTCCGGAGGCGCCTGTTCGTCCGGCACTCGTGTTGACGCCGGTGCTGACGCCGGTGCAGAAGGAGCTCGGACTTTCGGCTCCTCCCGTTTCACCCGTTGCTCCACCTGCGCTCAGTAAAGATGTGGTGGTTTCTCCGGCTCCTGTCATTGCTGAGCGGAGTGAGTCCCTTCCCGCGGAACGTGAGGCTGCCGCAGAACCACCCACATACGAGAATTCTTCGCCGCGTACGAACAAGTTCCGCTATATTGGCGTATGCGGTGGCCGCTATTTGTTGTTTGAAAATACGGAAGGTCTTGTGCTGCTTTCTCCGAGGGCGGCGCGCGAGCGCATTCTTTTTGAGCGCCTGCTCGCCGGGCATGAGCGCCCTTTGCATTCGCAGCGCTTGCTGCAATCTGTCATGTTGGATTTGGACGCTCGCGATGTTGGCGTGGCGCTGGAGGTGAGTCGCCAGCTGGAGAAAGCCGGCTTCCGCATATCTCACTTCGGCCAGCGAACTCTGCGTATTGACGGCGTGCCCATGATGCTCAGCCTGCCCCGGGTAGATGAGTTTGTGCACGAGCTTATTCGCACTTTCTCTGCAGGAGAGTCGCGCCTTAAACGCTCACGCAATCCCTTTGAGCCCTATGCTTTGCAGCTGGCTCGCCAGTATGCGGCAAAGGAGGATTTGCGCCCATGGCTTCAGGCGCCTCTGCCATTGCTGAATGATTTGCTGAATTGTGAGATACCGTATTGCACTCCGGCAGGTAAGCCCACCATGGTGCCCATCTCGCTGAATGAGCTTACTCGTAAGTTCCAGGCTCAATAAGGATTTTTTCCTATTTTCGCCATTTTGGGCTTTTATGTGCGGGGGAAGCGTGTTATAATCCCCCCGTATGTCAGCTCAGGAACTTTCTATCGGCGTGGATATGGGCGGCACGACCATCAAGTTTGCGGTAGTGCAGGGGACTGAAATTATCTACAAGGGATTACCTATGCAAACGGGTGACTATGAGTCTCCTGATTGCATTGTGGAGGAAATAGGTAAGCGTCTTCGCTCTATTATGGATTTATACCCAGCGGTAAAAGCCGTGGGCATGGGACTTCCCGGGTTTGTGGATCATAAAGCTGGTGTTGTGGATTCTCTCACAAACGTGCCCGGTTGGTATGATATCCACATTCGTGATATTCTCAGTGAGGCTACCGGCTTGCCTGCTGCTGTAGATAATGATGCCAACTGTATGGCATATGCCGAATGGAAACTAGGTGCCGGCCGGGGTATGAATGATTTAGTGTGCCTTACCCTCGGTACCGGTATTGGGTCCGGCGTGATTGCCAATGGCCATTTCGTGCGCGGCCATCTGAGTGCCGCCGGTGAGCTTGGACAGATGACTATTGATTACAAGGGCCGCATCGGTTACTACGGTAATCAGGGCGCCATCGAGGATTACATCGGCCACCGCGAAATCACGGCAGAAGCTCAGGCTGCGTATGCCGCCGATGGCCAGCCCCGTTCGCTGGAGAATTGCGGCCCCATTGATTTGGAGAATGCTGCCAAGGCAGGGTGTCCTGTGGCCCTCGCTCTTTGGGATGACATTGGCCGTAAGCTTGCTGCTTGCTTGATGAACTGCCATTACATTCTGAACCCCGAGGCGTTCATTATCGGCGGTGGTGTGGCTAAGGCCGGTGATTTGCTTTTTGGACCGACCCGTAAGTACCTGAAAGCTCAGATATACCCGCCTCATTACGAGAAGATTAAGATTCTTCCCGCAATGTTCAGTAATGATGCCGGTATTATCGGCGCTGCCAGATTGGCTCTGAGCATTGCCAACAACGAAGATAGCTGACGCTTCCTTTTACCTGCATCCTGACTTAGCGTGTCGGAAAATGCCACCAAAGCAGAGCTCAGGCTCTGCGCTCGTCTGGAGCTGGATGAGGCTGCTGCCAGCAGTCTCATCGCGGCCATGCGTGCCGGTACTTCCTCCCGTCAGGCCGTGGTTCTTTCTCCTCTTGCCCCGGAAGGTTATATCCCGCCTTTCGCTTGTGAGGATATGAGTGCTCATGCTTGGCTACCTCCGCGTGTGTATGTGCCGGTAGCAGGCGAGCGCCCGACTGCACATGAGGATTATGCCCGTGGTCTGTACTATTCGCTGGATTTATCGTCTTGCTGGGAATCCGCAGCATTAGCCGTGGTACCGGCGCCTGAGGCAAGTCTGGATTTATGCGCAGCTCCCGGCGGTAAGAGCATGCTCATGGTTGCTCGTTATCTTCCAGCCTGTCACACTGCTAATGAGGTGAACGCCTCCCGCCGTGGTATCCTGCGACAGAATATGGCACTCTGCGGTGTACCGAATGTGGAAGTAACCGGATTACGGCCGGACCAGTGGGCCGCAGAAGGACGCCTCTTCAACCTAGTGCTTGTAGATGCTCCTTGTAGTGGTCAGTCATTACTGTGCAAAGGTATACGCAATCCCGGCTGCTTGGGTGCCCAAATGGTGAACGGCAATGCCAAGCGTCAGAAGGGTATCATGCTGGCCGCTGTACAGTGCGTGGCACCCGGCGGATATATTCTGTATTCCACATGCACCTATGACCCGGATGAGAATGAAAAGGTGATGGCTTATATCCTGCGTCGTGTCCCGGGTTGGGAGGCCGTGGAGGTGCCGTCTCTTGCATCTTATCGTTCAACTCTTTGTGATTTTCCCGCGTATCGTCTGTTGCCTCACCATGGCTGTGGCGCAGGGGGCTTTTGCTGTCTTTTGAAAAAAATCTGATTTTTTTTGAACAAAACTCTTCTACCATACGTCTAACCACAAATACAAACCATAATAACCACACACATATGAAATTAGTAAATCATATTGTTGCCGTTGCTGCCCTTGTAGCTCCCTCTCTGTTCGCTGCTCCCATGCCTGAGAATGCTGAGCTGCTGGCCACGAACTCTGTTGTTGCCGTTTACACCGGCACTCAGGAGCGCCCCTGCATGCACCGCACCGCTCTGTGCCCGGACCGCTGCGACCACGGCGCCAAGGTTGCTGTGTTCCGTGTGCTTCGCAACGATAATTACAGCTGCCCCGGCAAGTACGGTGATGATAAGGCTGAGGTGGGCTCCGTTATCATGATTGACGTGCGCAATGAAGTTCCCGGTCAGGATGACTCCGTGAAGGCTCTTATTGCTACGCTGAATCCCGGTGATACCGTCGCTATGACTCAGGATCACTACTATGGTGAGATTGGTTGCTGCATGACTCCTTTCCGTCCTGTAACCAAGATTGAGAAGGTTGAGAAGCCCGCAGATGCTCCTGAGCTTCCCGCTCTTGCTCCGCAGCATCCTGTAATGCCCCTGCGCCGTGCACGCTAAAGCATTATCTGCTTTGTTTTTTGTGATAGGCTGCTCAGCTCTTCAGGCTGAGCAGCCAGTTTCTGTGCTCACAGAAGCTCCGGAAGTTCACATTATTCCGCAGGAGGGGTTGCATGTTGAAGCATGTGGCGGCCCGGCTGTTATTTACATTGGCGGAATGGGGGATGAAATCAGCGGAATTGTTCCGCGTATGATGACTTTAGCACCGCGCGTAAGCCCGATGCAAGCGCAAGCGTACTATCATTGGCATCTTGGAGTTCCAGAGAATGTGGAACAGGGGGCTGCTCAGCTTGCTGAGCTCATTTCGGCGTTTCGCCGGAACAATCCGCAGGCTGACGTCATCCTTATCGGCCATAGTATGGGGGCTGGTTCTGCTTTGCGAATTGCCAAGCATTTAACTCCTCAGGATGGCCGAGTTTTCCTTATTACTCTTGATCCCTCAGACCGTAGTTGCTCACCGGAGCGCCCTGAGTGTGTAACATGGTGGGGAAACTCATATGTGGTGAACTCGCTCTCTGGTCATGATTACATCGCAGTGCTCGGTGGGCGTTGGAATTATTGTTCTGAAGCAGATGTGAACATCTGCTTTGATGGGCGCATGCGAGATGAAGCCGGGTATAACTACATACACGATAATGCCTATGCCCTGATGCTTAGTAGAGGGCGTGGGCGGCATCCCTCTCTCTTTGACTCCCTGAGGGAAGCTCTTAGAAGGGCAAAGAAATGACACCAAAGAGGCTCAGGGTCCAGAGGCATATGGCTATGAGAGCCAGAAGGTACCAGATAATGATAATCATCGGTCGAACCTGACGGCGAGCCGCATTTTTCTGGTGATTCTTGACCTTGGCCGTCTGTTGGTTAAAAATGACATCTTCGTTCCTGGGGATTTCCTCTCTCATCTGGCAGGGAGTGTAGCACATAGCAGAACGGATTTCAAGTACTACAGTCTTGTCAAGTCACAAAAAATCTGATATGATAAACCCGCCTTAGGTTCTCGTCTTTCTGACGGTCAACGAGAACAAAACGGGAGATAATATAGAACTTGTTTTTTCTGATTACTTAAGCCATGGAGCCTTGCATGCCCATAGACACGAAAGGTCGCCCCATCATACTTATTGGTCTGATGGGGAGCGGTAAGACTACGATTGGCAAGGAGCTTAGTAAAATGACCGGCATGAAACTCATTGATATGGATTCTATCATTGAGGAGCAGATTGGCAAAAGTATACCGGAAATTTTTAGAGAGAAAGGTGAAAAACACTTTCGGGCGCTAGAGACGGCCTTGTTGCGCTACATTGAGGCCTCTATCAATGAAGGGAAGGGCTCCGTTATCATTTCTACCGGTGGTGGTGTCGTGCTGAAACCGGAAAATCGTGAAATCCTGCGCCGAATGGGATTTACCGTGTGGTTCAATGTGGAGGTGCCGGTTCTACTGGAGCGTACATCTCGCAGCCAGAACAGGCCTTTGCTCCAATCTCCGGATAAATTTGAGATTCTTACCCGCTTGAACAAAGAGCGCGCCCCCCTGTATGAGGAGAGCGCGCATCTGAAGCTGGATTCCACGTATATCAGCGTGCAGGATACTGTGCCGCTCATTCACGAGGCTGCTCTCAAATTCTTTTCGTAAGAGCTTGATATTATCGCAGCCAAGCCAGAAATTCTTTGTTTCCTTCCATACCGGTGATAGGGGAGTCTGCCACCCCCATCCATTCCCGGTGGAGTTCGTTCACTACGAAGTCGTGTATTTTGTCTACGGCTCTTTGGTGGAGAGCTGAATCCCGCACAATACCGCCAGGGCCAATATCCTCCGGCTGCAGTTCAAACTGAGGCTTTATAAGCACGAGCAAATCACCGCCTTCTTCCAAGCAATCATAAGCCGCAGGGAGAATTTTCGTCAACGAGATGAAGGATACGTCGCTAACGATGAGCTGCACCTTTTCGCCCAGATCTGCCGGGGTCATATAGCGAGCGTTAAATTGCTCCTTCACAATGACTCTGGGGTCATTACGAAGTTTCCACACCAGTTGGTTCGTGCCGACATCCACCGCGTGTACGCGGATGGCCCCATTCTGTAAGAGGCAGTCAGTAAAGCCTCCGGTAGAGGAGCCGATATCTAGGCAAATCTTGCCTTCAGCTTTCACAGGGAATGCTTTAAGAGCGCCCTCCAGTTTCAGCCCACCGCGGCTAACGTACTTGGGTTTATTTTTTACTGTGATGGGTAAGGACTCGTCCACCTTAGTGCCAGGCTTAGTGATGAGCTGATCTTTCACCAGAACTTCACCGGCGATAATTAGGCGCTGGGCCTGTTCGCGTGAATCGCACAGGCCCAGAGAAACCACGAGTACATCAAGTCTCTGTTTCGGCATATCATCAATCTAGAGATTAGTCCTGCCGCATTTTTTGTCCGCGGTTCTGGCCGGGCATCACCGGGTAACGGCGGCGCGGCTGCACAGTCATTACCGGGCGAGTTGCTCCGTAAGAAGTATTTCTCATGACCGGCTGAGGTGTGGGTTGAGCTGAAGGCGTTGCAGTGCGAACCGGAGCGGGTGCAGGGGCCTGAACTGCCGGTGCAGGTTGAGCCTGACTCATGGCGGCTGGTGTTTGCGGTTGAACAGGCTTGGGCGCCGGAGCTGGTGTTGTTACTACCGGACGGGGGGCAGGCGTTACTTCCTGAATAGGGGGTGCAACCGTGGTAACAGGTTTAACTGCAGGTGCGCTTACAGTAGGTGCTACAGGGGGCGCCGTCGGCATCTGAACGATGGGCGCTGGCTGAGCTTGGCTTAAAGATTGCTGTGCAGCAGTAGGCTGAAGCTGGCTTACAGTAACGGCAGGTGCCGGTTGGGTCTGTTCCGTTTGGGGCGGTAGGGGGGTACTAACTATGGTAACAGGAGCTGGGGGGGCAATCTCGGTAACGGGTGCAGCAGGAGTTTGCTGTACAATGGGGGCCGGCTGATTCTGACTGAAGGCAGGGGCTGTTGGCACCTGTTCTTCGGGTGTAGGTTGATTCTGCGAGATTGTCGCCTCTCTTTGCTGTTCTGCCTGACTTGCTTCATTCAGTTGAGCATCAGGATTCAGTGGCGGAGGAAGAGGGGTAAGCTCGGGGGCTACGGCGCGGCCGTGAACTGTCGGGGCACCCCAACCTTCGTCTACTGTACATGAGGAGAGGAGCGCAACAGTCGCTGCGCCGATAACAATGGAGGAACGGTGTTTCATAAAGAGGGTTAGATGATGTTAAAAAGTTTGGCGGCAAAGCTGTTAAATGTTGTCACTGTGTAGAGTAATGCCAGTATGCTTGTCAGAATGAAGGTGCTGTCCTTGGCTATTCGTATGCGTTTGCCGTCGCATTTGCCGGGGCGCAGGCTGATGATCATAATGATGAGGAATGCAAGCCAGACAAAGCCGTATACGTTCTGCCAAGCCATTTCTCGGAAAAGCCTTGATTGTGAATAACTGGCAAAATAATAAATAGAGTGCGGCAACACACTCAATATGGCGAATTCCGGGCGAAGTCTTCCTGCTGAGTACAGGCGCATCCATACAACACCCCAAGTGATAATGATGAGTAGTGATACTACTATCAGCATCAAAATAGAGTTGCCCAGAAGGCTGAAGATAAGCTGGCCGCAGCTCAGCAATACCAGCAAGGGGGCTAACCAGAAAATGTAAGTGAGTCGTTTCATGTAGTCTGGTGTCTCATATCAACCCAGCCAGTTCCATGTAATCGGAACCTCAATGTCCGGGTGAAGGCTACGCATTGCCGGACTGCCAAGCACACAATCAAGAAGAGCTGCCTTGTGGGGTGTGTCCTCAGGGAGCGGTATGCTGATGATTGTTTCGATTCTAGCAATGCGGCGAGGATTTGCACTCATGATTTTGCCAACCTCGATTGTCGTACCTTCAAGATTCAGATTTTCTTTTTCTGCGTAGATTCCCATAATCGTCGCCATGCAGGCCGCCATGGCGGAGCACATCAAATCTGTCGGTGAGAATGATTCTCCTTTGCCATGATTATCTACCGGGGCATCCGTACTTACCTTGGCTCCGCTCGGTCCGTGCTCTAAATCGCACTGTAAACCGCCCACATATGTCATCTTGCATTTTACCATGCGCTCATTCTACACGCTCCTAGCGCGCCCGTCAAGGTAGAATCTCGGGCGCACTCCTGAATTTCAGATTCTCACGTAAATTCGCTACTTCGCATAATACGTGTAATGCAAAATTAAAACAAGCAAACTGACAGCATGACCGTGATAACGAACTTTCAACTTGAAATGTCATGAAAAGCTGCTAGTATAAAGGGCGCTTATGAGCATGGTCACAGCAGAGCATTTAAACAAGACGTTCGGACGGTTTACGGCCGTGAAAGATGCAACCTTTTCGGTGGACAGAGGCGAGATTGTGGGCTTTCTGGGACCGAATGGCGCCGGAAAAACGACGACGATGAAAATGCTGACCGGTTATTTGCCGCCTACCGCTGGCACGGCAAGCATAGCCGGTTACGATATACTGGATAATCCGCTCGAGGCCCGCCGTCACCTGGGCTACATGCCCGAAAACGTGCCTTTGTACGACGATATGCGCGTAATGGAGTATCTTGACTATCGCGCGCGACTGAAAGGAATCTGTGGTAAGTCTGTGCGAGAACAGATTGCAGAAGTGATTGATAAATGCGGTCTGGAACCTAAGCGCAAAAATCTTATTCACACGCTTTCAAAGGGTTATCGTCAGCGCGTGGGATTAGCAGATGCATTGCTGGGTAATCCCGATTTGCTTATTCTTGACGAACCGACAAATGGTCTGGATCCGAATCAGATTCGCCAGATTCGTGAGCTTATCCGAGCACTTGCAGAGAATCATACTGTGATTCTCTCCACTCATATTCTGAGCGAGGTTGAGATGATTTGTAATAAGGTTATCATCATTGATCAAGGAGAAATCAAGGCTGCTGATACACCGGAGAATTTGACCCGAGGACTTCGCGCCGCCGGTCGCGTATCCATAGAGTTTAAAGGTGATCCTGAGCGTGTTGTGGCAGAGCTGGAAGCCTTTGCTCCCGTGAAGAAAGTCATTCTGGAGGAGCCAATAGATGGCTGGAATCGCTTACTGGTGCGAGCTGAGCCCGGCACGGATACCCGTGAGAAAGCTGCCGCTATCATTACCGAGCTCGGGTTCCCCATGCGCCACATATACCGCCATATTCCTAGCTTGGAAGATGTCTTTGTGGAGATGACTCGCCGCGACTAATTTTAATAAAAAGGAAACACTCTATCTGTCAATCTGATATAGGAGTAATACATGCCCCCTTCACCGCATATGGAAAGTGAAAATAATACAATTATGCGTACTAAGAGTTACTTCATAACACTTCGTACGATATACAGACGAGAGCTTAAGGGATATCTCGGTGTGCCGTTTGGTTGGGTTATTCTAGCCTGTACAATGGCTCTGCAAGGCTTTATTCTTCAGGCTGTTTTGCAGATAATGACTCATGCTACCGGCAATGGCGTGATGTACCATATGCTTGATAACCTCAACTTCTGGTTCTACTTTATCTTCATTTTCCCTCTCATTACTATGCGAACTCTTGCAGAAGAAGAGCGCCAAGGCACTCTGGAGGGACTTCTTACAGCACCTGTAACAACTACACAAATTGTTCTTGGTAAGTATTTTGCTGCATACACATTTTACCTGTTGCTCTGGCTTCCCATGCTCCTTTATCCGCTGGTGAGTGATATCGGTAATTATTACACGGAAGTTCGCTATGGTATTCAGCCGGAGGGCTCCATCACCTACATGCTTGCAGACTGGGTGGGTCCCTACACCATTCTTGCGCTTTCCGGTGCGTTCTTTGTAGCATTGGGCATTCTGTGTTCGGCTATGTCACGCAGCCAGATTATTGCTGCCATTCTCAGCACCTGCCTCATGATTATGTACTATTTCATAGGCCGAGTGACGGAATTGTGGGGCGAGTTCCCCGCAGCGCCTATTTTCCATTATCTTTCTTGCACGGAACAGGTGAAAGCCTTCGCTAGTGGTGTGGTTGATACGCGCCCGTTTGTGCTTTATCTTTCCCTTACCGTCTTCACACTCGCTCTGACCAAACGCGTGGTGGATTACCGCCGCTGGACCCGCTGATATTGAACCTTTGACCTTTCTGATATACCATGAGCAAGACCAAATTTACGGGGCATCCGGATGCCCGCCGCCCCAAGGGTAACCCTCTGGCTTGGATTAATCTGCTGCTGCTCTCCATCATCGTACTGGCATGTAACTACATAGGCTGCCGTGAATATGCTAGAATGGACCTCTCTGAGCAGGAGAGCTACTCTATATCCGAGCGTACGCGTAATGTGCTCGCCAGCCAGCGCATTCAGAACCGCGAAACGCCCATTCATGTAATCTTCGCATTCCAGCGTACCGCTACCGGGTATGCTCGTATGTACTCCCTACTTGAGGAATATGTGCGTCACAGTAACGGAAAGATTGAGGTGGAGTGTTTTGACCCCCTGCGCGAACCTAACAGGGCCCGTGAGATTTCTCAGATTTACGGTGTGGATTTTGACCAGAACCTCTGCGTGGTGGATGCTCGAGCCAATCACACTGTACCGCTCAGAACCTTTGAAGATAAAGACAGCTCTGACCGCATGCACGTGCGCATTCGCCCCGGCGCTTCCTTCATGAAGTATGAGGTGCTTCCGGATGAAAGCCGACGCATCGTGGCCCTGATGATGGATGAGGTACTTTGCTCTGCCATTACGGAAGCTGTTGAGGGCGATCTGCGCAGAATGTACGTTGTGGAAGGTAAAGGCGGCGTCTCTCGTGATGACCAGACCCTGCTGGAAAACCTTGGGCTTATCACGTCCTCTCTGAATATCCAGCTTGCCTGGGTGAATCTGAACGAGGTGGAAATGATGCCTGAAAACGCTGAGGGCCTGATTATCATTTCTCCGCAGACAGATTTCACAGAGAATGAAATGCGCGTGGTGCGTGAGTTCTGGGAGCGCGAGGGCCGTAACTCCGTATTCGTGGCCTTGGATCCCACGAACACAAATCTGCCCATGCTTTATCGCTTCTTGCGTGAACAGGGTATCCGCCCGAACGCGGACCGCGTGTTGCTCCGTAACAGAAACCGTGCTTATTACGACATTTCCGCTGTGATGCCTAAGGGGCTGAACTGCACCAGAGCTTTCTGGAATAATACCACACAGGTGGATGGCCAGTCCATGTCTCTCACGTTGGAACATGCTGATGAAAACCATGCCGCCATGCGTAGGCTTAACACATACCCCCTGCTCTTGAGTACTGCTGAGTACTACGGCGAGACCCGCCGTGACCGCGAGCCTACCTTCACCCCCCAAGAAGATATAGCCGGCCCCCTCTGCCTGCAGGCCGCTGTGACACGTGGAAGTAACAATGACCCGAATAATCTTTCCACCATGATTGTTACCGGCAACGTAGATATGCTTGCCAGAACAAATGCCCGCCGTGAGCAGACTGATTACCTCCGCTCCATTTGGGCTTGGATGGTGCACCGCCCTGAGTACGCCGGCAAGAGCGCCAATCAGGACCTTACCGTCAAGATTGACCTGAATCGCCATACGCGCAGCGCGGTGGAGCACATTACCCTCATTATCATGCCGGCTCTGGCGCTTCTCATCGCTCTTGGCATCTGGAATACCCGTAGACATTGAGTCATAACATGAGAATCCTCTCTACAGTTCTGTTGGGCATAGGGGCCGCTTTGGGAGTGGTCGCCTCTGTCTTTCTCACCATAGATGGCAATCTGGCCCGTCTGACGGGCTGGTACAGCTTTAAGCCGGGTATGCCTTTGTTTACGCCGGAGAACGCTGCTCGTTTGCCGGAGGTGGATTGGATGAAAATCGGCGATTTGAACGACACGATTACCTGCCGCCGCGAAGAGGACGGCGTTTGGTGGATAATATCACCCTTCCGGGATCGCATGAATCCTGCGGTGGTGAGCTCAATTCTCAATTTTGCCGCTCAGACTCGCGTTGTTGACACCCTCCCGCTCAATCAGACAACTCGTGCCAGAATGCGAGAGTACGGCGTGGAAACAACTCCGCATTCCTTCGTGTTAAAAGTGCCGGATGGTAATAAAGGTGAGCACACCACTGTGGCTCGCTTTACTCTCGGCAGCACATCTCCTTGGCTGGCTGACGCCGGTGATGGCCAGAGCGTGGTGCCTACTACTTACCTTCGTACTGATTTCTACGGGAATGACAAGCGTATTCACGTAGTGAGCGGAAACATCCTGTCAATGTTCCGCTCCGGTTTGAGCGCTTTGAGAGATCCTCGCCCCCTGCTCTTTACTCCTGATTCTCTCCGTGAAGTGAGCATATGTAACCATGCGGCCGAGGGGGGAGAAACGACGGTAAAGATTTGCCGCGCCAGTGCTGAAACGCCTTGGAATATCATCGCTCCCTGCCTGACATCTGCAGATCAGGATAAGATGAATAACCTTGTGGCATCTTTTGTCAGCCTTGCCGCGGTTAAGGTGGAGGATAACACCGCCGTCCAGCCCCGAGGACCGGCGGAATTCACCATTTCTTTCCGTGCAGATGGCTCGGATGAGCCGGTCGTGCTGACAATTTACAAGAGCTTTCCCTCTCCGGCAGATGGCCAGCCTCTCTGCCATGCCACTGTCAACAACCGCCCGGTTGTCTTTACCCTTCAGGCTGAGCCCCGAGTTAGCCGCAGAGGCAGCTATTCCCGTATCGTGAATAGTATCTGTAATCTTCCCGTGCTGCCCACCCGTGCCATGGCTCAGCTTCGTTCCGGTGCCGGTAATATCTATACAGCCGAACTCCCCTTATCTCTTTCTGAGCTTCGCTCCCTGCGCTTCTCGAACATCGTGGATAAAGATGTGTCGCGAGTGGTGCTGCGCGTGCATGACAGCAATGAATCCCTGCGCCTCATGCTTATTCCCGGTGATGTGGAAAGCGAAGTGAGCGATATGTGGATGTACTCCGTAGGCGGCTCCCGTTTTGCTGAGGCTGATGAGCATGTGGTGCGCCGTTTCCTTAACGGGTTAGGAACCATTCCCGTGCGAGGCATTGAGGCCGATATGAAACCGGGTGAGAATCCGCGTGAGTTCATGGCTCGTTATGGGCTGAATAATCCGTATTACACTCTTTTCCTGAGCCCGCGCCCCTGTTTATACCGTGCAACCTTGTTCGGTGTTGATCTTCCGCTGGTGAAGGACCGTGATACGCGAATTTTCTACATTTCTCGTTATCGTGACCCGCAGACCGGCCGTTTCCGTTGGTTGGGTATGGAAGAGGGTGGCAGCACCATCTATTGGCTCAGTACTCGCCTGACTCGTACGTTCTCCCTCTCTGCGAATTACTGGAGAGCTCGCAATGTTGTAAACTTCCCCATTTCTGCTCTGCGCAAGCTGACGCTGGGGTATCAGCAGGCTCCTTTGGAGCTTCTCTATGACTATATCGGCGAGAGCTGGACTGGCACGCTCGGCGGCGAGGACGTTACCCCGCGTATCAATCCCCATCGTGCTCAGTATTACATACGCCAGCTTCAGAAGCTTAAGGTGGCAGAATGGCTGGACAAGGATGACGAGTTTGCGCTGGAAAGCCTGCGCAACCCTGTGTTCTCCGTATGTCTGAATCTGGAAATTACGGACTACTCCCGAGCGGAGGCGGTCGTCATGGATTCCTCTACACTAGATCATGACAATCTGACCCCGGGCATGGGCGATTCTCGCACGCAGATGGCTGAGGGTGCCCTCACTGAAAGCTCGGCCACGGATGAGGCACTGCGTGAGGCCGCTCTCCAGGTGCATCCCACCATCTCCAAAACAATTACGATAGAAATAGCCCCCTCTACCGAAGCTTCTGACCAGCCGTTTTTCTATGGCCGCGTGGTGGAAACCGGAGAGCTTTTCGTTCTTCCCTATGCTGATGCTCAGGGATTAGATGGTAACATACTTGACATGTAAGCAAAAGTTATGTGGGTCTGGAAGAAGACAATCGCAAAAGCGAATGAAGAAGAATGGCAGGCTCGCCTGAGCAATTTGCCCGGAACTGTGATATCTGAGGCTTTTCATGCTGAGCGCCTGAATATCGATGTATATACGGAATCTCAGGAAGAAGCTCTTGTTCTCGCTGCCTGCTATGGTGGTAAGACGGAGGAAGTACAGACCGTGGATTGGGTGGCAGCTACTGCTCCTGAAAATACACCTCCTCTTATTATCCGGGACAGGCTGGTAATCTCTGCCAGCGATGAGCCCTCCGTGTTGGAAGACTTACAGCAGCGTTACCCCGGCCGCATTATCCTTACTTTCCCGGCAGAGCGCGCCTTTGGTACCGGTAATCATGCTACGACTTCCACATGTCTGCGCATGCTCTGTGATGAGGCAAAAGGAAGGAAGGAAGCTTGGACGCTCACGGACATCGGTTGCGGTACCGGCGTACTTGCGCTGGCTGGATTGCGCCTTGGTGCTAAGCACGCTATCAGCTTTGATTTTGACCCCATCGCGGTGGACGTAGCTCGCCACAACATCGAGCGCAATGGAGGGGCTGATAATCTGGAACTTTTCCAAGCGGACGTTTTTGAATGGGCCCCTGCTCCCGGTGAACAAGCTGACATTGTGCTGGCTAATCTCTTTTCCACTGTGTTACAGAAAGCGTTCCCCCGCCTTGTTGCCGCGATGAAACCCAGCGGGATTCTCATCATTTCCGGTATCCTCAACACCCAGAAAGACGAAACACTGGATGCCGCTCGAGCCGCCGGACTTAAGGTGCTCAAGGTGGTAAGCCGCGGTAAGTGGACTACAGCTAAACTGACTCAGGCATGAATATAATTGCCATCGAATGTTCTCAGCCTCGGGCTTCTCTCTGCCTTTCTCTTGCCGGTAATGTTTGTGCCCAAGCCTCTTGGCACACGGAGAGAAATCATGATGCTCATCTTTTCCCCGCACTGGAAAAAGCGCTTTCGGAACTAGGTGATGAACCGCTTGATATGGTGCTGGTGGGAGCCGGCCCCGGTAGCTATGGAGGCGTGCGCGTGGCGTTGGCCGCGGCGGTTGGCATTGCCACTGTAAAAGGGGCTCGCGTGGTAGCCATTGGTTCATGGGATGATTTAGCTGCAGATGGCGCTCTTATTATATCTGATGCCCGCCGCGGCGGTTGGGCTCTGCGGCGCGGCAGTGGCGAAATTGTGGTGCTGACACCGGATGAGCTTCATGCAGAACTGGCTGGCGGTTCTACTGTGTATACGGTCGAATCTGAGGAAGTCATGAGAAAACATAATCTTTCCGTGGCTAAAGCCGGGCTTGTGCCCAGTGCTGAGGGACTTATTCGCAGCTGGAAAGCCCTCACTCCGGCTGCTCAGGAAGAGCTTGCAGCTAAGCCTGCTGAGCCATTGTATGTACGCCCTCCTCATATTACAGCCGCAAAACATAAACCTTGGGAGATACGCAGCTGAAACGAATGAGTGATACTACCCCCATCATACACACATGCCAGCGTTGTGGCGCTTGCTGCCGCTGGGAGGGTGATGTCTGCCTAACTGACGAGGATATCACGGCCATAGCCGCTTACCTCGGCCTTAGCGAAGAGCTTTTTATTGAGCGTTACTGCCGCTTGCAGAGGAATAGGCGTGGTCTTTCGCTTATAGACGCAGAAAATGGAAATGGCCCCTGCTGTATGCTTACAGATGAGGGCTGCCGCATTCAGCCAGTTAAGCCTCAACAGTGCCGCGATTTTCCTTATAAGTGGAACTTCCCAGGGTGGGAACAGCGTTGCCCCGGTGCCGGTAAGACCACCGGTCCTGATTTATGAAGATGCCCTTCTCCAGCCATACCAAGCCTCTCCTGCGCTTGGCTCGTAAGCGTATTCATACGCTGCGAAGTTATTTTACTGAAATCTTTTCACGGGTACCACGCCGTGTGGCTGCGCGTGATGAATCTCGCCGGAGTTATGCTGGAGTCATTG
Organism: Akkermansia sp.; assembly: GCA_017517385.1. Taxonomy (GTDB): domain Bacteria; phylum Verrucomicrobiota; class Verrucomicrobiia; order Verrucomicrobiales; family Akkermansiaceae; genus Akkermansia. The sequence continues at coordinate 79,214 of JAFWZG010000054.1, forward strand.
TGGATTTGTTTGCTTCCATTATGGCCCGAGTGGATGGTGTTGTCATAGAGGACATGGACACCATTATGGACATGCTCCGCTATGATTTTCCGAATGTGGAACACCACTGGCTGGCTGAGCGATTCCAGACTGCCTATACGGCTCGTTTCTCCCTGAGTGACACGCTCACCCTCGCAGCGGCCCATCGTACCTTGGAAGAACGCATGGCATTGGCCTTGGAGATTCTGGCCATGTTGTACCGTGTCGGCGGTGACTTGACGAATCCCACCCTCTTTGAGCGGGTGACAAATGGCCTGAACTTGCCCGGAGTTGCGCCGGCGCTGGAAGAACTTATCCATACCCCCGGGCAGGATGCCCCTGCTCCCATTCAGTGCCTCACCTTTTCACACAAGCTTGCACCGAACACAGTAACTCTAGCCCGCGAGGAAGGCGAGGTAAGTTTTCGTGCTCTACACTGTGTACATGTGCTGCTTATCATCAATGATACCCGCAAGCCGCTCTGTATATGTGGACGTGTGCTGCATAAGGGAGACATGCAGATTCTTTCACCCGGGCAGAACGTGGAACTGGCAGAATGGACTCTCAGTTATGGCACCATTCGCTCTCTTATCCAGAACCGTTACAGCGGCGTGAGTTATGTAGGATACCTTTTCCGCGAGGATGACGAGGTAAGCATTACCCGCCAGCGCCCTAGGAATCCCTTAGCCCGCGTGCGCTTCAGTCTTGATGTCGAGCTAGAAGTTCTTGGGCGAGATGCTGCGTTTGTGCTGGAAGGGCGGACGCTTGCCTCCGGAGAAATCGTAAGGACTACATATTACACCCCGTTTACTGTGAAGGGGCTGGGGCCGTATCGTTTTGCTGAGCTGCATAATGTAGAAGCTCCTGGGCGCAGTTATCAGCTTGCTCCGGACGTTCGTAAACTCATCGTCACTAATCTTCCCTATATTAACAGCACTTCTGCCCTCATGCTGACCCCGGGGTTAGCCTCTGCCGTGGTATTCGAGGTGAGTTATTCCCGCTCGGATGGTGAGGGCCATCTGCGTGTGATTGAAGGTGATAATTATCTTAAGGTTAATGGTGAACCTGTAAAGGGAGATATGACCTTAGCGGATGGGGATCTCATCAGCCTCAGCCCTGTACAGTCTTTACGCTGCCGCTTTTCTTCCGGCGTTCTGGAGGAGGAGTCCTCTCTTATTCATTCCCTGAGAGTTCAGGGGCTCACGCGTGACTTTGTGCGAGCCGGACGTGTGGTGGATAATATCGACTTTACGCTCAAGCGTGGAGAAATGGCGTGTATTCTCGGCCCTAGTGGCTCCGGTAAGAGCACATTGCTGAGTATGCTTGCAGGCCATCTTCTCCCATCATTCGGCTCCATTCATTACAATAATGCCCGCCTCACTCCTGATGCTACGGATTTGCGGCGCCATATTGCGTTCATCCCCAGAGAGGATATTCTGGATGAAGCCATGACTGTGGGCGAGCAGGTTTACCATGCGTCCATTGCCCGCCGCCCCAGATTGAATGATGCGGACCGTAGGCGACGCGTGCTCTCTATTCTTAATTATGTGGGGCTTGGGGCACTGGCTAATAGAAATGTCGGCCGCGCTGGCGCTCGCACCTTATCTGACGGCGAGCGCACGCGCCTGAATCTTGGGCTGGATCTCACCGGTACGGCGGAGGTGTTCCTTATTGACGAACCCATAAGTGGTCTTTCCTCCGGTGATGCTGAGCGTGTGATTGATACGCTTGAGAGCATGTCTCACTCACGTATCCTGCTGTGTACACTTCATCGCCCCTCTCAGGTTATTCTCAGCCGCTTCAAGAAGGTAATGGTACTGAACTCCAATGGTCAAATGGCCTTCTGGGGGACTCCTGCTGATATGGTGGATTACTTCCGCAAGTCAGCTCAAGAGCTGGGGCTTCACGTTTCTCGTGAGGCTGTGGCGGCCGGAGGCGCAGATTATGTGTTTGAGGTGTTGGAGGCGCCTTACAGCCGCCTGGGGAATGAGCAAAAACCCAGTCCCGGTATGTGGCAGGACCGCTTCGAGAACTACTACTACCGCAGCAAGCCGGTAGAAGATATAGCGAAGGAACCTGAGCGTGTCCGCCCCGTGCCCCGCAGCCCTCGCCGCAGCTGGAGAGAACTTTGGCGCCTTTTTATTCTGTGGTTCAACCGCACGTTGTTGGGACGTGTTCGCAGTCGCAAGGCTCTTTATGCTGTGCTGCTGGAGGGCCCAGTCCTGGCGTTGTTGATAGCCGGCACCCTACGTGCGTCATTTGAAGAAACCTACACGTTTTACAAGTCACTCCACATAAACGAGTATTTATTCCTCTCGCTGGTGTTGGCCATGTTTTTCGGCTTAACGGATGCAGCTTGTGAGCTATTGCGTGAAAGACCTTTGCTGAAGCGTGAAAGTAATTACAAACTGTTTATCACGGGGTATCTGGCAGCTAAAGTTCTGGTTATCACCGGTATAGCGGCAGTACAGTGTGCTCTGTATCTTCTGGTGGGAAATGCCATTTTAGGAATTGAGGGCATGTTCTGGCAGCATTTGGGGGTAATGACGCTCACGGCGTTTGTGGGCATAGCGCTTTCTCTGATGGTGTCCTCGCTGGTGAGTTCCGAGCGTACGGCGCTGAATATTGTGCCGCTTCTGCTGGTGCCGCAAATCCTGCTGGCCGGTGCACTTATTCGTTTTGAAGAGATGAATGAGTTCAGCCCGGATCTGCCGGACTTCCTGCCGGCCGCCATAGAAAGCCGCCTTTCCAACCTTCGCCACCGTGTCGCTTATCAGGATGAGCGCACTCATAACATCACTTCCAAACCTGTTCCGCTTATCGCTGAATTCTGCCCCCTTCGTTATGCGTTTGAAATGATGTTTGTAACGCAAACGCATGGTAATCTGTGGGAAGTAGAAAACCGCCGTGTGAATGAGCGCCGTGAATACCTGAAGGAAAACGGCTCTGTGGAAGAACTTCGTTTTGTACAGCGGGCTGCTCTTCTTTTCAATGCTACAGCTCGGGATGCGGAAGAGGCTAAAGACATCCTCCGTTGGGTGCGTAAGGCTGCCCTCAGCGGTGATGAAGAGTATCTTGAACGATTGACTACTCAGCTCGAGGAACGCGAGGTGAACGAGACAGATCAGCCGGTGGAGTTCTTTTACTCAAATAGAAACCTCAATGTGGTGCGAGAAGGTGTAAAAACGGCCCGTAAGGACGGACGTCGCAATGAGCACCGTGGATTCTTCCTCGCGCCGAGACAGGCCCTCGCTTTTAGCGGTATCAACCAGGAAACTGACGCCGGTTCTGTTCCAACTATCTGGCGTGACGCCGTTTATCTCTTCCTCATGGGGATTTTCCCTGTGTTGGTGGCGGCTAGGCGTCTTCGCTCCATCTGCCGCGGAGGATGAGTATAACAGAAAAATCTTGCTGTATGGCTGAATCTTCACTAAAAAAAGTTGATTTTTGTAAATTATTCATTAAAATGTACCACATGAAAGTTTTTCAAAAAGTTGCGGTGTTGCTGCCGCTTTTTGCTCTCTCTGCAGAGGCTCAGATGGGCAGACAAGCAGCACACGTTCAAGTTGAGACAGTTTCAATCGGAAGGGACCGTATTACTCGCAAGAGTATCGGCCACATGGAGGCTATTCGTAGCGTCGCAGTTCGTTCTGCAGTAGAAGGTTACCTGTTGGAACCCCGCTTTCAGGAAGGTTCTATAGTACAGGAGGGAGATGTTCTGTTTGAGATAGACCCCACCCGCTACCGCGCCGCAGTACAGCAGGCTGAAGCCGCTCTTGAGGAGATTGATGCTCGTATCGTGTATGCTGAGAATAACCATCGCCGTCTTGCCGGCCTTTCTCAGCGTCAGGCTGCTTCCGTGGAAGAGACTGAGAGCGCTGAGGCTCGCCTTGAGGAACTGCGTGCCAGCCGTGCCGGTGCTGAGGCTGAACTTGTACGCGCTCGCAAGGACTTGGAAGATTGCACCATCCGCGCGGAAATTACAGGCCGCATAGGCCGGGCCTCCTTCTCTCAGGGAAACTATGTTACCCGAGGTGAAAATCTGGTTACGATTAAGCAGATGGATCCCATCTATGTTCGCTTCCCTCTCAGCCAGGCAGATGTGAACGGCATTTTCCGTGGCCCTCAGGAAATCAGCAATGTGGCAGATGTGCGCCTCACCATGGCTAATGGGCGCCAGTATGCTCATCCCGGCCGAGTCAGCATCGTGGATAACATGCTGACTTCCGCCACGGATACTTACACCCTGTGGGCAGAGTTCTCAAACAGGGATAACCAGCTCACTCCCCGTGGCATCGGTGCTATGCACGTGGCCCTTTCGGATACGCAGCAGGTCTGCATGGTGCCTCTCACCGCCGTTCATTATGATTCTAACGGCGCATATGTTTATGCTGTGGATGCAGAGAACGTGGTCTCCCGCAGAGAGGTTATTGTTGGTTCCATCCAAGGCCGTTTGCAGTCTGTGTATGAAGGACTCCGTGAAGGCGAAACAATCATCACGGACGGTGCCCACAAAGTGCGCGTGGGTGATAAGGTGGTGCCCGTCATGGCCCAGAATAATGCTGGCGCCAGTGAGGAAAACAGCACCGCTGCTGAGATTCCGCCTGTGGAAGTGGTGTTGACCCCGGTTGTTATGGCTCAGGACACCACGGTGCTTACTTGTCAAGGCGCCCGTGTTGAGGCTATCAATCGAGTGTCCTTGCGTCCTCTTGTTCAGGGTGTGCTTGGTGAACCTTCCTTCCGTGAGGGTGATGTTGTTCAGCAGGGGACACCCCTTTTCAGTATTGACCCGACCCGTTATCAGGCTGTGGTGGACGCTCGTCGTGCTGCCATTGCTCAGCTTGAGGTAAAGCTGCGTGACGCTGAGCGAAAATATGAACGTCAGCGTGCTCTGGTAACAACGGATGCAACTAGCCGCTCAGAGCTGGAGCGTGCGAAGGCCACGATGGATGAGCTTAAGGCTCAGCTGAAGAGCGCTCAGGCTGCTCTGGTGGTGGCAGAGGATGATTTGGCCCGCTGTACAGTATGTGCCCCCATTACCGGGCGTGTGGGTCGAGTCGCTTTTTCTCGTGGTAACTATGTTTCTGACATGAAGCTGCCCCTTGCTACGCTGGTGCAGATAAGCCCCATTTATGTGCGTTTCTCCCTGAGTGAAAATGCCATCCTTTCCACCTATGGTACGGATGACCGCCTAGAGGCTGATGCTGATGTCACGCTTGTGACGGCCAGCGGTAACACCTACCATGAGCGCGGCTCTGTGGCTTTCAGTGATAATGTGATTCAGACTGCCACGGATACGCAGAACTTCTGGGCTGTTTTCAAGAATGAAGACGCTCTTTTGCAGCCCGGTGGTATCGTGACCATCCGGGTCACCCGTAAGGCTGACCGCCGCGTGCCCGCGGTGGCAGCGGAGGCTGTGCTCACGGATACCAGTGGCCGCTATGTGTACGCTATGCGTCACAATCGCGCTGTTCTGGTGCGTGTGCTCTGTGGCCGTGTGGATGAGAACGGTCTCATCCCTGTGTTTGCCGGGCTGGAGGAAGGTGATCAGTGCATCATATCCCCCTTGGCTGAGGTGGAGGATGGTACGCCTGTTATCCCTGCTCCCACTCAGGACGCGGTAACGCCTGCCGCTGAAGAATCTACTTCCACCGCCGAATAAGCTGAATAACCCAATCTGACGACTATGTTTTCTCAATTTTTCATCGGCAGACCCAAGTTCGCCTTCGTTATATCCATCGTGATGATGCTGGCAGGTTTCCTCTGCCTGAGCATGATGCCCGTGTCTGAGTACCCGGAAGTATCCCCGCCCACCATTTCGGTGCGCATGAATTACGCGGGTGCTAGTGCTGAGGAGTTGGCTCAGGTAGTGGCCGCTCCCGTGGAAGAGAATCTTATCGGCATGGATGACCTGCTGTACTTCCACTCATCCTGTACGAATGACGGCTCCTATTCCCTGACGCTCATCTTCGAGACCGGCACGAATGATGATATGGCCATGGTGAACGTCTCCAATGCCATTAAGCAGGTAGAAAGCCGACTTCCGGAGGAAATTAAGCGCACCGGTTACAGCGTGCGTAAACGCTCCAGTGATATGCTCTGCTTCCTGAGCTTCATGTGCGACGAGAATAAAATGGATATTCTCGAACTCACAAACTGGTTGCGCATGAACGTGAAAGACCCGCTCACCCAGGTGGACGGCGTATCCGTGGCTGACATCATGCACAGCCGCAACTACTCCATGCGTGTGTGGCTGAACACAACCCGCATGAACGCTTTGAACATCACCCCGGCTGATGTAAATAGCGCCATTGCCGCCCAGAATATTCAGGCTGCTGCAGGTTCCGTAGGCTCTCAGGACGAAGGCGCTTATGCTACTTACAAAGTGACCGCCACAGGCCGCCTCCGCACAGTGGAAGAGTTCAGCAACATTATCGTCAAGCGTGGCGAGGAAGGACATGTTACCCGCTTGAGCGACATCGCCACCATTGAGCTGGGCGCGGAGAATAACTCTGGTTACAGCCGCCTGAACGGACGCAATGCCGTGGGTATGATGGTTCAGCGTAATAATGATGCTAACGCTCTGGCCACTGTGGATGCCCTGAAGGAAAAGATGAAGGAAATCGAGCCTCTTCTTCCGGATGGTGTCACATGGACGATGGGCTATGACCCCACCCAAGCTATTCAGGCCACGATGGAAGAAATCGGCATCACATTGGTGCTGGCTCTGTTCCTCGTGGTGTTAGTGACATACGTTTTCTTGCAGGATTGGCGTGCTACGCTGATTCCCACGCTGGCCATTCCGGTATCCCTTCTGGGTGCCTTTGCCTTCATGTATGTGCTGGGGTACAGCATTAACGTGCTGACAATGTTCGGCCTCATTCTGGTTATCGGTTCACTGGTGGACGACGCTATCGTGGTGGTGGAGAACGTGATGCGAATCATTCACGAAGAAGGCCTCAGCCCGAGAGAGGCTACCATCAAGAGCATGAAGCAGATTACCGGCGCCATTATCGCCACCACGCTGGTGACGCTGGCCGTGTACGTTCCTATCGCCTTCTACGGCGGCATGGTGGGTGTGATTTACACCCAGTTCTCCGTCACTATGTGCGTGGCTCTCTGTATCTCTACCTTCAATGCTCTCACGCTTTCCCCTGCTCTGTGCGCCCTCATTCTGCGCCCGGCCGGTGTGAAGCAGAGCGCTCTTTCCTACTGGTTGTTCCGCCCCTTCAACTGGTTCTTGGAGAAGTGCCGCACCTTCTATCTGTGGGGTGCCGGCATTCTGGTGCGTAACGCATGGCTCACTGTTATTATTTTGGCTGCTGTGCTGTACGCCAATTACATCTACACCAGTGGTGCTCCTCAGTGGTGGAACCAAATCTGGCGTGGCGCGCCGCAGGCTGCAGCTGCCCCCGCCGGTGCGAAGTCTGCCGCTAAGAGCCAGTTTGACTTCCTCAGCCTTATTGCACCTGAGATGCTGAACAGCTCCTTCATCCCCACTGAGGATAAGGGCGCCGTCTTCTGTATCGTGAACCTTGAAGGCTCTGCTACCGCTAAGCAGCGTACGGATAGGGTGATGCGCCAGATTGAAGAGCGCATCGGAAGGTTTGAGGGTATTGAAATGGTGACCTCTACCAGTGGTTTCAGCTTTGCTTCCGGTTCCGGTGAGGGTAACGGTATGGTTATCGTCATGCTTAAGCCTTGGAGTGAGCGAACCTCCCCTGACTTACACGCCTCTGCTTTGGCGCAGAAGATTAATGCTGCCTGTGCGGATATTCCTGAGGCCTCTGTGATGGCCACAACGCCCCCTGCCATTCAGGGCCTTGGCTTGTATGGCGGTGTGTCAATGGTGCTGGAAGGCCGCGGTAGCGCTACGCCTGCTGATCTGGGTAACATGGTCAAGGAAATCACGGCGCGTCTTCAGTCTCATCGGGGACTTATCTCCATGGTTCGCTCCGAGTTTAATGCTGAGACACCGCAGATTCGCCTCGAAATCAACCGAGAGAAGGCTCAGGCCCTCAATGTGGACGTGAAGAGCATCTTCAATACGCTCCAGACCGTGCTGGCTTCCTCTTACGTAAATGACTTCACGCTGAACGGCTTCAACTTCAAGGTGAAGATTCAGGGCGATGTGCGTGATCGCCGCACGGCGGATGACATCATGAACCAGATGGTGCGTAATGCCCATGGCGAGATGGTGCCGCTTTCTGCCGTGTGCACGCTTTCCTACCGCCTTGGCCCGTCAAATTACGGCCGCTTCAATCAGTACATGAGCGCGGATGTAACTGTGATGCCCGCTCCAGGTGTGGGCTCTGGTCAGGTGATGTCTCTTATCGAGAAGACTATCGCCGAAGTCAACATGGAAGAGCGTAACAATAATACCGGCCGTCAGTGGTCCGTAGAATGGAAGGATCTTTCTTATCAGGAGCGCCAGAATGATGGCAAGGTGGGCCTGCTCATCGGCTTGGCCATGCTCTTCGCTTATCTCTTCCTCGTGGCTCAGTACGAGAGCTGGACCACACCGGTGCCAGTGATGCTCTCTGTATCCGTCGCTACTCTGGGTGCTTTCATGGGTGCGCAGCTCTTCGGGCTTACGCTTTCCATTTACGTGCAGCTGGGTATTCTGATGCTTATCGGTCTTGCAGCCAAGAACGCCATTCTCATGGTGGAGTTCAGTAAGGAGGACCATGCCGCCGGTAATACCGTACAGGTGGCCGCTTTGAATGGTGCCGGTATGCGATTCCGCGCCGTGCTCATGACGGCCATTTCCTTCCTTTTCGGTGTATTCCCCATGGTGGTTGCTACCGGCTCCGGTGCAGCTAGCCGTCAGGAAATCGGCGTTACCACCTTCTTCGGTATGCTTCTGGCTACGCTTTTCGGTATCTTCCTTGTGCCAGGTCTGTACTCCATTTTCGCTCGTATGCGTGACTGGACTGCTCGCACCATCGGTGTGGATAAGCCGGCTAAGAAAGCCTGACGGATTACTTTACGGTAAAACTCATGGCCGCTCGGTGACTCTCACCGGGCGGCTGTTTTTTCCTCTATCACTGGTTTAAATACAGACGCCATGCTGCAAGTATCTGCAGCATGGCGCTTTCGTTTTATTGGTGATAAATTGTGTGCTCCCTTTATCTGGATGGCCGCAGAATGTAACGATTGCGTGTGATTGCAGAGGCCTGATTCATGGGCATGGATTTGCGTTCATGACCGGCCCCCCAAGAATCACTGTAATAAATGGTTTCGGATTTCTCATTGTAGCCGATAATCATGCGCATATGGCCACCGGAGGCCTGCGGAATGCCGGCTTCAGGGAAAATGCCGAGCTCTACGCTCCACAGTACTGGAATGCCGGCATCGATACTCTTCTTCATGGCATTGAACCAGCGGCGAACAGCTCGCTTACTTCCTCGTGCTGCTAGAAGAACCTCACGGTCACGTGTTACCTCAATCCAGTTCTGCGGTGTGGCCATCGGTCTGCGTAATCTGCGAGCGGCCTTGTTGTAATCCTCAATGAGAGACATGATGGAATCTGTTGCGGTGCGGCCATCGAGGCTCTGTATACGGATATGGAAGCGACGACTGATAGATTCCAGCGCCGTTTGCATGGCTGCTGTGGAGGTGCCTCCATCGGCAGAGCTGTCACAAAGCTGGGCAAGGGCGTGCTGGTCTACACCATCCATCCCATAGTAAGCGAACACTCGGGCCACGGTGGCAGGCACGCAGTAGCCTTTGTCTCCTTGGTCCACCATGTTTACACCGTCAATCCACACGTCTCCGCTCTCTTCGTCTCGCTTCACATTGGTGCGAAGCTCTCTGCGGTTAGCCGCATTTGAGGCACCGCCGGCGGTAACTGCCTCCTGAGAGGCGCCCATGCGCAGGCGAATGAACTCTGCTTCAAACGTAGTTCGGCGGGAACCACCCGTATAGGATGCTTCCATGCGAATGACGCCTCCATCCCATTCCCATACCCATATTTTAAGCGGCACTCCGGCTTCACGCTGAGAGCTGCGGCGGGGTTTGCCTTCCACGCCTGTCAATTCATTGAGCGCCTTGATGGTATTCTGGAGTAACTTTGTGTATTCTTCCTGACTTATGGCTCCATCATCACCTTTATTGTAGAGCATGGTTACCATATTGGAGAGGATTCCCTCTGCGTTCCATGTGACGATAGTTTCACCCAGCTCGAGGCCATCAAGTTGCAGTCCGCCATTTCGAGGTACTCGAATGCTGTTATCATCAATGGAGGCATAGCGTACCCCATTGAAGCCGGCATTAGCCATTTGGTCGCGTTTCTTCGTCCAGATATCGCCACTGCGCACGCCCGGAGTAATGTTGCCAGCCAAGGCCATCCCACTCAGCAAGGCCATTGCCACACAGGAAATAAAGATTCTTTTCATGCGGGTATTCTAGCATGTGAAGCAAGTAACGCGCAAGCAAAAAAAAGCGGTCCGCACAGCTTCTGGTGCTTTTATCGCATTGCCTCATAAATCTGGCACTAACATATACGCATATCGCTCAAAATGAGTAAACAAGCAACAATAGAGTTACTGAATTCGAACGCAGTAAAGTATCGAAAGACGCGCTCCCGTAAAGCTAAGGGCGAACTTCTGAAGAAACTAATAGAACTAACTGGTTACAAGTCGATTAAAAGCATTATTAGATACTATTCGCGCGGACGAAAACGTAAGCGAGTGGAGAAGAGAGTGAGTCTGCCCGAATTGCAACCCTGCAACATCGAGCTTATAAAGTCAATTGGGTTGAAATCCGACCAACCGTGCGGTAAACGGCTCCATCCCATGCTGCAAACGTGGCTGTTGGCCTACTCAAAAAGGCACGAAATTGACGAGGAGTATCAAAGGCGTATACCGAGTGTATCACCTCGGGGACTGTTTTTTTGAGGCAACACGTGGAGCCGGCGACTTCATCCCCAAACGAGTAAGATAACGCCACAGCCCTTCAAACGGGCCATAACGGAAGAAGTGCAACCAAATGTTACACGCAAGCAGCTGAAGAAGATACAGCACAAATGCAGCCGCAAGAATACCGGTTACGCTGAATGAGCAACTCAATCCGGCACCGTAGCCACAAAGCAACCACACCATGATGATATTCTGTGTAATGTAACAGGTAAGCGTACAGCGCCCCAGTTTACCAAGGGGGGCGGAAATCCACTGCGCACCGGGGCGGTTCAGCAGCTGTGCCAACAGCGGAACAAACCACAGCACAAAGAGAGAGGGCTCTATGATGCTCCAGTACTTCACCTCAGCCATGCAGCCACCAAGAAGCTTCACCAGTAGCCACGCGCCGCCAGCATATACCATCAGCCGGGTACAGCTAACCTTCCCTTCAAACACGCGAAGCCGCCCGGCAATCATACCCAGCAGAAACATCCCCACCAGTGCCCAAATACGGTAACTGTACAACACAAACAGCAAGCTGTGCCAGATTCCCGTCGTGATGTTCCAGACACCCATCTCTGTGAATGTTGCAGTCTGTGCAGGAGGTGCCCATGTCAGATGATAAGTTTCACGGATGCCATCATACCACTGTCTGAGAGCATCAGGCGTGCCGATAATATTGTGATAAAGTGCCAACGGCTGCAGCAGGCATATTCCGCACAGTCCCACCAATACTTTCGTGGGGCAGCGCCAGAGCAGCACTGGAATAAAACCGGTGATAGCAAAGGTAAGCAAAATATCCCCCAGATAGAACCAACTGTGAAAAAGAGCAAAGCCCGCCAGCAGAGTCAAGCGCCAACAGAAACGCCCGCGGAAGTCCAGACCCTTGGCCATGGAGCGATCCATCTGCAGGAAGAAACTCAAGCCAAAAAGAAAGGAGAATATCAGGAAGAAGCGTTCCACAAAGAGGTTCACATACAGGTAACCCAGTATGCCATCCAGCATGCCATCCGGCACAAAGTCCTGATGTACATTGAAGAAATTACGAGCGTGTGCCATCAGAATACCGAAAAGAGCCACGGCTCTCACAGCATCAACTGAATGGATTCGCGGGGCACTTGCAGTCGTTTTATCAGACATCCCTCAAATGGAGTGGCAAGTTCAGGCGGAAATGACACGCAAAGCTTCCTCTCGGGCCCAAGCGTCATCCTCCAGAATCATCTCAAGCTGCCCCCGGTAATCACGGGGTGAAGCATTGGAAAGCACCTTCTCCACTGTCTCCCAGATACCGGAGAAACCAAGCTTACCATCCACGAAAGCCTGAACAGCCACCTCATTGGCTGCGTTGAACATGGCCGGCATAGTGCCGCCCACCAGACCGGATTGACGAGCCAGATTCAGCGCAGGGAAATCATCCCAGCGGGGAGCCTCAAACTTCAGGGAAGCGATCTGCGCAAGGTCGAGCTTCTTCAAGCTATTAAGCGTTCTATCCGGCCAAGTGACGGCGTACTGAATGGGGAAACACATATCACTGCTGCTCAGCTGAGCAAGGATAGAACCATCCTGATACTCCACGAGAGAATGCACGATACTCTGCGGGTGCACGATAACATCTACCCTCTCCATGGGAATGCCGAACAGCCAGCGGGCCTCAATCATTTCTAGGCCCTTATTGAAAAGCGTAGCGGAGTCTATGGTAATCTTACGACCCATTTTCCATGTGGGATGATTAAGGGCTTGCTCCAAAGTAACGGAAGCGAGCTGTTCCTTCGGCGTGGTACGGAAGGGGCCACCGCTAGCAGTAAGTATGAGGCGGCTCACCTGCTCAGCTCCACTTTTATGCCCCTGAAGGCACTGGAAAATAGCGTTGTGCTCACTATCCACAGGCAGCACATTAATCCCCTTGGCGGCAGCACGGTTCATCACCACTTCACCGGCCATCACCAGAATCTCCTTAGAGGCTATGGCCAAATCCTTCCTAGCCTCAATAGCCTGCAGCGTGGGTTTCAACCCAGCTGTGCCAATAATAGAAACCAGCACCATATCAGCACCTTCCAGCGTAGCAAGTTCACAGAGCCCATCCAAACCGGTATAGACACGAGTACCAGCAGGAAGCAAGCGCTGCAGCTCAGCAGCGCGGGTGGAATCATATATGCAGACATCCTTCACGCCGAACTCCATAGCCTGAGCAGCAAGCGTTTCCACACTGCTGTGGGCCGCAAGCCCCACCACTTCCATGCGCTCCGGAATATCACGCGCCACTTTCAGCGCACTAGTGCCGATGCTGCCCGTAGAACCGAGAATGACTACCTTTTTTCGCTTCATGTACGGGGCATACTATACTCCCGATTAAACAGAATTGCAAGCAGGAACACATTTTACGCTTGCAAAACTGCCTCTCAAGTTGTAGATTAGCTGCGCCGTTCGGGTTCGGGTGGTCGCTGTGCAGCCTTGCTGCATAGAGGAAAGTCCGGACATCACAAGGCAGCGTGTCCTCTGAAAGGGGGAGACTCCCGGAGCCAAGGCCGGGAGGACGGAAAGTGCCACAGAAAACAAACCGCCCGCAAGGGTAAGGGTGAAAAGGTGGGGTAAGAGCCCACCGCTCCGAAGGTAACAACGGAGGCACGGTAAACCCCGCGCGATGCAAGACAAACAGGGGAAGGGTCGCCTGCCCGCTGTATCCCCGGGTAATAGTTGCACCCGGCTATAAACGCCGGGTACGGGTTCACCCCCGTAAGAAAAATGACCACACAGCCCGCAAGGGTGGACAGAATCTGGCTTACAGAACCCGAACGGCACTTTTCTCAAGCCACAAACCCATTTTTTCTTTTGTTTCGTAAGTTTGTGCTTGCAATATGGCGCACGGAGGCGTAAAAAATATAAGCGATGAGCCACGATTCTGACAACAAGCCTCAGCGTTCCTCCGTGCCCGGTGTATTTAACTGGGGGTTGGTTCGCCGGGCGCTCCGTGCTGCAGAAGAAGGCGTATACTGCTGGGATATCCCCAGCGGGGAGATTTACTACACTGAGCAATGCCTGCGCATGATGGGGCTTCCCTTCCGTGAGCTTGCCCCCAATATCTTTACATCCCCAGAGCTCACCATTCATGAGGAAGACCGCCAACACTTCATCAACGCCGTTCAGCGCTATTTGGACCGCCCCACCAGCTCCCCGCTTCGTGTGGAGGTACGTCTGCTGAACCTGCGCTCCCGCGGCTGGCGCTGGATTCGCGTGAACGGTCTTGCTGAGCGAGGCCGGGATAAAAAGGCTGTTCAGCTCGTAGGCGTCTGGGTGGACATCACCCGCAGAAAAATGGCGGACCTTCACGCCATGGAGGACCGAGATTTATTCCGCCACCTCATTAACTACCTGCCGGACAATATCTACTATAAGAACCGAGAATCCCGCTTCGTGATGGCAAATGAGGCCACCGCCAGAAAAATGGGAGTGCGCACCCCGTCTGACCTCATCGGTTGCAAGGATACACACTTCTTCTCTGATGACACCACCGAAATCGCCCGTCAGGAGGAGCTCGAAATCATGCGCACCGGCAAGCCCATCACCAACCGCATCCACAAAGAAAGCTGGAAAGGTGGGCACAGCTCATGGTGCAGGCTTTCCAAGTTCCCTTGGTACGCTGCGGATGGTTCTATCAAGGGCATCGTTGGTATTTCCTCGGACGTCACAGAACTCGTAGAAACGCAGCAGCGCTACCGCCGTATGGCCGAACAGCTCGACCAGCGTAACCGCGCGCTAGAAAAGGAAATCAAGCTCGCTAGGGAAATTCAGTTCGCCCTCCAGTCTCAGCGCATTCCCTCCCGCGAATGGAAGAATGAAGAGACAGGCACACGGCGCTTCGCTCACTTCCACCACATATACAGCCCATGTGCAGGAGTGGCGGGTGACTGTTTTGAGGTATTCCCTGTGGGTGATACCGGCGTGGGTATGCTGATATGTGACGTAATGGGTCATGGCGTACAGGCCGCCCTTATCGCCTCCATGCTACGCGGACTTCTGGAGCAGTTCGTCAGCCTCGCAAATACCCCCGGTCTATTCCTCTCAAACCTGAACCGCCAGCTCTGGAGAATCTTTGACAAGGCGAACCTCACCATGTTCACCACAGCCTGCTACGTCTACTTCGACTTGCAGAAAAAGCGCCTCACCATCACCACCGCCGGCCACCCCGTTCCCATCATTATGAGTGCCGAAGGCAAAGCATTCCAGCCGCTCATGCGCCGCTCCCCTGCACTCGGACTGCTGGAAAACGCCCCCTTCCGCGAGAGTGATATTACGCTGGAGCCCGGCATGAAACTCATGCTCTTTACGGATGGATTGCCGGAAGCCCGTAACAGCGCAGGTGATGAAATGGGAGCCGTGCGCGTCATGGAGCTACTGGAGCGCAACCGCCCCGAAAACATAAAGGAAATGCTGGACTTCGCACTCGCCGGCATGCACAGCTTTACTCAATTCCCCGAACAGGATGATGATATCTGCCTCGTCGGAGTTGAATTTACTGAGGAAAATCCCGCCTAATGCCCCGCAGAGCCGCTGTTCCGGCCGAAAAGAGCGTTTTTTCGCATATATCATGCAAAAAAAAGATTGCATTCAAGCGGTTTTAGCGGTACTCTAGGGACAGTTAAAGATTATTTTTACTGACTCAATCTATATGGAAAACAGCACACAGGGGGGCAACACGCCCTTTGACCTTTCCGAGCTGACCGGTTTCCAGTTTGGTCCTGCCTGGGCCAAGCCGGGTGCCGATACTGCACCGTCCCTGCCGCGGACTAACACCTCTGAGCGCACCGAGCGCCGTGGTGGTCCCCGCCGGCCCAATACTGACCGCAGAGATTCCCGCCCCCGCAGGGATGATGCCGCCGCACGCGATGAGCGCGGTTCCCGCAAGGGTGGTCCCCGCCCCGGTGGGCGAGACAGGCGCCCCTCCCGAGATGAGGCTCCTCGCAGGGAACTGCCGCAGCCGGCTGATGGCTTCCGTGTAGAATTGCGTCCCACTAATTCTATTCTTGATATTTTCAGCAAAGAAATCGCCCGTCAGAAGCGCGCCATGCCGCTGCTGGATTTGTCCCGCGTTGTGATGGCCGGCAAGGATCGCTATGACCTTGTATTCATGAAGCTGGAGAATGCGCCCATGCTCATCCACTCCACCAAGGGTGATGGCGCCTGCTGGCTGACAGAGGCTGAAGCCATTGCATACCTGTGGAACGCCCCTTGGTTCAGCGAGCTGTATACAGCCACGGAGATTGAGACCGAAGCCCCGAAGGGCACCTTCACCGCCGTGGCTACATGCAGCATGGGCGGCGAAGTCATCGGTCCGGTAAACTGGCATGGTTATCAGGCTGCCCTCATGAACCTGTACCGCTCCAAGTATGCCAACATGCCGCTGGACGCGTTCAAGAGCCGCATCTCTCTGAGCAAGGACGAGGAGGCTGTACAGGCATGGCTTGCCGCTGCCAGCAAGAAGACCGTATGGAAGCCCACCCGTGAAGGCGCTGAGGAAGTAATCCTTGAGGATGCCCGTGCCGTGGAAGCAGATTTCACGGCTAACCATTATGGAAAAGTCTATGAAACCGTGGATAAAGTCTTCGTGAACGGCTCCACGCCCCGCAAGCTGCTTTCTCCCGGTCTGGCTGCACATCTGGCCATCCTTTCGGATAAGACTCGCCGCTCCCCGCAAATGCTCATCCCGAACCTCTGCCACGGCCTTGCCCGCCACCACATGCCCATCTACAAGTGGCAGGGCAACCACTTCACCGGTCCCAGCCGCGTGCGCACCATCCCGGCAGACACCGTGCTTGCTGACCGCATGATGGCCATCGTGAACTGGAGCAAGGAACACTCCGGCGAGAAAGTGGAGGCGATGTTTGCTGAGCTTTCCGGCGTACCTGCCGGCACTGATGAAGAGAGCCGCAAGGTCGCCTCAGAGGCATATGCCCCCTACGCGGCCGACATGATTTGGCTGCTTGAGCAAGGCTTCGTGGTAGTCACCGGAGACAACTCCATCTGGTACCCCAAGGGCACTGCCGCCCCTGCTCCCACTAAGACGGAGCAGCCCAGACGCAACCGCCGCAAGTAAAACACTATAACACTTCCTTCTTATAGACAATAGACAATAAAGCCGGGTCATCTTAGGGTGACTCGGCTTTATCTTAATTTCAGCGTCTCCATGTATATCCGGAAACCCATTTTAATTATAACATGCAAAGACATGATTTATACTTGCCACGCACAAATGATTTTCCTATAATGAAAGCTATGGAATGGAATGATGGCTTTATGACACTTCTTCGTGATGCTGTGGCCCGTTATCATGAGCGTCCGCAGACATCTCCCGTGGCTTTTTTTCTACCGGCAGAAGTGAAACTCCTGCGGGAAATCGGATATACACCTGAAGAAATGCACGCCTACGTTCAGGACTACGCCGTCAACGGTGACCCTTCACCCTCCACTATTTTGCTGATAGCTGCTGCCCGTCGCACTTTTTTCATGACAGCTCAGCGAGGCATCTCCGGCAATGCAAAGCCGGTAAAAGCAAGGGATTTACCTCCGGCAGACGATGATTTCCAAGGCATTCCGTACCTGCCCCGTATCATTCGCAAAGCAGAAGCCAAGCTACATGGCACGCTGGACGCGAATCTCATGTACTACGATGAGCAGGATCGCATTTTCCTGCGTGAACATGGCAACATCCACCCTGCAGACTTCCTATACCTAGCTTGGACCGCCCATGGCGATAAGCAGAAAATGGTTAAGGCCGTGTTGAACGCCATGAAGGCAGATTCTCCGGAGGATGAAGCACCGCGTATCACCCCCACCATCGCCCCTCAGCAGCCGTCCCGTAGTACCACACCCTCCACAGAAAGCGGCCCGGTACAAAGTGAGCTGAAGCTGGACTAATACCCTGCCTTACGCCATGAATCCTCCCGGCCACAACGATATTCCGCACGGTGACGAAGTCACGACCGAACCTCAAAGACTGGCACTGGAGGCCATGTCTCGCGATTTGGTAGAGAAGCTCAATACCATGGTAGCTGAGCAGGAGCAACGCGCCCGTGATTTCGCTGCTCACCAGCACTCCCTTTCCTCTCTCCCGGCACAAATGACGCCGGAGCTCGCCCAAGTAGAAATGCCGAAAATGCCCTCCTTGCCGAAGGTACAGTCGGAAGCGCCTACTGCCACTCGTGGCGTGAAAGCCCGTATGGCTTCTCCGCAAACGCCACCTCAGCCGCAAAGCCGGCAGGCAAGCCCAAGCTCTCCTCAGCTTCCCCCCGTGCCGACACCACAGGTTCACAAAAAACAGGCCGAATGGCAGCCCTACGGCCCCCAAAGCCAAGCGGAGCGCAATAGTTCTCCTTACAGAATGCCCACCATCATCCGAGAGCCACAAGAAAAGAAAGAAGGCACCATCGGCGCAGGCACCATCAGTGTCATCATTTTCATCATGCTCATTCTTCTCATGCATGGGTGCGAATAACCCCGGCACTTTTAACAACACTCATCCCTACCACTTATGACCAGACACACGCTCATAGCTCTGGCTCTTTGCGGTTTCTCGCTCAGCACTATCCCCGGTTGCAACGAGCAGGAATCCACTCAGACTCAGGCTCAGGAAGTCAAGGTAAAAACAGCAACAATTCGTACCCAGCAGGTGACCGATTACGGTGAATGGTTCGGCTACCTGCGCGGTAAGCAAGATACGGACATCCATCCGCGCGTCAGCGGCTTCCTCATTGCGCAGGAGTACAGTGATGGCCAGTTTGTAAAACAGGGTGATGTGCTTTTCAGGATTGACCCCGCACTCTTTGAAGCCGAGTTAGCACAAGCAGAAGCAAATCTTCAGGCCGCACAGGCCGAACTGGCATCCGCCATCGCCACGCGAGACCAGCTCAAGCGTGATACCGAACGCTATGAAGCCCTTGCCAGATCAGCCGCTGTTTCAGAGAAGGATTTGAGCGATGTACGCCACAATTACCGCGCGGCGGAGGCAAACGTAGCCGCCTGCGAGGCCCGCATCGAGCAGCAAAAGGCCGCCGTGAGCACTGCCCGCATCAATCTGGACTACACCGTCATCCGCGCCCCCTATGATGGCGTCATGAGTACAGCTCTAGCCTCCCGCGGTGACCTCGTCTCCTCTGCCACCAAGCTGGCTAACATCACGGCCATCAACCCCATGCGTGTGGATATCTCCATCAACAGCGATGGCCTTGTGAACTCCTTCCGCCGCTATGGTAATGTGCAGTCCGACCGTCGTGATGAATCACTGACCTCCCCGAACTTCGACATTATTCTGGAAGATGGTAGCGTTTATCCGTACCAAGGCAATCTGCTCTCCATGGAAAGCACCGTATCCTCCACCGGCCTTATTGATGTTGAGGGCGAAGTGGAGAATCCGGACGCGGCTCTGCGCGGCGGCATGCCGGTGCGCGTAAAGATTCCGCTGCGCCAAATGGATGCCATGCTGGTGCCGCAGGAAGCCATCCGCTCCGTGCTGCGAAATTACTTCATCATTGTGGTGGATAAGAACAATATCCCCCACACCGTCCCGGTGAATATTGCCGGCCGCTATGATATCACCATCACGGAGGATGACGGCTATACCACCACCGCTAAGCTCGTGGCTATCTCGGATTCCGGCCGCCCGCTCATGGATTACTTCAAGGAATGCGGCTATGAGAATGCCACGGAAGTCCCCGTCGTGGCAGACCCCACCAACGGCGTGCGAGCCATGAACATTTCCTCGGCAAACAGCCGTCTCGCAGCTGATGACCCCACCCCCCGAGGCACCGTAGCGACAGAGCCTTTCTCCTTCCGTCCCACCCTTACCGAAACCGAGCGCAAAGCACTTGAGCAGGCTACCAGCGGAGAGAAACCCGAGGTGAATACACAGGTGGCCGCCTCCCTGCCAGCTTACCCTGTGAAGGTAACACCGCTTCTCCGCCAGGACGTCCTCATTCAGGAAGAATGGTACGGCACTCTCCGTGGTGAGGAAGAGGCGGAAATCCGTCCGCGTGTGAGCGGCTTCCTGCTTCAGCAGCACTTCCGCAATGGCACCATCGTGAAAGAGGGTGACGTGCTCTATACTATTGACCCCGCCCCCTACCAAGCTGCGCTGGACCAAGCCCGCGCCAACCTTCTGGCAGCCAAAGCCTCCCGGGAGCAGGCTCAGGCTAAGTTGGATTCCAGCCGTGAGGAGCTTGAGCGCTGCAACCGCCTCGCCCCCGGCACTGTGTCCGACAAAGTCGTGACGGATGCTCGCACCAGCGTGCAGACGAATGAAGCCGCAGTCATGCGTGCTGACGCCAACATCGCGCAGATGGAAGCAGCCGTGCGACTCGCAGAAATCAACCTGAATTACACCACCATCAGGGCCCCCTTTGATGGCAGAGTCGGCATCAGCAAGCCCTCCATCGGCGAGCTGGTGTCCTCCTCCAGCCAAGAGCCTCTCGTCACCCTTTCCTCCATTAATCCCATCCGTGTGGATTTCAGCGTGAGCGGCCGAGAAGCCCTTCAGAGCATCGAGATTATGCGCCGCAATCAGGCCGAGCACAACGGCCGCGTGCAGTTCGACCTCGTTCTCCGAAACGGTGCCGTTTACCCCGCCAAGGGTGAAATCGTTTCCATGGATAATACGCTGAGCACCACCACAGGCACCTTCGGTCTCGTAGGCCGCGTGGAAAATGTGGACCAAGGCCTGCGCAGCGGCATGCCGGTGCGCGTACGTGCCTCCATGGCCCCCATTAAAGACGCCTTCCTCGTGCCCGCTCGTGCACCGATGAACGCCGGTGGTCGCGATTTGCTACTGCTTCTGCGCCCGGATAACACGCCCGCCGCACTTCCGGTGACTCTGGGCAAGCTGGTGGTACTTCCCATACAGGAGCCCGGTGAAAATGGCCAGCCCGGCCCGGTAGTGAACCAGCCCATGTATGTGGTGGATGTAGACCGAGCCTCTATTGTGCCGCTCATGCTCGCCAAGACAGGCGCCAGCAGCTTGGACGCCATGATTCTGGGTGGTGCTGAGGTGGACAGCTGGGACGCCCTTGTGCTGAAGAACGCCGGCGTGGCAGACTGGCGCGCCCTTCTGGAAAAACAGGCCGGCGAATCCCTGCCGGATGATTACCCGCAGCAGGAGCAAGCTGAAGACTGGCGCGCGCTCGTACTGCGCCGTGCCGGTGTGCAGAACGCTAAGGAGCTGGTGCTGCGCCAGTCCGGCGCCAAGGATGAGCTGGAGCTTGTAGCTCGCGGCGCCGGCTTCTCCTCCGCTATGGAAATGATGCTCAAGCAGATGGAGTTTACGGATATGAATAATGTTCCCGTCATCGTGGAAGGTACCCTCATGGCAGCCTCCCGCACCTTGCAGAAGAACAGTAGCCAGAATACCCGGGCTAATACCCTCACCCCCATTATCTTCCATTACCAAGCACCACAGACGGTGGTGGACTCCGTAACAGCCGATACGGAAAACGCTGCACCTCAGTACAAATAAACCTCTCACCGCTGAAACATTATGTCTCCGTTTTTCATCAAACACCCCATCATCGCCGGCGTTATCTCCATCGTCACCACGATGCTGGGCATCATCTGCATGCTGGCCCTGCCCATCTCGCAGTACCCGGACATCACCCCCATCACCATTCAGCTCAGCGCTACTTACCCCGGCGCTAACGCTCAGGAGGTAGCGGATGCCGTAGCCACGCCCATTGAGCTGCAGCTCTCCGGTATTCAGAGAATGGACTACATGTCCTCCATCTCTTCCAACAACGGCTCCTGCACGCTGAATGTCATCTTCGAGCCCGGTTCGGATGCTAACACGAACCAGCAGCTCACCTACATGCGTTACAGTCAGTCCACGTCCCAGCTGCCCTCCACGGTATCGCAGATGGGCGTGACTATCAAGCAGTCCGCCGGTCTGCCGCTGATGATTTATGCTATTGACTCCCCTGAAGGCTTCTTCAACCCCATTGACCTCACCGGTTATGCCTACATCAACCTTGTAGATCCGATCAAGCGTGTGAAGGGCGTAGGTGACGCGATGGTATTCGGTGGCCGTTATGCCGTGCGTATCTGGCTGGACAGCGAGCGCATGGCCCAAAAAGGCATCAGCGTTAATCAGGTGTATAACGCCATTAACCAGCAGAACACCATCAACCCCGGTGGCTCCGTGGGCGCTGAGCCTATGCCTGATGGCCAAGAGTTTACCTACACCATCCGTAACAAGGGCCGCATGGAAAGCATCGAGGAGTTCGGTGATATCATCATCATGCAGGATCACACCCAGTCCGTGCGCCTGAAAGATGTAGCCCGCATTGAGCTCGGCTCTCAGAGCTACTCCCTCGCCGGCCGTGTGGACGGCACCCCTGCCACCTGTATTGCTATCTATCAGGCGGCCGAGGCCAATGCACTGGAAACGGTGTCTGCCCTCCGTGAGCTCTTTGCTGAAAAAGAAAGCGTGATGCCGGAAGGCATGCGCGGTTTCGTGGCACTGGATACCACCACCACGGTGAGCGACTCAATCAATGAGATTATCCACACCCTCTTTGAGGCTCTGGTACTGGTAGCCATCGTGGTGTTCCTGTTCCTGCAGGGCTGGCGCGCCACGCTCATTCCGCTCATTGCCGTGCCGGTATCACTGGTAACCACCTTCTGCTTCTTCCCCATTCTGGGCTTCTCGCTGAATACCATCTGCCTTCTGGGCATGGTGCTGGCCATTGGTCTCGTGGTGGATGACGCCATCGTGGTGGTTGAAGCCGTGGAATCCCACATGGAAAACGGCATGACACCCCGTCAGGCCACATTCGCCGCCATGAAGGAAGTGAGTGGCCCCGTCATGGCTATCGCCCTCGTGCTGGCAGCCGTGTTCCTGCCCTCCGTGATGCTCCCGGGCATCACCGGCACACTCTTCCAGCAGTTCGCCGTAACGATTGCGGTTTCCATGTTGATTTCCGCATTTAACGCCCTCACCCTTTCGCCAGCACTCTCAGCTATCATGCTGAAGAACAAGAAGGAGCACAAATCTCTGCTCACCCCCTTCTACAATGCCTTTAACAAGGGCTACGACTGGGTGGCCGGCAAATTCGCAACAGCTTGCGGCTTCTTCTGCCGCCGCCTCTGGATTTCCATGCCGATTCTGGCCGGCATCACCCTCCTCATCATCCCGACGGCCAGCCGTGTGCCGGGTGGCTTCCTCCCCTCTGAGGACCAAGGCTTCCTCATCGCCGGTGTCATCATGAAGCCCGGTGCATCCCTGCAGCGCCTCACGGAGGAAACCATTCCTGTGGAGGAAGTGCTGCTGAGTGATTCCGCCGTGGATCACGTGGTATCCATCCTCGGTATGAACCTCATGATTAACGTGCAGACCACGAACGCGATGACCTACTTCGTGAAGCTGCATGACTTCGAGAATCGCCCCGTGATGGAAAACGGCGAGCACCCCACCGCTCAGGATATCTATGAGCGCCTCAGCGCCAGGCTGGACATGAGCGGCGCGGACGGTATCGTCTTCATGGCCATGCCCCCCGCCATTCCCGGCGTGGGTACGGGTAATGACATCTCCTTCGTGCTGGAAGACTTGGAAGGACAGGGCGTGGCCGCTCTGTACGCCCAGATGCAGCGCTTGGAGGCCGCTCTGAAAGCCCACCCTGCTATCAAGACTGCCTCGGACATGATGCTGCCGGCCGTACCGCAGAAAGGTATCGCCATAGACAAGGACAAGTGCCTTGCTCAAGGTGTGGACTACTCCGGCGTCAACGCTCTGCTGCAGTGCTTCAACGGCTCTCGCTTCGTGAACTACTACACGCAGTTCGGCCAGCAGTGGCAGGTATACATGCAGGCAGCCGGTGCCAGCCGCGCCAATACGGATCAGATTGCAAACTTCTATGTTTCCAACAATCGCGGTGAATCCGTGCCACTCAGCACACTCGTCACCATCCGAGATATCGCTGATACCGAGTTCGTACAGCACACCAATAACTACAACAGCGGTACCATCCGAGTGGCACCCGCTGATGGCTATTCCTCCGCTCAGGCCATGGCGGCCATTGAGGAGGTGTTCAATGAGACGATGGACAAGACCAAGTTCGCTATCGCCTATGTGGACATGAGCTTCCAGGAAAAGAAGGTGCAGGATGGTCTCGGCCTCGGCGCCATCTTCACGCTCTCCGGCGTATTCGCCTTCCTCATCATGGCGGCTCTGTACGAGAAGTGGACGCTCCCGCTCTCCATCTTCCTTTCCGTGCCCATCGCTGTGCTGGGTGCCTTCTTCGGCCTGTGGGTATTCGACCTCACGCTGGACCTCTACGCGCAGATTGGTCTAGTCATGCTGGTGGGTCTTGCGGCTAAGAACGCCATTCTGATTGTGGAGTTCGCCGTGCTGCAGATGGAGCGTGGACAGTCCCTCATCGATGCTGCGGTGACGGCCGCCCGCATGCGTCTGCGCCCGATTCTGATGACCTCCTTCGCCTTCATTCTGGGCTGCGTACCGCTGCTCACCGCAGAAGGCTCCGGCGCCTTGGCCCGTAACGCCATCGGCGTGGTGGTGGTAATCGGCATGAGCGTCGCCACCTTGGTGGGTGTATTCTTCATCCCCTGCTCCTTCGTATTCATCATGAAGCTTTTCCGCTCCAAGGTACACAAGGCTCAGCACGGAGCAGACCCGGACGAAGAGTTCGCTTACGCCAAGCTCGCTGAAGGCGAGCAGGAGTAATTACGCCGCCATATCAGCTTAAAAACAAACATGCGCCATTACCCAAAGCCGGGTGATGGCGCATCTCTTTCAAGGCGGTGATAGATGTGTACTCCTTCAGCGCTCTGAAGCCTCCGCCGGCTTGCCTACAAAGAAGGAAAGCACTAGTGCCACAAGCCCGCTCAGCAAAGCGCCCAGCAGAGCCACGCCTCCCACCATGGCGGCAGCCAGAATGTCATCAGCATCATCCACATCCACCATCTTTAACCCTGCTGGGAACACATCCGCATCGGCCGGATATATCCCCTGAGGAGCCTCATAGCCCAGCAAATCCCAGAGCCCAAGCATCAGCAAATCACTCAGCTCGCTCACCATACAGATAATCGCTCCCATCCCCACCAGAATTCCACTCACTGTGAGCACCAAGCAGAGGATGAGACCACGTTTACAAGTCAGAATTTTCTTTTTCATACGTATCTCCTTCTTCTCTTGCATAGTAGCATACTTGAATAGCAAGAGCAATCATATTTTGGCTATCATATTTTGGCTGACGAGTTCTTCATTTTTGCCCCTGTTCCACGGAATCAGCAAAACTACTTATGAAGCATTAACAACAAATCTCAAATATACCCTTAAAACTATATTTTTGCATTTTTATGCTTGCTTCTGCATCATGATTTAGATACAATCCCCCCATCGGTAGCCAAGCTGGGTTCTCGACCTCCAGACGCGTATGGAAATAGCCCCCTGATGCTACGGCTAACACGTTAACGTCAATACACAAACATGAAAAAGACACTCATCGCGATTATGGCTCTGGCCGGCCTTGCCGCCGCCGAGACTTACACCGCCAGCACTCCCGCCAAGAGCGGCACCGGCGCTCAGGGTAACTACTATGGTTTCACACTCGCTCCCAACAACGATACCTACCTGACCAACACTATCCCGGACAATATCTCGGTGATGACTTTGGAGAGCATTACCCTCCTGAGCCGTTCTAATGTTGGTGACAAATGCCCGGATGTGAAGGTTGCTGTGTATGCCTATACTGCGGATTCCACAACTGGCACCTACCTTGGTGTATCGACCAACAGCACCGGAACCGCTGCTGACAACACTACCTACACGCTGAACTTCAGCGGTATTACCATTAATCCGAATGACCGCTACCAGTTCCTCTATGTTCAGGCCAACACCACTGAAGATCTGACCACCTTCGCCGGCTATCAGGAGGCTGCTATGTCTTGGGGTACTTCCGTAACCAATTCCTTCAGCACCAACATTCCCGATGGTTGGGGAACCTACAAGAGCAACGGCATTAACAGCTGGGAAGGCCAGTATATCCCTGTTACTACGGTAACCCTGAGCACACCTGCTGTTCCTGAGCCCACCACGGCAACCCTGAGCCTGCTGGCTTTGGCTGGTCTGGCAGCCCGTCGTCGCCGCAAGTAAAAGAGCAGTAGGCCTAGCCTACACTATTCTTCCAAAAACTGCTGTCCGAAAACGGGCAGCAGTTTTTTTAGAAGAAAACTCATGTAATCTATTCTCAGCGCAATGCTCAAATTCTATCACCAAGTTCTTTGCATACGTGTCCCAAAGATTTGGGACACGTTGATTTACGAATTAAAAGTAAGCAGCTTACGCCGATGTTGGGATAAAAGAAAAATTGTGCCTATGAACGGGCTGTATGATACCCGGCCAAGGAGAATTCGGCAAAATACGCTGATTTTGAGTACACAATGGCTATATTCTCCCAAACTTTGGGACACATGTGCTAAATATAGTCAAGTTGGTATAAAAGACTTGCAAAACATGAGCGGAGCTGCTAGACTCTCGCGCGCAACGCGTAACTAACTAGTAACACGAAACAGAAACGATGCCGAGTGTACTGATAAAGACTTATGGTTGCCAGATGAATGAACGTGACAGCGAACAGGTGCTGAGCATGTTTCTGGCCGGTGGGTATGAGATAACGAAGGATGAAGCTGAGGCTGATGTCATCCTTATCAACACCTGCTCTGTGCGTGAAAAAGCAGAGCTCAAGGCCCTGGGTAAGATGGGGCTACTCTGTGCCCGTCCTACCGCGAAACCTTGGGTAGTGTATGGATTCATGGGCTGTATGTGCCAGAGCCGTCAGCGCAGTTTGTTCCGTGATTTGCCCCGTCTTGATTTAGTGTGCGGCACCCGCCAGTATCACAATGTTTACAAGCATTGCAACCGCCTGTTGCGCAGCCGCTTGGGGCAGAATATCACAGAACCGTTCCGCCGCGGCGCACACATCTGCGCTGTGGACCATGAAGACGGCTTCCAGAATGCCATTAAGGACCACCTGCCACCCGCCGGTAACTGCACTGCCTTTGTTTCCATTATGCAGGGCTGTGATATGAAGTGCTCGTACTGCATTGTTCCCAGCACACGCGGCAGTGAATGCAGCCGCCCGCAGCAAGATATCCTTGTGGAAGCCCGGGAGCTTGTGGCCCGAGGCGTGAAAGAAATCACTCTACTGGGGCAGATTGTGAACCGTTACGGCAAGGATGAGCCCGTGGTGAATGGCCGCGGGGCCTTTGTCCGCCTTCTGGAAGCTCTGCACGAGATTGATGGTTTGGAGCGTATTCGCTTCACCTCTCCCCATCCCATAGGTTTTCGTCAGGACTTGGTGAATGCTTACACTTATCTGCCCAAGCTTTGCAGCCACATTCACTTCCCTATGCAGAGCGGCAGTGATCGTATTCTCAAGCTCATGCTGCGTCCGTACAAGAATGAAAAGTATCTACAGCTTTGCGAGGCCATGCGTGAAGCTCGTCCTGACCTTGCTATAACGACTGATATCATCGTTGGCTTCCCTGGTGAGACGGATGAAGACTATCTGCAGACAAAGGCCGCGGTGGAACGCATCCAGTTTGACAACGCCTTCATATTCCAATATTCCCCGCGTCGTGATACACCCGCGGCCGCAATGGCGGAGCAGATTTGCCTGCGTGTGAAGGAAGAGCGCAACCATGACCTACTGGAATGTGTGAACCGCATCGCCACCGCACGCAATATGGCGCTTGTGGGCTCTCAGCAGACTATTCTCGTGGAAGGTCCCAGCAAGAACAACCCGGAGCGTCTTCAGGGCCGCACCTCTCAGAATAAGCCTGTTATCATTGACGGCGGGACGGCAGAAGTCGGCAGTATTGTTCCCGTCCGTATTGATGAATGCACTGGGTTTACGCTTTACGGTTCTGTACAAAAATGAAGCACATCTTGGCGCTCTTGAGTTTGGTCGCTATCATCTGCCCGGCGTTTGCTGAGTGGCAGATGGAGATTCCTGCTGATATTCGCGCAAATTATCTGGAACCAGACCGCGTGCTCAGTGAGGACGATTGTGACTGGCGCGGGCCGGTTAGGGCCATTTTTCAGCCGGCTGTGCAGCACTGCACCTCTGCTCGCGAGGCGGTGTTATATATTGCCGCACACATGACGGAGCTTACAGGCACCTATTATTCAGCAGAACGCCGCAGGCAGGACATGAATGCGCTGGAGGCTCTTGAGGAGAAAAAAATCTCATGCACCGGGCAGACCATTCTCATGGTATGTGCCTTCCGTTCTGTGGGAATACCGGCACGCGCCGTGGGGATTCCTACATGGAACCATATACAGGGCAATCATACATGGCCGGAGGTATGGCTGGATGGTGAGTGGCAGATGATTGAGTTCAACGAAAAGGACTTTAATACTCCGTGGGTGATGGAAAATATCGGCATGCTTGATGCGAGTCATCCGTGGCAGAGGATAGTCGCCCAATGCCCACAGGGGCGCCGAATTTTCCCCGTGGGTAATATGCGCAGCAACCGCATCACAGCAGAAGATGTCACGGAACGCTACCGCAAACTCGCTGCAGATTGGTATGCACAAAACGGGCTGCCGCCTGACACGCAGCGATTGATGGTGGATGTACAGCCTCGTGTAGACGCAGAAATAATGGTACAATTAGTGAGCGGTGACGGCACTGTTCTGGAAACAACGCCTCTGCCTACCACGCGAGATGATGTACGCAAGTTTGCTACGTTCAACCTGCCTCGCAACGGACAGCACTATCTAGTATTCCCGGGCAATGTGAAGTTCCCCGTTCAGGCCACACAAGGCCCGGTTCACATTCTGCGGCTTCGCCGGCAGTAAATGAATCCCCGTTGAACTTTGTCCCGGCGACACTTTGTTTAATGCATCAAGTCGCGGCCTTTGGTGTGCCGGCATAGACAATCTGCCCACCATCATCTCCGGCTCCGGGGCCAAGTTCGATGAGATAATCGGCACAAGAGAGAATGCCCTGGTGATGCTCGATGCACAATACGGTATGCCCAGCTGCACGCAAACGGTATAGCGCCCGTAACAGCATATCAACTTCGCGGAAATGCAATCCCGTGGAGGGCTCATCCAGCACAAACAAGAGTTTCTCGCCCTCTCTACGCCCACGTTTGGGGGCAGCTTTTGCCAGATAGGTGGCAATCTTCACACGCTGAGCCTCACCGCCTGATAGAGTAGTTACAGAGCGGTCCAGAGGCATGTATCCGAGGCCAATATCATGCAACGCTTGCAGAATGCCAGCTGCAGCGGGAATGGGTGCAAAGAACTCAAGAGCTTCGTCCACAGTCTGAGCCAAGGCCTGAGCAATAGATTTTCCTCGCCATGTTACTTCGAGAGTCTCCCTGTTATAACGCGAGCCATGGCAGGCATCACAAGGAGTGTACAAATCCGCGAGGAAGTTCATATCCACCTGCAGACGGCCTGTACCACCGCAACGCTCACAGCGACCACCACGTGTATTCAGAGAGAAGCGCGCTGCTGTGTATCCTCTTTGGCGTGAAAGCGGAAGAGCTGCATACAGCGGACGCAAGGCGTCCAGAAGCCCGGTGGCAGTTGCCGGGGTAGATTTCGGAGAAGTACCAAGAGGACTCTGATCCAACAAAACTGCGCGAGCCAGCCCCTCCCCACCAAGCATTTTTCCTGCTTTGATAGCGGGCAGCAGGCATTCATGCACCAGTGTACTCTTGCCTGAGCCTCCGGGGCCACTCAGACACGTAAATGCCCCCACCGGAAAGCGTAATGTAACATCCTTCAGATTGCGGGCCTTGGCATGGCGAAGCTCTGCCCACTTACAGGCCAGGATATCCACGGTGTCTGATTGGGAAAATTGTTTCCGGCCGGATAGCCAAGCAGAAGTAGGTGAATCATCATTAGAGAGAAAATTCTCATATGAACCTTCAGCGAGCACAATGCCGCCTTCAGGACCGCTCCCCGGCCCCATTTCCACCAGCCAGTCAGCTTCAGCCAGCAGCTGAGGGTCATGCTCCACCACGAGGATAGTATTGCCTTTATCTCGCAGGCGTTTGAGCGCTGTGATGAGTTTTGCAGTTTCAGTTGGGTGAAGACCAATAGTCGGCTCATCTAGAATGTATAGCACACCGGAGAGACCTCCACCAATCTGGCCGGCAAGTCTGGCGCGCTGCAGTTCACCGCCGGAAAGCGAGGAAGCAGAGCGAGATAGTGAGAGATAACCGAGCCCAAGCTCAATCAGACAATCCAACCGTCTTTGCAGTTCCTGTACAGCCGTCTGAAGCGCCTCACGGAACACCTCAGGTATGTGCAGCTCTGACAGCATATCGCGATTCCGCTGCACTGTAAGAGAGCAGAAATCCCCCAGATTAATCTCATTCTCGCCAAACTGCAGGGTAACGGCTAGAGCCACTGGGTTCAGGCGCATCCCCTTGCAGGCCGGGCATACCATAATTTCGCCGCTCTTCTTTTCTTTTAGGCCTGTGCCCTCGCACTCGGTACAGCATCCCCGGGGTGAATAATGTGAGAAAAATCCGGGAGTTAAATCAGGCAGGGTAAAGCCCGTGTCCGCATTACGATAGCGCGTATGAAAACAGCTCAGCTGCGGCTCGTCACCCTTTGGTTGAATGAGCGCCCGAAGCTCATCCGGCCACAGCCTCAGAGCCACTTGTACGGAGTCTGCTACTCGAGCCTCACCCCCGGCGCGTATGATGATACGGTCCACCACAAGTTCACAGACTTCCCCCTCGCGCGGAGGATTATCTTCAAGATCTTCCAAATCTTTGATTTGACCTGCGACACGAACTCGGAGATAGCCAAGCTTCCTCAGTTGCAGAATATCGCTCTGTGGTTCTCGGCCAAAAGCCGGGTCGAGAGGCGCGAGGAGAGTAAGCCTTGTGCCTTCAGGTAATGAGCAAAGGGTGGATGTAATCTCCTCCGGGCTCAGGCGAGTAAGTCTTTCACCGGTGTCCGGATCATGAGGAATGCCGATGGCGGCGTAAATAATGCGGAGATAATCCAGCGTTTCAGTAATGGAGCCGAGCACAGCACGGTGATGACCGGCTGGCATATGTTGCTCTAGACAAAGAGCGGGAGGAAGCCCGTCTATGGCGTCCACTTTAGGCTTCTCGGGGCGAGAAAGGAGGCGTCTAGCCCCGGCAGAAAGACAATCCAAAAAGCGCCTCCGGGATTCAGCAAAGAGCGTGTCGTAGGCTAAGGTGCTTTTGCCGGACCCGCTCGGGCCCATCAGCGCAATAATCTTTCCGGCAGGAAGGGTAAGATTGACATGTTGCAGATTATTCTGCGCGGCTCCGGTAATGTGAATATTCACGGCCTATTTCGGTGGTATATGATACTTAATCCGGAATTACGTTATGCCATTGGCCATGGTGGATTCCGCCATTTTCCACGTGGAGAGAGGGTGTATAGCAATCACCGTATAACTCACCTCCGCGGTGAATTACGATGCTTTTGTTTGCAATAATGCGCCCGGTCAGCCTGCCGTTCACTTCAAGCTCGTTCGTTGTCACCCCCTGTGTAAGAACAACGTCCGTGGACTTATCCACCAACATGCGCGTTGCCTGAACCGAACCCTCTATTCGGTTGTTGCTGCTCACTCGCAAGGTCCCGCTGCACCTGTATGTTCCGGAGCCACGTCCATAAAGCGTGCAGTTGTTACATACAACAGAAAGCTGAGATAGCACTGCATCTGGCTGTATGGTTACGTTGCCAAGTGTTCGCACGGTCAGACGTTGGGCCCCGGGCTTCAAGTCCACATCCGTCATCTTCAAGTGCGCATGACAGTGAACGCAGTTGGCGGAGAGTGCTACAGCCGGTACTTGTGAACGCATCCCACACTCGTAGCATACCACCTCGCGTTTGGGAACTTGTGGCTTTTCCGGGCGTGGTACAAACGAGGTGAGCGCAACACGACGGTTGCGCTCATTCTCAGGTAAGAGCCCGGATACAACGGGCACATTCAGTGGCTCTGTTTTGTACCCGGGCATAGCAATTTATCGTTCGGCTTAGCCGAGAAGATTGTTGTCGCTTGCGGCAGGGGCCTTAGCAGTCTTGGGCTTCTTGGGCATCACGGTAACAGCAGGAGCAGGAGCAGTATTACCGGTAGCTACACCAACCATACAGTGGCCGATGAATACGGCACCCTCCTGAATGGAAATCTTGGAAGCGGTTACATCACCCACCAGCTCAGCAGTGGCAGAGAGCTCAACGCGGTCTGTTACCACCACGTCACCGGTCACATGCCCGTGAATGATAGCGCTGCGGGTGCGAACAGCTACCTTCGTCTGCTCACCAGCCTGAATAGAAGCATTGGAGCCCACGGTCAGCTCACCATCGGAAGTGATTTCGCCTACCACGGAGCCGTCTACAAGCAAGTCATCCGTAAAACGGAGAATACCCACTACAGAAACGTCGGAATTCAATACGTTACGGGATGCAACAGACGTGTTGGAAACAGGTGCATCAGCACCAAAGGGAGCAGCGGGAGTCTCAACTGCACCACCGCCGAAATAACCACCCTGAGTAGCTACCTCAGGAGTAGAAGTCGGGGCAGTCCAATCACTCGGAACATCAGCATAATCGTTAGCGGGAGCTGCTGCAGGAGAAACGGGTTTCTGGCGGGAAGAGTATCCTTTGAACATAATCGTATCGTAGTAAAGATTTTGGAAGATGTGCGACCTACAAAGGTCATTTTTCGGCGCTTATGTTACCTTTTTGGCGCGTTTTTGTCCATACGAATTTACGTCAGAGGCGTATTTTTTTCACAAGACGCGGAAAGGTGCTTGCCAAGTGCTCAAATTTAAGGTAGATTGTAAACATGTCCGCAAAACGATTTATTCTGAATGAGACAAGTTATCATGGTCATGGCGCCATCAAAGAGATTGTAACCGAGGTGAAAAACCGTGGTTTTGCTAAGGCTCTTGTGGTGACAGACGCTGATTTGGTACGCTTCGGCGTGGTGGCTAAGGTGACAAGCCTTCTTGAAGCAGCAGGATGTGCCTATGAGATTTACGACAAGGTAAAGGCCAACCCCAGCGTTGCTGTTGTAGAGGCCGGTGTTGAGGCCTTCAAAGCAGCTGGTGCTGACTACATGATTGCTATCGGTGGCGGTTCCCCTCAGGATACCGCAAAAGCCATTGGCATTATCATTAACAACCCCGAGTTTGCTGATGTTGTATCTCTGGAGGGCCTTGCTCCCACCAAGAACAAATGCGTTCCCGTGATTGCAGTGGCTACCACAGCCGGTACTGCTGCTGAGACCACTATTAACTACGTGATTACAGATGAGGCTAAGCGCCGCAAGTTCGTGTGCGTTGACCCTCACGACATCCCCGTAGTTGCCGTGGTGGATCCTGACATGATGTCCTCCATGCCTGCCGGCCTTACCGCTGCTACTGGCATGGATGCTCTCACTCACGCCATCGAAGGTTACACTACCTTGGCCGCTTGGGAGCTTGCTGACACTCTGAATCTGAAGGCTATCGAGCTTATCGCTAAGAATCTGCGTAAGGCTGTAGTGAATGATCCTGATGGCCGCGAGGGCATGGCTCTGGGCCAGTACATGACGGGCATGGCTTTCTCTAACGTAGGCCTTGGCGTTGTACACGGTATGGCTCACCCCCTGAGCGCCTTCTACAACACTCCCCACGGTGTTGCTAATGCCGTACTCCTTCCCTATGTGATGGAGTACAATGCCCCCTACACCGGCGAGAAGTTCCGCGAAATCGCTCGCGTGATGGGTGTACAGGGCGTAGATTCCATGAGTCAGGATGAGTACCGCAAGGCAGCCATTGAGGCTGTTAAACAGCTCTCTGTGGATGTTAAGATTCCCCAGACTCTGGCCGAAATCGGCGTGAAGGAGGAAGACCTCGAGGCCCTGACGGATGCCGCTATGGCTGACGTTTGCACCGGTGGCAATCCCCGTCCCTGCACTTGGGAAGAGGTGCTGCAGGTTTACAAGACGGCCTACAATGGCTAATTAGGGTAATCCTGTCTAGTTTTCAGAACCGCTGCGGTGTGTCTGCAGCGGTTCTTTTTTCTTGCACAATTGGTTAAATTATCGCAAGATAAAGGCATGATGAAACTTTTCTCTCTGTGTGCTGCGGTAAGTTGTTTTGTGGCCCCTGTTTGTGCGACGGCGGTATGGAATACAGATTATGCCGTGGCAAGGGAGAGAGCTCAGGCTGAAGGCAAGAATATCTTGTTGTTCTTCACCGGCTCAGACTGGTGCGGCTGGTGCGCAACGCTGCGGCGCGAGGTGCTGGATACGCCTGAATTTATGCAATTTGCTGCTGAGCGATTTATTCTGCTAGAGGTTGATTTACCCAATGATACGTCACGGTTATCGGCTGAGACATTGTCTCAGAATCGGGATTTGATGCTGAAATATAACATTACAATGTTTCCCTCATTAATCGCAATTTCACCGGAGGGTATGCTCTTAGGGGGACTCGCCGGAGGCAGAAACGAAAGAGAAGCTGTTATCTCCCCACTGAGGCAAGCTCATGAAAATGCCACCCTGTTAGAACAGGCAAATTCTGAGCAAGGAGCTCAACGCGCGGCTACACTCATGCGCTACTATCGGAATATTCCCTCCGTGTTCCGTGACAATATGAATGCTCTCAGAGAGGAAATTGCCACTTTGGACACAACGGACAGAACCGGTGTACTGGCTGAAATACGTGACCTTGAATTAGTAAGGCGTACTCTTACTCAAGCCAGCGGGATGCAAGCAGATAAAGCCATCACGTTACTCATTGAAACCCTAGCTTTAGCTTCCGATGCACGTCGGCAAACGCTACAGATTGCCCTAGCTAATCTTTTGCGGGAACGTATTCGGCAGCGGACTCTTACGGCCGATACGCTTGATGACATCGAGGCGATTCGGCTTGATAACCTGAGTCTTATTCAGCATTGCCTGCACCCCGATGCCAGAGCCGCTGCATTAGCGAGGCTGAATCGGGACTTCTCGTCTCCTGAACTGTTACTCGAAAAACTGCGAAGAGAGCGCGAGGAACGAGGTGCAGACAGCAAGTGATTTCTTCTTGCAATCGTTTCAAAACATGCTAGAATGTCCGCATAAGATAGCACTCCATCTGATTTTATGAGCAAAATAACCCCTTATCTTTTTGGTGTCACTGCTGCTACAGTTACCATCCTAACAGCCGGTGTATTTTCTGCAATTATCAGTCCGGCAACGAAGAAGAGTAATCTGCCAGTGCCCTCCACTCCGGAGCAGGCTGCAGCCGTGGCAAATGTTATCATGCAGAGTAAGTGTGCGGCATGCCATGGAGTATATCCTCAATTCAACGGCCTTTCAAATCTGCTTTCTTTGGGACAGGTGAAGCGTGATATTGAGGGCGCTCAGCGCGCTTTCGTTATGGCTCCTAATGGAGATATCCGCCATAGTGATGTGGATTTCCGAAAGATGGACCAAGTACTGCGCACTCGCAGTATGCCCCCTGCTCTCTACACAGCCGTGCATCTTGGCTCCGGTCTTACTATGGATGATGTAACACTGCTGCGCCATCACTTTTCAGAGGATGCCGCGATACGTCGCACCTTCTCTCCCATTCGTCCCATTCATATGACGGATGCCGAGTTTGTGGCACAAGTATGGGGCATCCCGGCCGAGGCTGCTGCTCGCACTCCTGAAGTAATGCAAAAGGCATGGGCAAAGGTGTATCTTGGTCGCAGGCTTTTCCACGATACCCGACTCTCCACGACTAATCAGGTATCCTGTGCCAGCTGCCATGATCTTACTCTTGGCGGCACAGATAACTTGCCCAAGTCTGAGGGTGTTCCCGGCCCGGACGGCAAGCCTCAGCTCGGCGGCGTGAATGCTCCCACCGTGTACAATGCTGCGAGCAACATCCGCCAGTTCTGGGACGGCCGAGCTGCCAATCTTCAGGAACAGGCAGGTGGCCCTCCCTTAAATCCTGTGGAAATGGGTTACAGCAAGCCTGAAGACTGGAATGAAATTGCAGCTAAGCTGAAGGACGACCCCGAGTATCGTATCCTCTTCCCCCTTGTATATGGCGAAGCCGGCATTACGGCGGAAACTATCACGGATGCTATTGCTGCCTTTGAGCGCACCCTTGTCACACCAGATTCTGACTTTGACCGCTATCTTACCGGTGATGCCTCAGCCATGACCGAACAGCAGGTAGATGGTATGCACACCTTCCTGAATTATGGTTGCGCTACTTGCCATGGTGGCCCGACCCTCGGTGGCCAGAGCTTTGAGTACATTAATACCCATGCAGACTTGCGTGCCCATGCTGAGGGGTACACAGAAGGTGCTTACGGTCTTCAGGACTTCACTCGCAAAGAAGAGCACCGTGATATGTTCCGCGTGCCTAACCTGCGTAACGTCGCGCTGACTGCCCCGTACTTCCATACAGGCACCGTCAGCAAGCTTGAAGATGCTGTGCGCATCATGTTCGACACGCAGACTCGCACCACAGCAAGCGAGACTCAGGTGGAGAACGTGACAGCCTTCCTCCGTGCCCAGACCGGCCGTTACAACGGCAAGCCACTCGATGAGCTTCAGCAGGCTGATATCCAGCCCAATTTTGATTCTACTCAGCTCCCGGGCAATTCAGAGCAAACAACTGAGCAGGAGTAATGATTCGCATATCTACTCTAGCCAGTAGTAGTAAAGGGAATGCCACCGTCATCTCGGGCGGTGGCACCCATTTATTAGTGGATGCAGGCATCAGCGCCACACGCATTCGCAGGGGACTGGAAGAATGCGGGCTCTGTGTTCGCCAGCTTTCCGGGCTTCTCTTCACTCACGAGCATACGGACCACACCTGCGGGCTTGGTGTCCTTTCCAAAAAAGACAACCTCCATATTTACTGCACGCGTTATCTCGGGCAAGATTTAAGACCCACGGCTCCCTCGGCCACCTTTTCCTACATAGAACCGGGCAGCCGTGTGCAGATTGGTGCTTTTCAAGTAACGCCGTTTCAGGTAAGTCACGATGCCACAGACCCAGTGGGCTACCTCTTCGAATGCGATGGCGTGAAGCTTGGTTACATTACTGATACCGGGCGAATTATGCGCGGCATGGATAACCTTATGCAAGGCGTACATGCTCTCTATCTTGAATCCAACTATGACCATGGAATGCTGTATAACTCAGGGCGTCCCATGCATCTCATAGAGCGTATTGAGAGCAACTTCGGCCATCTTTCTAACGAGCAGGCCGGTGAGTTTGTGCGGCAGATTGCTCATCCGGATTTGCAGCACATTATTCTTGCTCATATAAGCCAAGATTGCAATACGCCGGATAAGGCGCGTTGCGCCATGCAGCAGACGTTAGATGAATTGTGCTTGAATACCAACTTACACTGCGCACCGGCGGCATATCGCCTGCCTTGGATAAATGTGACAACCTAAATTTCATGCTGGACAAGCTCTGGCAATTTAATATAATAACGAATAACCATGACTAAGAAATCCATCCTTTTGATGTTGGCAGCCATGACTGTTTCCCCCTTGATGGCACAGACCGCCAGACAAATTGCTGACAGGCTCAGCGTTCCCGCCTCAATAAAGAGCGGCGAGTTCATGCCTATTCCCACCGCTGACGGTGCTACCGTAGAGTTCCTTGGTGCGGACTATGAGGGCATTATTTCCCAGAGAGGAGATTGCCTGTATGCCTCTGATGTTTTGAGTGATACCCCCGTCATCATCAACTTCCGCGTAAGGAAGAATGGAGAGGAAGTATTCAGCCGCGATTATCCCGTGCGAGTAACACCTCGTGCCGTGGCTGATGAAGCTCGTACTGCCGGCAATGCTAAGCCGCAGGTCATTCCCTCACTGCTCCAGTGGGATGGCGGCACCGGTTCTTTTGCCGTGGGTGACACAGTGAAGGTATATATTGCCCCCGAAGCCGCGGAGCTTCGTGACATCATTGTGGCGGATTTGACCGCCATCACCGGAGCTGAGGTGCAAGTTGTAGATACACCTAATGAAGCAGCCTCCATTAACTTCGTGATTGATTCCCGTATCTCCGGTGAAGTCAGTGATGAAGCTTATGGTATGGAGGCTCAGGAGGGCGTGGTGACCATCAGCGCTCGTACAGCTAAGGGCTTAATGTGGGGCTCTCGCACCGTGCTTCAGATACTCAGGTTGAGCGAAAACCGCATTCCCTGCGGCCGAGCTTGGGATGAACCCCGCTACCGCGTGCGCGGTGTGCTTTTTGACGCTGCTCGTACCCCCTACACTCTTGATGACCTCCGCAAGGTCATCGATACCATGGCGTGGTATAAGATGAATGACCTTCACATCGTCATCAACAATAACTACATCTTCCTTGAAGAGTACGTGAAGGATGGTCGCGACCCGCTCACTGAGGCTTACACCGCATTCCGTCTGGAAAGCCGCATGGTGGGTGAAAACGGCGTGCCGCTTACCGCACAGGACGTATTCTACACCAAGCGAGAGTTCCGCGAGCTCATTGATTATGCTCGCGTACGCGGCGTCAATATCGTACCTGAGTTTGATACCCCCGGTCACGCTCTTTCCTTCACACGCGTTCGCCCGGATCTCATCTATCAGGGCCCGATGGGCAATCCCGGCCGCCGCAGTGACCACATTGACGCCGCCAATCCTGAAACGCTCAAGTTTGTGGGTGAGGTGCTGGATGAATACCTGCTGCCGGACGCTGAATTGGAACGCCCCGTTCTGGAAGACTGCGTGATTCACGTGGGCGCTGATGAGTTCTATGGTGATGCCGAGTCTTACAGAAAGTATTGTGATGGTCTCCTCCGCTATGTGCTTGGCCGTGGCTACACTCCGCGTGTTTGGGGAAGTCTTACTCACAAGCCCGGTAAAACACCCGTTATTGCCGAGGGCGTGGAAATGAACCTCTGGAGCAGTCAGTGGCAGAATCCCGTAGAGGCTATGAACGCCGGCTACAAGCTCATTAATACCAATGATGGCCAGCTCTACATCGTTCCCTTTGCTAACTATTACCGCATGGATAGGAACCACCGCTGGGTATACAATAACTGGCGTCCCAACTATGTGGGCAACTACCACATTCCCGCCGGTCACCCAAACCTCATTGGTGCCACTTATGCCATCTGGAACGACATGACGGACCTGAGACACTCCGGTTATGGCATGTATGACATCTGGGAGATATTCCGCCATTCCACAGATGTGCTCAGCCAGCGCATGTGGGGCACTGAGCATAACCCCGGCACCTTTGAACAACACCGCGCACTTGCGGCTAAGGTTGGTGAAGCCCCCGGCCTGAATCCCCAGAATGTACGCGCCGGTGATGCTCCCGTATGCGTGACACCCTCCGCCCTGCCCATGCAGCTGAATGAGGCTGCAGCCGGCCCGAATTATCACCTCACCGCTGAGATTGAGCTTAACGCTGCCCCCGAAGGCTCAGAACAGGTACTGCTCAGCGGTCCCGAAGGCCAGCTCATTGCGGTGATGAAAGATGGTACAGTCGGTTTCCGCCGCAGTGACACCATGGAGTTCTCCTTCGGCGGCCGTCTGCCTATCGGCAAGCGTGTCAAGATTGAGCTTATCGGTCAGCCTCAGAATACCAAGCTCTTGGTGGACGGGCAGGAAATCGGTACGCTTACCCTCATGAATTATCGTGACCGTGAAAATGGCTGGCAGAACCGCACCAATGGCCTGCGTTCCACATTCGTACTGCCCCTGCAGACTCTTGGCGAGAGCTTCAATGGCAAGGTTTACAGCCTTCGCGTAGAGTTTTCAGCTCCTCAAAAGTAATGGACGCAGATAAAGAATATCAGCTTGGAGCCGCCGCTTTTAAGGCCGGCAAGGCAATGGAAGGTGCAGAGCATCTCCGCAATGCGGCCTTCGCTGGCCATGCCGAGGCGCAGAATCAGCTTGCTCGTGTCTACTTCGCCCAAGTTAAGACTCGTGAGGATTTGGCTAATCTGGAAGCTGCTGCACAAAGCGGTGACCATGTGGCTCTATTCGTTCTGGCAATGTGCTTGATTCAGGGCACCATCGTTACAAAGGACTCAGAGAAGGCCATAGCGGCACTGCGCATTGCTGCACGAAGCGGCAATGCCATGGCCGCGGCCATGCTGAATAGTGGCGGTGAAAACTGATACCAAATAGTATTTGCCACGCCATCGTAAATTATGTGCTTGCATTTCTGACAAAATAAGGCATAATCACAAAGACGCCTACTGAAAACGGAGGCGAGCTCAATCTTACATAAATATGAAAACGCTCAAGAGATTCGTACTTGTGGGTGCCCCGGCTTCCGGTAAAGGCACGCAGTCTAACTTCCTTTCTGAGACCTACGGCCTCAAGCCTCTGAGCACCGGCGCTCTGCTGCGTGCTGAGATTGCAGCCGGCTCTGAGCTGGGTCTGGAAGCTAAGAAGTACATGGACGCTGCCATGTTCGTACCCGATGAGGTCGTGAACGGTATCGTTGCCAAGTGGCTGGGTGAGAACCAGGACTGCGGCTGCCTTCTGGACGGCTATCCCCGCACGGTTGCTCAGGCCGAGACTCTGGACGCCAACTTGACAGCCATGGGCCTTGGTGTGGATATCGTTATTTATCTGAACGTATCCGCTGAACTTATCGAGGCTCGTATGCTCAAGCGCAAGGCATGCCCCGCCTGTGGCGAGACGACCCGTAACGGTGAAGAAATCTGCCCCAAGTGTGGCGGCGCCATGATAGTGCGCACCGATGACAACCCTGAGGCTTTCGCTAAGCGCCGCAAGGATTATGAGACACTTACCGTTCCTGTGGTAGAGCACTACCGCGCTCAGGACAAGGTTGTTCAGATTGACGTGGTGGAAGAAGGCGAGCCCGAGGATGTATCCGCTCGCATCGCCGCTGCCGTGCGCACTTACTGCGAGAAGTAATACTTTTTTCAATAAAATGTTAGCGAGAGCTCCCATTATGGGAGCTCTCTTTTTTGTCAGTATATCTAAAATTAGCTTTACATATTATAATTAATTTTTATAATACTAGTACATATGAATATTCGAACAACACTCATGATGTTAGCCGCTACTGCGGCACCCATCTATGCACAGGTATCTGAAGAGACTTCCGCCCATATTTATTCTAACATGGTCGGGACTGGCAATGCAGCAACGGCTTCCGCCAATGAAAGAGCGGCAGCTTACCCTGCTCTTGCCTATATACCGGCTGATGCAGAGATGGTTATCACGCTGAATCATGCTGGTCCTGGCCTTGCAGCTATTGCAGCTCTGACCGGCAATGCAGGACAGATACCTCCCGGACTGGATTCAGTGGATGGTATCAGCCTCGCTTTTGGTAAAGGTTTAGGAACAGCTCTTTCTTGTGTAAGCGATATATATACATACGCTGCTATTGAAGAAGCTGATGGTATAAGCGACTGTATGCGTTTTTTCAATGATTGGGGAAGAGAGGCAGCAGCCCCGGCGAATTCTGTTATCAAAAATCTCACTGAAGCATATGTTCGTCAGACGATAGCATCAGCCGTAAATGGCGCAAGTTCTTTAAAATTACCTCCGTTATACGCAGTCATCTCCACAAATGGTACGTCTGCAATCCCGACTCAGTGGAGGCAGCAATTTGTTGCCGCTCTTACTGATAACATAGACGCACCGAGTCAGAATATCCGGAGAGAGCCATATTCAGCAAATGGATTCGAAGGCATTAAAATTACCGTTCGCCCCGGTTTTATCAACCAGCCCCCAAGCCGAGACAATGAGATTCAGGCCGCATTAAGGGAGGCTATTATTGGCCGTACAATCTATGTGATGGTAAAACAAATTGGTTCCGACCTCATTGCTGTCATATGCGAAAGGCCCCAGGATATTCAACATGCTGCTACTCCTGCCCAATCCATTCTTGGCACAAGCAAACTTTCAGCTGCTGATGCACAGCTTCAGAAAAATCCCATTCTGCTTTCTTACGCAGCCCCTGGAATCAGCGCTGAAGTGAACAGATTACAGATGAAGCCCTTGCTTGGCATGGGTACCTTGTTATCTGACATCTTTGGAGAACTGTCCAGAACTCCCGGTCAAAATCAGGGGACAATGTCTGCCGCCGCCGCCGGAGCAAGTCTTATCACAAACACCGTGTCTAATTTGTGCAAAAATAAGGGCGCCGCAAGTGATATGGCTCTAGTCTGGTTCGATAATTCTGCACTGGAAATCCAGATGACGGCAAGTAATTCTACCTTACAGTACACTCCCGGTCGCTTGGCTCTCACCTCTCTGCCTGACCGCCCGGAGACTGTGCTCTACTGCGAAAGTACTCCTTGGGTAAGGTCCAACATGCCCACAACTATGCAGCTCGTTGATTCTGCGGTTAATGTACTTGATGGTTTTATTGCCACATTGCCTCAACATAAACAGGACGCCGCCGCCCGAGAACTCGCGCAGGCCAGGCAGTTCCTGCCAGACCTGAAGGCTCTTATCGGCGCTGGTGAAACTATCTGCAGCGGTCTGGGGAACAGCTATGCCCTCACTATTGATAACGCAGGCCGTTTCCCCACTGTGTTGGACGGCAAGCCCGGCAATACACATGCCTTCCCCCGAATTGCCTTCTATGCCGGTGTAACTGATCGCAGTAAGCTGGGCGAAGGTTGGGAGCAACTTCTC
This sequence comes from Akkermansia sp., assembly GCA_017517385.1. Lineage (GTDB taxonomy): Bacteria > Verrucomicrobiota > Verrucomicrobiia > Verrucomicrobiales > Akkermansiaceae > Akkermansia. Next base: position 121,769 of record JAFWZG010000054.1, read on the forward strand.
ACTGTGGCCGGTAATGTGGCCGCTAAGTTTGGTAGCGATCCCTCCGTAGTCCGCATGCTTCCCATTGTTCCGACTACTACCGGAAGCACCACCTCATATAGCGTGGCGTTGCCGTTCTTCTCCACGGATTTTGTGCCGAATGTCACCGTAAGTGATACCGGCTTCACCATGGGCTCCTCCTCCGCCTATAATAGTAATATTATTTCCTCTGCTACCGGCACAATGGAGTTCAGCGGCGCCGTGGCAACTCTGAACATGCGTGCACTTGCCGCTACGGCACGAGGTCTAGCTAATGCCATGCGTGAAGCAGCCGGCCCGCAGACACCGACCGGCCCTGCCCGCAGAAATGCAAGAAGAGTCAAGGGGAGCAGTAGTTATATTCCAGAAGATGACTATGCATCACCGCGTCCCACTCATTCCGCGGCTACTCGACGTGCTCAGGAAGCCGCAGAAATCGCTCAGGCTCTGGAGACAGCAGCACTTTATGTGCGTCGCGTCGATGCCACGACTACAAGCGAGAACGGATCCGTGACAACTCGCATTCGCGTGAAAGTGAATCAGTAATCACCTATTCAGAAAATCGCTTTTTCGCCCCCTGCAGAGCAATTCTCTGCAGGGGGCTATGCATTTAGCTGTACTTTCCCAGCGAAAAAGCGTGACTTTTGGACAGATTGTGCTAGAATAACTGCGAGATATTATGAAGTACCACGGACTTTACACAGCTATTGTCACCCCATTCAAGGATAATAAAGTCGACGCCGATGCTCTGAAGGCTCTGATTGAGGCTCAGATTGCCGGTGGTGTGGACGGCATCGTACCGGTTGGTACCACCGGTGAAAGTCCCACCCTCAGTCACAGCGAACATATGGAAGTCATTCGACTTGCAATCCAGTATGCTGCTGGGCGCTGCCAAGTCATCGCCGGCACCGGTTCCAACAGCACGGATGAAGCTATTGAAATGACGAAAGAAGCTGAGGCTATGGGTGCAGATGGCACCCTTCAGGTGTGCCCCTACTACAACAAGCCCAGTCAGGAAGGTGTCTACCGCCACTTCAAGGCCGTGGCAGATGCTACCACCCTGCCCATCATCCTCTACAGCATTCCTGGTCGCAGCGGTATTGAAATCGCAGTGGATACAGTGGTTCGCTTGGCTAAAGATTGCCCCAACATCGTGGCAATCAAGGAAGCTGGTGGCAGTGTAGAGCGAGTGAATCAGCTTGTTCAGGCTCTTCCGGATGACTTCGCCGTGCTCAGTGGTGATGATGGCCTCACAGTTCCCTTCATCTCCTGTGGTGCAGTAGGTCTCGTCTCCGTCACCTCAAATGTGGCACCTGCTGAAATGAAGGCTCTGGTAGATAGTGCCCTTTCCGGCGATGGCAAGAAGGCTCTGGAATTGCAAAAGAAGTATTATCCTCTAATGAAGGGGCTCATGAGCTTGGACGGCAATCCCGTTCCGATTAAGGCAGCTATGGCCCTTCGCGGTGATATGAGCTGGGAAATCCGCATGCCTCTCGTGTCTCTGGCTGAGGAGAAGCACGGCATCCTTGCTGACCTTCTCAAGAGCTACAACCTCCTGTAAATAATCATATGAAAATTCTCGTTACAGGCATTTCCGGGCGCATGGGACAGGCTGTGAAGCAGGCTGTAGAGTTGACGTCCGGCGCGGAACTGGCCTCCACACATGATGTAGGTCAGGATATCACAGCGGCCATGCAGCAGGCAGAAATTGCCATTGACTTCTCCTTCCACGGCTTCACCCCCGAACTGTTGGCTACAGCTGTAGCACAGGGCAAGCCCCTCGTTATCGGCACCACCGGTCACACCGCAGAGGAAAAAGCCGCCATCACTGAGGCATCCAAACAGATTCCTATCGTATTCGCCAGTAACTATTCCGTGGGCGTAAACACCCTCTTCTGGCTCACCCGTAAGGCTACCGCCATCCTGAAGGATTACGATATTGAAATTATCGAGATGCACCACCATCACAAGCTGGATGCTCCCAGCGGCACCGCTCGCACTCTGGCCGAAGTGGTATGTGATGTTACCGGTTTGGATTACGAAAAGGACGTGATGCACGGCCGCAATGGTCTCGTGGGAGCCCGCCCGCAAGCCCAGATTGGCATGCACTCCATGCGTGGTGGTGACGTAGTAGGTGATCACACCGTCATGTATGCTACGGATGGCGAGCGCGTGGAACTCACGCACAAGGCGTCCAGCCGTATGACTTTTGCCAGTGGCGCCGTTCGCGCCGCTCTCTGGCTGGCCGATAAGCCCGCCGGTCTCTACACCATGCAGGATGTGCTGGGTTTCAATGACTGAACCTGTCAAAGCCTGTATAGCTCTTGGTTCCAACGTGGGAGATAGATTAGCCACGTTGGAACGAGCTTGTGATTACCTGGCCGACGTCTTCGGCAGCCTCCGCCTTTCCCAATTATATGAAACGGAGCCGGTCGGCTGCCCGGAAGGCTCCCCCCTGTTTCTGAATGCCTGTGTAGAGGTAAGCACGGATATGGAGCCAAAAGCGCTCCTTTCTCTCTGTCAGAAAATCGAAAATGAGCTTGGCCGTGAACGTACCGGCGAGTACGGCGCACCCCGCACCTGTGATGTGGATGTGATTTATCACGGCGAAACCATAATGAATACGCCTGAGCTGACACTCCCGCATCCACGCGCACACATACGCGAGTTTGTTCTGAGGCCTCTTTGTGATATAGACCCGCAACTGCGCCTTCCCGGACAACCTCTTACGGTGAGTGAACTTCTTGCTGCCCTGCCCGCCGAGAGGCCGCAGGTCGTTCCTTTTGATTTGTAATTGAATAGCCATGAACAGCAAAATCGCCGCAATCATCGCCCGTAAGGGTAATGTGCCTGTTTCTGAACTGACTGCTTATGATTACCCCACTGCCCGCCTCGTGGATGAGGCTGGAGTGGATATGATTCTTGTGGGTGATTCGCTCGGTATGGTTATGCTCGGCTACCCGGACACCACCCACGTAACCCTCGCGCATATGCTTCACCATGTAGAGGCTGTGGCCCGTGCTGCAAAAAATGCTGTGGTTGTGGCTGACATGCCTATCAATACATACAACACCCCGGAACAAGCTCTAGAAACGGCACGCGCTCTCATGGCGGTGGGCGCTGATGCTGTAAAGCTTGAAGGTGGCGAAGCCATGGAAGCGCAAATTCGTGCCATTACCCAAGCGGGAATTCCCGTGCAGGGCCATATCGGACTCCTGCCCCAGAAAGTGAAGGAAGAAGGTGGCTACCGCATGCATGGCAAGACGGACGAGGAAGCGGCTGCTATCATGCGTGATATGGAGGCGGTGGTACGTGCCGGCGCATTCTCCGTGGTTATCGAGTGTACCAAGCATGCTGTAGCCAAGGCGATTACTAAAGCATGTCCCATCATCACTATCGGCATCGGCGCGGGCCGAGGCACCTGTGATGGTGAGGTTGCTGTATTCCATGACTTGGTGGGTGCATATCCGTGGTTCATCCCGTCATTTGCCAGACCAAAGGCTAACATTGCCTCTGAAATCACACGTTCTGTGAAAGAATACATCGCTGAGGTTCAGAAGCCTATCTGATATTCAACAGCTGCCCCGTGGCAAACGTCGGAGGATTGACATGAAATCCATTTTCATTTTCGCATCAGCTGCATTGTTTTTCGCACTCGGCTGGTATTCCGGCATGGAAGCTCCCATGCAACCTGCTCTCTGGGGAGCTGTTGGAACGTCAGTCCTTCTCTATTGGCCACGCCGTTCGGTGATGCAGGTAATATCCCTTTGCTGGCTGTGTGTCCTGCTGTACGGAGTGGCGGCGTTTGTTGTGGCTCCCCGTGAGGAGGGGTATATGCCTAGTGGCGCAGCCATGATCGTGCTTTTCGCCGTGCCGTTTCTGATGGTGCTAGTGCCCATCGTGGTAATATTTTTCCGTGCTGCTTATCGTGACCACATGCGCACAGTACTAGAAGAGGCCGTCCTCGCCGCTACTGATCCTCTTGCAGGGCCGGAAAGCGGAGCTATGGAAAAGGCCCTAGAACTATTGCGGCAAGGAACATGTGCAGACTTCATACCAGACGCCATGGTAGACCGCGATGAACTTGTATTCGAAGCGGTGGACACACCAGATTCACAAGCCGTTCAGAATGCAGTTGAGCTCATCCCCTTGCTTGGGAAAGCAGGAGCATATATCAGCGAAGACGCTCTTAAATCTGCCCGTTATAACTGCCCACCCTCCATTCAGGAGGCCCTGAGTAAGTTGCCCATAGAGAAATAAATCATCAATTTATCTTTCTATTGACCCTTAACTCTTTGCAAAAGCTCGTCAGCTTGCTCTCTTTTACCTTGACGGAATCATCCGTACGGGTATTATGGCATAATCTGAGATGAGATTACAAGAACTCTTTTTGGAGTCTTTTCTCCCTCTCTCCATACCACATACAAGCGCATCACTTATGAAAAAGCATTTATACGGCTTACTGTTAGCGGCAGCTTTGCCTGCCACTGTATCTACTGCACAGGCTGATGATTATACAGGCTGGCAAGCTACTCACCCGGAGTGGACGATGGTGTTCAATGATGATTTTTCCGGCACGCGCTTGGATACTACTAAATGGAATAGGTTTGAGTATGTGAACTGGACCGTTGATTGGTCTCGCTATCAGTCCCGAGATGAATCCTTAGTGACAGTAAACGGGGATGGCACTGTTTCCTTGTGGGGTAAGTATGGCGACTATACCAGCCAAAATGACCCAACAGGCGCTAATGATACCTATGCCTGCGGCGGTATCTTTACAGACAAGACCTTCACTTTCCAATACGGATATGTGGAGGTTCGTGCCAAGTTCGACTGCGCACAGGGCGCTTGGCCTGCGATTTGGATGATGCCTACCGCTGGTCCTTGGCCTCAGACGGGAGAAATCGATATTATGGAGCATTTGAACAGGGACGGCATCATTTACCAGACAGTGCATTATAATAACCAATGGGGTAATGCCGTTTCTAATTCAACCGTAGGCGCAAATGGCACCAGCACCGCATACTTCATGACGCAGGAAGAGAAGGCGGCATTCCATACGTATGGTGTAGAGTGGACTCCGGAGGCAGTTACTTTCTATATGGATGGTAGGAGCACCCTCACCCTCCAAACACAGGAGGGCAACCCCAATTGGCCTTTCAACAAGGACAACAACCCCTATTACCTCTTGCTGGACATGCAGTTAGGTGGAAGTTGGGTAGGTGATATCGGTGACATAGGTGACGGAGTTGCCATGACTATTGACTATGTGCGTGTCTACTCCACCCCCACCAATGTGCCAGAACCCACTACAGCTACATTGAGTCTGTTAGCTTTGGCTGGCCTGGCAGCACGTCGGCGCAGGCGATAATGCCTTTATACTTCGTCGCGTCCACAAGGGGGAAGAACTTTTACCGTTCTTCCCCCTTTTTCATCCCCTGACCTCTATGCATGATTATACCCTTTGGCTAGTTTAAAAGATTTCCGACTTTGTTTTGTTATTTTTAAGGCTGCAAGAGTTTAGTGGCGTGTAATTCTATGCTTGCAATTATTCCCATATCATGGTAATATGCTCGGAGAAAGAGCGGGAAGACATGCAAAGGAAGTTTCTCACATGGCTGCTGGTGCTGATATGTTCGGCGTTTGCCGTGGCAGGACTGCTGTCATTCCTCCAGTTCCAGAGACAAGCGGAATCACGAGCGAAGGCTCTCATGAGCAATCGCCTCTATGACCTTATGCTACTGATTCGCTTCACACAGGATAACATGCGCCATGTGGAGCAGATTAATGACCGCAGCACACTGGAACGAACAAGAGCCGCAGCCAGAATCATTAGCCAAAATCCGGCCATTATAAAGGATTACGAGCTCATGCAAGGCCTGTGCAATGAACTTGGCGCCACGCAGCTCTGCATTAGTAACGAAGAAGGGACCATCGTTGCAGGCGTTCCGAAAAATGTCGTTGGCTTTAAATTGGGAGACCACGAACAGAGCCGCTACTTTCTTGACTGTATCAATGAACCGGGGCATGAATTAGTACAGCGCCCCAGAAACAGTGCATTGGACGGCAAACTACTGCAATACGCAGGCGTGACACGCCCGGATGCGCCCGGCGTACTCCAGCTGGGCTTTGCTGTTCAGCATGAGCAGTCTGTACGTGAAGCCATCGGGCTTGACACTCTGATTGAGCAGGTCATGCAGGGAGCGAGTGAGCATGTTATTGCCTTCCGTGATGGCCAGTTGCTGAACCGTGGTGCTCTGAATCTCCCCACATCCACCCTGCTCTCACAGCCGCTGAACTCAGTAGGCGAGGTAAGTACAGGTGGTGTGAGCTATGCTACATATGCCATTGAAGAGAACGGTATCCGCCTTGTCTCCTTCATGCCGTGGCAGGAAATTAGCAAGGTGAGCTTCAAATCTCTGCGTTATATGCTGCTGAGCAATATGGTATTGTTCTTGCTCATGTTCGTGATTGTGTGGTGGCTGCTGCGCATTTACGTGCTGAGCGGTTTGCAGCGTATCAATAATGGGCTTCGCCGTATAACTGAGGGGTATACGGAAGAAAGAATTGAGGAGAAAAGCACTCCGGAGTTCACAAGGCTCTCTACCGGTATCAATGCGATGGTGGATTCGTTACAGTCATATGCTGATCAGAAGCGAGAACACCTTATGAAAGAATTGCATCTCGCAGCGGCAATTCAGCATACCGTGCTCCCCAGCAAGTTTCCGGCTTTCCCAGACAGAACAGATTTTGATATATATGCCTCGTGTCTTCAGGCTCAGACGGTAGGCGGAGATTTCTATGACTTTTTCATGCCGGATGATAAGCACATCTGCTTCTTGCTCGGAGATGTGTCAGGCACTGGCATCCCCGCAGCGCTGTTCATGATGCGCGCCATCTCTATCATCCGCGAACTGGCAAATACCGGAGCAACACCCCGAGAACTTGTTACTGGCACTAATAAAATCCTTTGTCGAGAGGGGGCGGACATGAAGCTTTCTCTCTTCTACGGGCGCCTGAACGTCTCCACCGGAGATCTTCGCTTTGTAAATGCCGGCACACCACAGGCTCTGCTCTGCCATGTCAGTGGAAACTATGAGATGCTAGCCATGCATTCTGGCGCAGTATTAGGGGCATATTCAGGAGCAGCCTATAGTGAATGCCGCTTCCATCTGCAGCCCGGAGACAGGCTTTTCCTCTATACCCAAGGTGTGATAAACGCCACAGACTCTGAGCATACCCCCTTCGGAGCGGCACGTCTTCAGGAGGCTCTCACGCGGGAAACAAGCTCGGTGTCTGAAACTATACGCGGAATTCGAGCAGCTCTCCAGCAATTCACTGGCAATATGGAACAAAAGAGCGATATTACTATGCTGTCGCTTGAATACCGAGGAAAGTGGACAATCAATTACCACACGTCCTTTACTGCAGGTGAACCTGCAGCATTTGAGAAAACGCTGCAAGAAAAACTAGAAAGCGTATTTGCCGCTCCGGATAGTATTACAGAATTACAAGCTGCCGTCACCGCCATACTTAATGTATTTGCGCCGGATACCCGGGTGCATATTCAGTTACGCTGCAATGAACAGGAGGCAAGACTTACCCTGACTTACAATCAGCCCCACTTTAATCCTCTCATAGTTCTGCCGCACCTGCCGCTAGATAAAATCACCTTCCTTACTTCACAGGAAAGCAGCACACTTAAACTGCGAAAATCTCTCTGATGAAACTCTCTCCGCTCAACTCAGCGCCTCATGGTGCGCCGCCTCCTCCCATTGTTCCCCCTGGTGCAGCGAATCCGCCCCCCCCGGTTCACCCCATATTGGAGGAGACCGATGCTATTGCACCAGAGCCTGTAACTGAACCTGCAGAAACAGGCAACCAACGCGCCCCCCTACCCCCGGAAACGCAAGTAGGAGAATATATTATTATATCCAAACTCGGTCAAGGAGGATTTGGTATTACTTACCGGGCACGCCACTGCACGCATGGCTCTATCGTGGTTATTAAGGAGCATATTCCGACTAATCTTGCCATGCGTATGCCCGGAAGTACCTTCGTGAGCAGCATATCTCCGGAGACGGATGAACGCTTCAAAGCCACCCAGGCCGAGTTCATGGAAGAAGTCGTGGTGCTCATGGGGTTGGAACATCCGGGCATTGTGCCCATTATCTCCGGTTTTGAAGAAAACGGTACAGCTTATTACGTGATGCCGTATGTGGAAGGTAAATCACTAGAGCTGCCGGAACAACCTACACTGGACAAAACACGCCAGGCAATGGAGGCTCGCAAGAATAAGCAGCTACTGCGTTCTCTGCTTTATACTTTGGAATACATGGAGCAGCACGGAATTGTGCACCGCGATATTAAACCGGAAAATATCCTTGTAAATACCGAGGGCCGCCCCATCCTGCTTGACTTCGGCTCCGCTCGTCAGCATCAGGAAGGGAAAATTTACACCAACATCTACACGCCTGATTTTTGTGCTCCGGAGCAAAGCACTGCCCGTACAGATGCCCAGATGAGCGCGGCCATAGGCCCGCAGACGGATATATATGCGCTAGGTGCTACCTTTTATTACCTTATCACTCGCCTGCTCCCACCGAAGTCCGAAATGCGCGTACTCGCCTCACCGGATCCGTACAAACCCTTGGCCGGGCGACCTTATTTGGAAGAGTTTTACAGCCGCCACTTCCTGCAAGCAATAGACCGAGCCCTTTCCTTAGACCCGACAGAACGCTGGAAGAGTGCTGCCTCTTGGCGTGACAGCATGGAAAGCGGCATCATCCCCCCGCCATCTGGCCTCATGCGCCGTATGCGTATTCTCATGACATCTAGCGTAGCCATCGTCGTTACTTTGGCAGCGCTGAGCATATGGGCGCTTAAAGAAAAAGAGCAGGCTATGAAAATTTATAACAACAGCCTCACCTTCACTGAGGGCATGCTCTATGATTTTAACGATGAGCTTGCAGACATCCCAGGCTCTACGGCTTTGCAGCAGCAGCTGGGTAACAATCTCAAAAATTACCTTAATTCCATGGAGAGTCTCCCTATCGCTCAAGATGAAACACTTCAGCGAGCGCTGGCTATCGCATGGAAAAACCTTGGTTCCGTACATGTTCAGCAAGGAGAACTGGCTGCTGCAACGGACGCTTACCGGAATGCTACGAAACTTCTGCAGTCCCTTCATGATGCATATCCTGATGACCAGCGCTACCGCTTTGAACTGGCACGCACTTGGTTGCTGCGTGCGGAGGTAGGACGAAGGCGTAACATGAACGAGCAGGCTCGAATACTTGTGAGCCAAGCGCTGAATGTGTTGCGCTCGCTCTGCGATCAGTCGCCGGACAATCCTGATTATCGCTGCGAACTCGGGAAAGCCATGGATTACTCTGCACGCTTTGCTATAATCTCCGGAAATCTTTCCATGAATAGCTTGACTATTGATAACATGGTTCGCATGTTCCGAGAGCTCATCGCCAAATACCCACGGCATGAAAATGCTCGTATGGGTCTGGCTCAGGCTCTCATCAGCCAAGCGAATGTTCTAATGGAGGCGGAAGATTTTAGTACAGCAAATCTTCTTCTCAATGAGGCGCATGATATATACACGTCTCTTGCTACCTCACATCCTCACCGATTGTCATTCAAAGTCGGCCTTTCGACCGAGACATACGCCCGAGGATTGATGCATATGCTCATGAGTACCGCAGCTACCAATGGTACAGTGCGCCATAAGCATGATGAAGAAGCCATGATTGCCTTTAAGCAAAGCATTTCGCTTTCAGAAGAGCTGGAATCCCTTGATTCTAATAACACGGACTATCTATTCCAGCAATGCCGAGCCATGTCCTACATGATTGAAATCATGCTGCGCCGCCATCTTTACAATCAGGCGGAAGCGTACTGTAACACAGTCATGCAGAAAACGGAACGCCTGCTTGCCACCGCTCCGGGTAATGTGGAATATTCCATGATTGTGGCCGGGGCACACCGAGGAAAAGCCATCGCGTATTCCTCCAATGAACAGCGTAGCGCAAGCGCCACTGAGGAGTTCGAAAAATATCGCAGTATTGTTCGGCAGTTACTGCAGGATTCCCCTGCTAACCCGCGGCTTAAAACTCTTTACACGGATGCTCTCATAGAATCAGCAGCACATGCCATCGTGCGCGGCAGGCATGAGGATGCAAAAATGTGGCTGGAGCAAGCCACAGTACTGCTGGCTGACATAGTACGGCGTGAGCAAGATAATGCGACAGCTCATAAATATCAGCAACGGGCACGTGAACTCCTTGAGAGCATTTCTGAGCCGCACCCCACGCAGGCAGAATAATTCAACTTGCAGAATAAAATATACTGTGCTAGAATAGAATTGTATGGGAGCTTTGGCACATCGTATCAAACTCGGCTGGAAAGGCCTGCGCCTCTATCTGGCACAGGGAATGATTGACCTTCTTCCTGCTCGCCATGCCCTTAGCGGGTACAATCTTTCTAAAGCCGGCCGAGACACCAAGGCCGCGCTGGATGTAGCGCTGGTGGGATTGCCGCAAGGCATGGCCTTCGCGGCCATGGCTGGGCTGGATAGTATATATGGCATCATGGCTGCCACTGTAGGTACATTCATTGCACCTCTTTTTACACGTTGTAGTCTGACGGTCAGCGGGCCAAGTAATGCCACAGCATTCATGTTGGCCAGCTTCTTTCTTGCCTCTTCTCCGGCCATACAGAGCCAGCCCGCAATTTTCGTTCCTCTGATTGTATTCTTGGCCGGGCTGGTATGCGTCATTGGCGCCTTTGTGAAAGCCACAGAGATGCTGCAATTTGTGAGTCGCAGCGTTCTGGTAGGTTATATCACAGGTGCGGCAACTCTCATTATCGCCTCTCAGCTGCGGTATGTGATGGGCATTAATGATGTAAACGCCGGTAGCTCATTCTTTACAATGAGCTCAGCCATTATTAATAATCTGGATAAGGTACAATGGCAGCCAATAGTGTTAGGCGTGCTGTCATTCCTGATGTTTATCCCGCTCAAGAAGCACTTTAAGTTCCTTCCTACCTTTGCGGTGATTCTACTGACCATGAGCGTGCTGAACTGGGCGCTCAGCCAGCCATGGGCCGGTGGTTATTTTGCGGATGTTCGCATGCTCAAAGACTTCACCATGAGTGATCTCACATGCACGCCGCCCTCAGTATGGGCTATCTCAGGGCATCTGGCAGAACTCTTCCCCGTCGTTATCGGTATAGCGTTCCTCTCCACGCTGGAACAGACCGTAATGAGCAAGACGCTTTCAGCAAAGACAGGTGAGCCGGTCAATCTCAATCAGGACACATTTGCCGTGGGTATGGCTAATATCGGATCAGCCTTCACCACATCTCTCCCCTGCTCAGCTTCACTTACCCGCTCCATGCTGAATTATACAGCTGGCGCTGCGACGCGTTTTTCCGGCGTTATTTGCGGCCTGCTTTGTCTGGGTATCACCTTTGTACTGGCCAGCTTCCCCATCATCTCCTGCATACCACACAGCGTACTTGCAGCACTCGTGCTGGCTAATGCCGTATCACTGTACGATAGAAAACTGCTGCGCATCTGTTTCCGCTCCACTAGAGGAGATGCAGTAGTACTACTTATCACCTTCATAGCATCACTTCTACTGCCTCTTCACATTGCCATTTTCGTGGGTGTTGTCATCTCCGTTTCCCTCTTCCTGAGAAAAGCCGCTAAGCCGGAGCTAGTAGAATACACCTTTGATAAGGAAGGTACTCTCATGGAAGTGAGCAGTCAGGCTAGCCGCCTGCCTCAGATTTCCATTGTCCATGTGGAGGGCGACCTCTTTTTCGGCGCTGCGGATCTCTTCCGCAAACAGGTATCTCGTATTGCGGAAGATTCCTCACTCGCCGTCATCGTTCTCCGCATGAGGAATGCTCGCAATCTGGATGCCACCTCCGTCTGCGCTCTGGAAGAACTCATTAAATTCACACGAGAGAAAGGCCGCCACCTAATCGTATCCGGCGCAGGGCGCCAAGTTTTCCGTGTTCTACGCAAAAGTGGTGTGCTAGAGGTTCTGCAGGCAGACTGTGACCGCAGCAAGGGTGAAAGCAACATCTTCATTTACGAACCGAAGAACCCGAACATCTCCACCCGTAAAGCCCTCATGCGTGCCCAGAAGCTTCTCGGCACCCGTGATGCTGACATCTCGATTTACACCACAGAGACCCACACGACTGCCTGATGATGAAAGTGGAGCATTACAAGGCATTCTCTCAGGCTCTGGTAGATTGGTTCCTCGCAAACGGTCGGGATTATCCATGGCGTCGCACCACCAATCCGTGGGCTATATTGGTGAGTGAAATCATGCTGCAACAAACGACTATCCCGACTGTACTGGCGAGATATGAGGCATGGATGAATCAGTTCCCCACGCCCGCCCATCTAGCAGAAGCGGACGAGGAAACAGCGTTGCGCTCATGGGAAGGGCTTGGCTATTACCGCCGCGTACGCTCGCTGCGTGCAGCTGCCATAGCTATTTGCGAGAAGCATGCTGGAGTTTTTCCCTGCGATGAAACAACCATCCGAACCCTGCCCGGCATCGGAGATTACACCACAGGAGCCCTGCTTAGCTTTGCATACAACCACCCCGCTCCATTAGTGGACGCAAACGTGAGCAGAGTCTTCGCCAGAGTATTCAACGATGCTACCCCCATCGACAGCCCGGCAGGACGCCGAAAACACTGGGAACTGGCAGCAAAGCTTGTCCACCCAACTAATCCGAGGGCCTATAATTCCGCCATCATGGAACTAGGGCAAACACTTTGCACAACCGGTGGCCCCACCTGCTTACTTTGCCCCGTACGAGAATTCTGCACAACCACCGAACCAGAGAAGCTTCCCGTTAAACTCCTCAAAAAAGAGGCAAGCGCAATAGAGCACTGGGATATCTGGCACCTTTCGCCCCAAGGGCTCCTTATGGAAAAACAGCCTGATGGCAAACGCCACGAGGGAATGTACCGACTGCCTCGCCGCGAGCAGAATGAAGTTTCAAAACTCCCTCACATGTGTGATCAGAAGTACAGCGTAACGCGTTACAAAGTCACCCGCCATCTCCACCGTGGGAACGTTGCCTCACCCAAAAACAACGAACGATTTATCCCACTCTCTGAGCTTCATTCAACCCCCATGGCCAGCCCGGACCGTAAACTAGTAAAGCGTTTTCTAGACGATTCCGAGCAATAATCAGCAGCGCCTAAAAACACAAGCAAAGTTAAAGAAAATCGTCATTCCAAATTTTTAGCCTTGCGCTGCAAAGAAATACGTTGTAAAATAACCACGCGGAGCTGTACGCTCTGAAAAACTTCTAACCAAAAACAACAATATGGCTAAACTCACTGTACGTGACCTCGACGTTGCCGGTAAGGAAGTCCTCATGCGCGTGGACTTCAACGTTCCCATGAAGGATGGTGCTATCACGAACGATGCTCGCATCGTGGCTGCTCTGCCCACCATCAAGTACCTCTTAGAGAAGGGTGCCCGCTTGGTGCTCTGCTCTCACCTGGGCCGCCCCGAGGGTACCGGCTATCAGGCTGAGTTCTCCCTGAAGGCTGCTGCCGAGTGCCTTTCCGGCCATCTGGGCAAGCCTGTTGCATTCGTTCCCGAGACCATCGGTGAGGCTGCCACAGCCGCCCGCGCCGCTCTGCAGGATGGCGACGTGATGCTGCTGGACAATGTTCGCTTTGACAAGAAGGAGAAGAAGAACGACGCTGAGTTCGCCAAGGCTCTGCTTGGTAACGCCACACTGTACGTGAACGATGCTTTCGGTTCCGCTCACCGTGCCCACGCTTCTACTGAGGGTGTGACCCACTTCGCTGAGAAGTCCGCCATGGGCTTCCTCATCGAGCACGAGCTCGAGTACCTTGAAGGTAAGCTCGAGTCTCCCGAGCAGCCCTTCGTTGTTATTATGGGCGGCGCTAAGGTTTCTGACAAGATTCAGGTGCTCTCCAAGCTCATGGAGAAGAGCCAGACCTTCATCATCGGCGGTGCTATGGCCAACACCTTCCTTGCCGCTCAGGGCAAGAACGTGGGTAATTCCAAGATTGAGGCTGATAAGCTTGATCTTGCCAATCAGATTCTGGCTGATGCCGCTGCTAAGGGTGTGAAGTTCATCCTTCCCGCTGACACCCGCTACACCTTCAAGTTCGAAGAGGGTGCTGAGACCTTCTGCACTGCTCCCTGGGCTGAAGGCGGCGAGGTTCCCGAGGGTGGCATGGGCATCGACATCGGTGACAAGGCCATCGAGGAGATGTGCGCCATCATCAAGGAAGCTAAGACTGTGCTCTGGAACGGCCCGCTGGGCGTGTTCGAGCTGGATTCCTTCTCCGAGGGCACCAAGGCCATCGCTGAGTGCCTGGCAGAGAGCGATTGCATCTCCATCGTTGGTGGTGGTGACTCCGTGACCGCTGCGAAGAAGTTCAAGGTTGCTGACAAGCTCTCCTTCTGCTCTACTGGTGGTGGCGCTTCTCTGGAGCTGCTTGAGGGCAAGATTCTGCCCGGTATCGGCTCCCTGAGCGAGAAGTAATACTTTTTGCACCAAGCAATTTCAAAAAAGGTGGAGCGTGAAAACGCTCCGCCTTTTCTCATATAAGGAAAACAGGCATAGGCACCGTATCTGCTCATATATACTGTTATCCTCCTACAAGTATGACATTTTGCCACGGTATCATCAGAGTTTAACACAGCAGGGGTTGACAAGTGCGATAAAATGTAAACAGAAATCCTCGAGAGCCTATGGCTATTCACACATCCATCAGCAGCATTATCGGCAGCACCCCCTTGCTGGAGCCTGTCAATTACAATCGCGAGCATCAGTTGCAGGCACGCCTGCTTGTGAAGCTCGAATACCTGAATCCCACGGGTTCTGTTAAAGACAGAGCGGCTCTCGCCATTATCAATGATGCTGAGGCCACTGGTAGACTCTGCCCCGGTGGTACAATTATCGAGCCCACCAGTGGCAATACCGGAATCGGTCTAGCAGCCTTGGCCG
The DNA here is from genome assembly GCA_017517385.1 of Akkermansia sp. GTDB lineage: Bacteria > Verrucomicrobiota > Verrucomicrobiia > Verrucomicrobiales > Akkermansiaceae > Akkermansia. The sequence continues at coordinate 136,822 of JAFWZG010000054.1, forward strand.
CTGCTCGTGGCTACCGTGCCATCTTGGTAATGCCGGAAAGCATGAGCGTGGAGCGCCGCAATATCCTGAAAGCTTACGGCGCGGAAATTGTTCTTACGCCTGCGCCTGAGGGCATGACAGGAGCTGTTCAAAAGGCGGAAGAACTGCGAGAGTTCATTCCGGGGGCCATCGTGGCAGGACAATTCGAGAATCCGGCTAATGCAGCTGCCCACATAGCTTCAACTGGCCCGGAAATATGGGCAGATACCGAGGGCACTGTCAATGCTGTCGTCATTGGAATCGGGACAGGTGGCACTATTACCGGCACCGGCAAATACCTCAAAGAGAAAAATCCGTCAATCCGAATCATTGGAGTAGAACCGGAGGCATCCCCCCTGCTGAGCGGAGGAAAGCCCGGGCCGCACTCCATTCAGGGTATCGGTGCTAATTTCATTCCACCAGTGCTGAATATGGGCGTGTGCGATGAGGTAATACCAGTGGATAATGAGATGCCCTTCACTGCGGCAAAAGAACTTGCCCGAAAAGACGGCGTACTCGTAGGCATATCCTCCGGTGCTGCATTGTATGCTGCCACTCAGGTTGCAAAACGCCCGGAGATGGCAGGTAAAACAATCGTTGCGATTCTGCCCGACAGTGCTGACCGTTATTACTCCACGCCCCTTTTCGGATAATGAACACAGCAAATTATCATCTTTATCTTGTTACAGACGAAATCGAGCGCTGCAAACTCGGCCTCGTAGAAACTGTGAAGCGTGCCGTTGAAGGCGGCGTCACCATCGTACAGTACCGCTCTGAAAAGCTTAGTCACGAGCAACAGAAAGAGCAAGTTTTACCTCTACAGAGCTATCTGCGCAGCGTTGGCGTCCCACTTATCATCAATGATAACGTGCAGCTGGCTGTGGAGATTGATGCAGATGGCATCCACATTGGCCAGCAAGATATGCCCGTCCCGCAAGCCCGCGCACTCATCGGGCCTCATAAGATACTGGGGCTTACTGTCACCACTCCGGAAGAAATGGCAGCAGTTGATGTATCTCAGGTGGATTACTTGGGCTGCGGGCCGGTATTTCCTACTATTACGAAAGACGATGCTCCTCCGGCTATGGGCATTGAAGGGTGGGCCGAACTAGCACGTACGAGCCCACTGCCCGTGGTAGCCATTGGCGGCCTCAATCGTGAACGCACAGCAGCCATTCGTGCAACAGGCCTCGCAGCAGGCGTGGCGGTCGTGTCGTATATCTGCGCTTCCGACAACCCCACACAAGCAGCACAAGAACTTACATGAAAAACTTTTTAATCATCGCCGCTGAGGTACTCAGTTCACTTCGAGAGCGCCGCCCGCTCATTCTCAGTCTCACGAACAACGTCGTGCAAAGCATTACGGCCAATATGCTGCTCTCTGTTGGAGGAGTGCCCGTCATGCTGACTCACGAACTGGAGATTCGCGAGCTACTAAACAGCTGTGCAAATGGCATGCTTGTCAATGTAGGCACCCTTTCTGAGCAACAAGCTCAAACCATGCGCACCGCTGTGAAAGATGCGCAGGCGGCAAATGTACCATGGGTGCTAGACCCCGTAGCAGTGGGGCTTCTGAGCTTCCGAACTTCCGTATGCCGAGAACTGCTACTCACTCCGCCTGCAATGATTCGAGGAAATGCTTCGGAAATCATAGCTCTTGCTGGAGCCCAAGGCGCCCTGTGCCGAGGAGTGGAAAGCACCGCAGAAAGTGCTGACGCCGTGACCGCTGCCCAAGCACTTGCTCAGCGAACCGGAGCAGCAGTTCTCGTTACCGGAGAAACGGATTACGCCACAGACGGCCTCACCACCATCGCCTGTCATAATGGAGACGAAATTATGACTCGCGTTACCGGTGTAGGCTGCGCTATGGGAGCGCTCTCAGCTGCATGCGTGGCATGTGCAGATACCCCGTTGCATGCGGCAGTAGCCACGGCAGCTATTCTGGGATTAGCAGGAGAAAAAGCAGCCGCAAGGGCTTCGTATCCTGGCACTTTTGCTGCTCTACTACTGGACGAGCTTGCCTCATTAAGCCCGGATGATATAACAAATTTTGCCAGACTGGAAAAGATAGCGTAATAACTGACGCCTATTTAGCTTGACTTAAATATTTTAACTGATAGTATATTAGAGAACATCTGTCACTCTCACAATTATGGCCACCATACGCCCATTCGCCGCCGTGCGACCGCCTAAGCAGTACGCTGAGCAGGTTTCCAGCCTGCCGTACGATGTTATGAATCACGATGAAGCCTGCGCTATGGCTGCAGGAAATCCGTCTTCTTTCCTTCACATCTGCCGCGCAGATATTGATACCAATGAAGAGCAGATTCATGATGCTGTGACTTACGAAAAGAGCCGTGATAACCTTCAGGACTTCATCCGTAAAGGGTTCCTTCAGCGCGACGATGCCCCGTACTATTACATTTATCGTCAGATTATGTGGGGGCGCGTGCAAACCGGCATTGTGGGCTGCGCTAGTGTGGATGAGTACCTGAATAACACCATACTCAAGCACGAGCTCACCCGCAAAGAAAAGGAGCTGGATCGCATCAACCACTTTGACACCTGCTCTTGCCAGACAGAACCCGTATTCCTTGCATACCGCAAGCATGAAGGCATATCAGCAGCAATTCGTGAGTGGATAAAGTTCCACAAACCGGAATATGAGTTCACTACAGATGATGGCGTCACCCACCTGCTCTGGCCGGTAACGGAGCCTGAAGTCATCGAGAGCATTCGCAAGGGCTTCGAAGAAGTACCCGCTCTCTACATCGCGGATGGCCACCATCGCACAGCCAGCAGTGCCGCTGTGAGCGCTAAGCGCCGAGAAGCTCACCCTGACTATACAGGTGAAGAAGAATTCAATTACCTCATGGCCGTCACCTTCTGCGATGAGGATCTCTTCATTATGGACTACAACCGCGTGGTCATGGATTTGAATGGGATGACGCCGGAGCAGTTCATCGCAGTCATCTCTGAGAAGTTTGATGTAACCCCCGCCCCTGTCGGCGCTCCTTATGCCCCGCGCCATAAGCATGAGTTCGGAATGTGCTTGGGGGGCACATGGTACAGCATCACCGCTAAAGATGGCAGTTTTGACGCGTCACACCCGATTGAGAGCTTGGATTGCGCCATTCTTCAGGCCAACTTGTTGGCCCCCGTGCTTGGAATCACGGATCCACGCACAAGTGAGAGAATAGATTTCGTAGGTGGTATCCGCGGTCTTCAAGAGTTGGAGTCTCGCACCGGTTCCGGCGTAGCATTCTCACTGTATCCGGTCACAATGGCAGATTTATTCCATGTGGCAGACAGCGGTGAAATCATGCCTCCCAAATCCACTTGGTTTGAGCCGAAACTTCGTTCCGGCCTGTTCCTTCACGAAATTGAACGCTAAACAACTTTACATATACCATCATGAAAATTCTCATTCCCACTAAGCTGGATAAAGCAGCTGCCGGTGCTCTGATTGCAGCCGGTTACGAGGTTATACAGGATGACACCACCCCCCTTACAGAGCTAGCAGCTGCGCACCCTGATGCTGCCGGTATGATTGTGCGCTCAGAAAAAGTTACTCCTGCCATTATAGATGCACTGCCCGGTCTTAAATGTGTTATCCGAGCCGGTGCCGGTTATGATAACATTGATTACGTCTATGCCCGCACCAAGGGAATCGATGTCATGAATACCCCCGGCGCCAACTCCAACGCTGTAGCGGAGGAAGTTATCGCCATGATTCTGGCCGCTTATCGTTACGTAGTACCGGCAGATGTCACCACACGTGCCGGCGAGTGGAACAAAAAGAAATATATGGGCCGCGAGCTTACCCGTAAGACGGTGGGTATTCTGGGCCTTGGCAACATCGGCCGCCTACTCGTCAAACGTCTTCAGGGCTTCGAGTGCACAGTGTTGGGTTATGACCACTTCCTCTCCAAGCAGCGCGCTTTGAACATCGGCGCGACCCCCTCCACGCTTGAGGAAATTTTCTCCACGGCTGATATCATTTCCATTCACGTACCCGGAGGTCCGGCTACTAAGAACATGATTAATGAACAACTTATCGGCATGATGAAAGATGGCGCCATGCTGGTGAATTGCGCACGTTACGGGGTGGTGGATGAAGACGCTATTCGAGCGGCTCGTGCAGCTGGCAAGAACATCATGTACTGCACAGATGTACACCCCAAAGATACTGCGACCCTGCAGCCCAGCGCCGACGTAGCTGACATCCTCTTGCCCCACCTCGGAGCCAACACAGCGGAAGCTAACAAACTTGCCGCCATGCGCTCGGCTTCCCAAATGGAGGAGTACTTTACCAATGGTGACACCTCATGCGTTATCAACGCTGAAAAACCCAACAACATCAACCCTGCCCACCTTCAGCTCGCCGCCATGCTCGGCAAGCTTTGTTACCAGGCTGGCGGCGCCAAGCCCATCCGTAAGATTGAGTGTACCTTCTACAATAATCTTCGATCCTATCGCAAGTGGTTCACGCCGTGGATTCTTCAAGGTGCAGTCCCCGGAGCTGAACATGGGCTCATGCCTGCAGCCGCGGAACAGAGTTTGAGAGAACATGGTATTGTATTCAACGCCCGCGAGCCAATGGATGACAAGCTCTATGATGATGCTCTTACTCTGGACATCTATATGGAAGAAAACGGCGAGCAGATAAAGACCAGCGTACGCGGTATGGTTGTAGATGGAGAGCCGGTAGTTTCCCGCATCAACAACTTTGACCACCTGTACGCCTCCCTTGCTGGCCACACACTTGTGCTGCGCTACCAGGACCGTCCCGGTGTCATCGCTACGATAGGCCAGATTATCTCGCAGGCTGGCATCAACATCGAAAACATGGTCGCTCCCCGTGATCACGCCAGTGGAGAATCTCTGGCCGTAATCAAAACAGATAAGTTGGTCAGTGAAGACATGCTGGAGCTCATTTATCGAGCAATCGCGGCAAAACAAGCATTCACCCTGTCTTTATAACTTTACTCATACAACCCTCGCTGCGCACACATGCAGCGAGGGCTGTTTCCCTGGGAGAATCCCCACCAGCAAAGGATGATTTTTTTCTGGCATGAGCCATTTGTTGTTTGCATTCTGAGATAAAATATGATAGGATGCAATCATCATCGAGAACTCAGATAATTTCACCACATCTCACAAGTTTTATGAAATTTAAGTCATTTATCGTAGCGCTGCTTGCATGCGGCGCGTCATATGTGGCGTCGGCTGAAGTCTATAACATCACGCTTTCAAACGCTCAACGCTATACACAGTGCCGCATCGTATACAGCACTGATTCAATGACCAAATTCAGAGGTTTAGATCGCAGCGGCCGAGAAGTTACACTCGAGGTACGAACATCAAGCATTCTGGTGAAACAGGAAGTAGCGGAAGCAACCGCTCCCGCTGCACCCGCTCCCGCTGCTCCAGAAACACCAAGCACCCCTGAGCCCGAGACAACGCAAACAGAAGCACCAGCAGCTGAGCCTCAGACGACTGAAGGCGAAACGTCATCTGCAGAAGCGGCACCCTCGGAAGCGACACCGGCAACACCTGAGGCCCCACAGGTTGCAGTGGCAGAAGATTCATCTCGTCGCCTGCGCGAGAAGCTTGATCAGGTAAAAGCAGAATATCAAGCTCTTTCCTCCCCTTCTTCATCACTCACTTCCATTTATAATTCCCGGCTTCGCACGCTGGAGCGCAATATGACGGAGCTCCACCGCCTGGCTACACAGGTATCTGAACTCCAAGCAAAATATAATACCGTAGTAGGCGGGGATTACACATTCACCATCGTACCCAACGCAGACCGCGATAAATACCAGCGAGATGGCCGTGCTGCATATGATGCCATGGTTATTGATGTGCGTGAGTATCGCAACCAGCGCAAGGTGGGCGGTTTGGATAAGTTTGAAATTCTCCGCGACCGTTATCAAGGCATCCCCGAATACCGAGAAGCATATAACTGGTATATGACTACTCTGCGAGATTTGGAACGCCGCTGGGGTAACCTCCTGCGCCGTGAGGAGCAACGCCGTGCGCGTTATAATAACGGACGCAGGGAGGAAATGCGCCATCAAGACGAAGCGGCCCTTCGGCGTTTGGCTGCTCAGTTCGAGCAGCAAGGTGAACAGCTCGCACAGGTATGGTTCAACCCTGATGCTCGTAATCTGCTCATGCTTCGTACGGCCTCCAATAAAGTGCGTGACGCCATACGCCGCAATGAAAACGGACTTCGCGATGAAGCAATTGGTACGGTGCCGCAACTTATCAACAACTTCTGGACTGTCATGGACCAAGCTCGCGATTTGATGATTCGCGGTGATTTTGAAGGGGCCAAAAAGCTACTTGATGAAGATGAGAATTTCAAGAAGCTGGTTCGCTTAAACACTGAGTTATTCCCCAATGATTATAGGACGCCTCTCCGCAATCAGCGTCAGGCATTGGAGCGAGAAATTCAAAAACGCAAGCGCGACCGTAATAATCTTCAAAACCAGCTTCAGAATGCGATTAGCAGATTGGAGCGTTCTTCCTCCGCTGCCGAAGCTCAGATGGATAACCTCCTCGAGCAGATTCGCAAAGAAAGAGAGCATGACACAGAGACCTCAACGGCTGAAATTGAGGAATCCTCACCGCAGCCGGCAAGTGGTAACGAAGGCTGATTTCCATTCCTGATAAGACCGGGCGAGCCCCTCGCCCGGCCTTGTTGTATCAACAAGCCCCATGGCAGTTTTAAAACATATTTTCGCGTTGGCCGCGTTATTACCCGGCCTGGTACAAGGAGCAATTCCTCAGGAAATTGACTCCGCCTTTGCACATTACTCAGCCTTACCTAACACACTTGTTCCGATTTTGGAAAGTGTTACGGATCGTGAAAGTGCTGACGCGGCAGCCCCTCGCCTGAATGCAGTGCTACCCCGTGTATACGACGCTCGCACTGAGCTATCAACTATCAATTCTCTACCACCTCAGGTGCGCCGAGAAGTCTTGCAGAAATATGAGCAATCAATGCGCGAAAACTGGGGCAAACTTTACGAACAACTTTTCCGCCTTCAGCAGGCCCGTTGCTATAACTCCTTAGCCTTCTTTAGACAATTTCACGCATTATGTGCAATGCTCAACAAATGACACGCAAAGTTTCCACCGCCTTCCTTCTCATTTCTTCGGTACTTGCTCAGGACACTCTGATACCGCAGACACTTCCAGAAACAACAAATAACTCGCGTCCCTCCCTCCCGGCTTCCCCCATTCCGGGAAGTACCATTTCACCCCAAAGAAACCAACGGTCTGCTACTGAGGAACTTGAAATTTCACCGGGAGAAGCCCGCATTCGAGCCGGAATTGTATTGCTTGGTATTCTTCACGATACTATGGCCCGCATTCAGGACCGGGACTCAGCAGAAGCAGCCGTGCCCACCATTCTGCGGCTTGTACGAGAGTTCCAGACATGGGGACAAGGGTTTACTGCGCTACCTCCGCTGGATGAAGAAACCCAAAGCGATTACGAAAAGCGTTACATCCCCATCATTAATAATCTTAATGAAAACATCCAAATTCAGGCAGACCGCATAGCTGCTGCCGAGTTCTATGGCTCTGAAGCTCTGCCTGCAGCGCTTGTGCGCCTTATTAACTCAGTACAATAAATTGACTATGCTCCGATACGCATTACCCGCAATGTTGCTGATAGTGCCTCAGATTGTAGCCACGGCTGCGCAGCCTGAATCCGCATACACCGAGGAGGTAAACCTTACCTCAGGACGACGCATGCTAGCCATCCCTGCCCCCCCCGGAAAGACACTTAATGGCACGGCTCCCCAAGGTGAGGGCGCTCCATTTCGTGTGCTTAACGGCAGTGAAGTCATATGGGAAGGCAAGGCCGGTGAATCCTTTAATCTTCCCGTACAACACCGCAACGTATACCTTGTGAGCGAAACGGCTAATAACAAGGACTGGCAGAACTTATACTTCAGCGATGCCACCGCTGCCTCCGCTCCCACGGAGACATCATATCATTTTTCTGCACCGGAAAATGCCGCGGATGTCGGCCCAGCTCTACGCAGCATACTCAGCAAGACCGGGGCCACTCCGGAAGAAGCCGGCGAAATTACCATTAATCTCGCCCCCGGTGAATATCACTTCTACCCTGATGGAGCTCTGCGCATGAGCTATTACATCTCTAATCATGACCAGCAAAATATTCAGCCGGTAGCCATGCCTATTGTTGGGCAGAAAAATCTTACCATTAATGGCAACGGAGCCGTTCTCATTTTCCATGGCAAGATACAGCCGGTGCTCTTCATGGATAGCGAAAACGTGAAGCTGCGGGATGTAACCATCCGCCACGACAATCCTTACTACAATGAAGGCCGTATCGTTGAAATTAAGGAAGGGACCACCACGCTGGAGTACCCCGAACAATTCAGCTGGGAAGTGCGTGATGGCGTATATTACCTGACCGGCGACGGCGAGCCTAAAGCACCGGGTGCAGTGCTGGCTTTTCAATCTGATGGCCAGATGGTTCCCACCGGACGATGGGGTGACATTGGCTGGCCGAGCAAATGCGAGCAGGTTGCCCCCAACCGTGTGCGATTCCATACAGATGCCACAAGCCAAGGACTCAGTGTAGGAAACATCCTCGTACAGCGCCATTATGGCCGCCCTCATCCTGCCATGGTTCTTTATCGAGCAAATGCCACCACGCTCGAAAATGTCGTTTTTCAGGATAGCCAAGGTATGGCCCTGATTGCCCAGCGCAGCCGTGACATCACTATTCTTGGTGGTGGGTGTGTATGCGCTCCGGGACGAGTCTACACAGTCTCCGCAGATGCCACGCACTTCTCCAACTGCGTCGGCACCATTACCGTAGAGAACGCACTTTACGAAGGCATGATGGATGACGCCATTAATGTTCACTCCACCTGTCTGCAAATTACAAACAAGACGAATGATCGAGAAATCATCGCGCGTTACATGCACCCTCAGGCTGTTGGCTTTGAAGTGTTCATGCCCGGCGAGCGCGTCCAGTTCATTACAGGTGAAACCCTTGAAAATCAGCCAGAACTGGCAGTTATCAAAGAAGTGAGAAAACTGGATGAAAACCACCTTCGTATCACATTTGAGAATCCATTGCCGGAGAAGATAGATGCAGGTTATGCCATTGAAAATGCTGACTGGTATCCGGCCGTGAATTTCATTGGCTGCACGGTTCGCCACAACCGTGCTCGCGGCTCACTCTTTACTACTCCAAAGCCTGTAGTAGTGAGAGGCTGCCATTTCATGGCCTCCCATGGTTCAGCCATTCTCTTGGCGGGTGATGCTCAGGGATGGTATGAAAGTGGCCGCTGTCTGGATGTTCTCATCACAGATAACGTTTTTGACCACAATCTCACGGCACGCTATCAGTTCACAGAAGCAATTATCTCCATTTACCCCATGGTGAATAAGCCGCAGAATCAGCAGGTACGCTATCATCAGAACGTCATCATTGAAGGTAACACCTTCCGTACTCACAGAGTACCGCTCATTTATGCCATTTCCACTAATAACCTCATCTTCCGGAATAACGATGTCACCTATGATGACAAGTATCCCAGCATACATAATGGCACCCCCTACATTCTCCACCACTGTGGCCACACCGAGCTGCAGGAGCTCTGATACACCTATTTCACATGGCTAAGAAGTTTACCGAACATACAGCACGCGCTAATAAGCACACGGCCCGCCCTGAGCAGGGCAAGCAAACTCAACGCTTTGAGAAAGCACCTACTCGCACAGTTGTAAAGCCCCTCGATGAAGGTACCTTACAAGATATCTTGGCGGCTCAACCTCAGGGGCTGTATCTTGTGCTGGACTGTGTGCAGGATCCTCATAATCTCGGAGCTATTCTCCGCACGGCAGATGGCGCCGGCGTGGCAGCAGTCATCACGCCTAAAGATAAATCCGTCGGCATCACAGAGACCGTTCTCCGTGTATCAGTAGGAGCAGCAGAAAAGGTTCCTTTTGTGCAGGTAACCAATCTGGCCCGCACCATGAAAATGATGAAGGATGCCGGTATCTGGTTTGTGGGTACCTCGGACCACGGTGACCGGGATTTGTACGAGATGGATATGAAAGGCGGCATTGCCCTCGTTATGGGAGCTGAAGGGGATGGCATGCGACGCCTCACTGAAGAGAACTGCGATTTCCTCATCCGCATTCCGATGTATGGAAGCGTACCCTGCCTGAACGTATCTGTTGCAACGGGTGTATGCTTATACGAGGCCGTCCGTCAGCGTACTATTAAGAAATAAATCATGCCCACCATCGAAAGCATTAACCCGCCGGCCGGAATGCTGGTTCGATTCATATCCGATTTGCACTACGGACATGAACGCTGTGAAGCCCCACCTCCTCAGGAACTGGCTAAGCTTCTCCTGACAGATGGCGTTGGGATGCTGGTGGTGGTCGGAGATTTGGCAGAAACCCGTAAATGCGCATGGCAGGAACGGGGCAAGACCTTGCGGCAAGATTTCCGAGAAGAATGCAGCCGCCGTGGAGTGCAACTTGTGGAAATCTCCGGCAATCATGATCCGGACGTCCCCCCTATGCTCATCCGCTTCTGGGAGGGGCGAGTTGTTGCCATGCACGGGCATGCGCTCTACCGAGAGGTAGCGCCATGGAGCTGGGAATACCTGCGCAATAAAAAGAAGTGCCGCGCACTTATTGCTTCCTATCAAGACCGTGATGATATTCTTGAAGCACGTCTCGAACTCTCTCGTGAAATGTGCCAACTCACAGCCCCAATTCTTCGCCGTGAAGGCATCAAGAACAAATATCTAAGGGGCTTTCTTCATTGCTTCTGGCCACCTCAGCGGCCATGGAACATTGTGTGGAGCTGGCTTACTTGCGCCTCACGCGCCGAGCGCTTCGCTCGCCGTTATTTCCCAGAGGCCGAGACTGTTATTCTTGGGCACTTTCACCGTTTTGGCAACTGGAAATGCAGGCGTCGCCATATCCTGAATACCGGAGCATGGTTTCGTCACGCCACGCCGTACTACACAGATATGATAGACGGCAAGGTTATTGCATACCGTAAAGTATTTTCCTGAATACCGCACGCGTACGTGGAATTTGCTTGCTTGTGCAAGTCAAGCGTGATAGAATGCGGGGTAGCATGAAAGTTATCACCATCTACGGCAGCAAGAGCGACCTTCCGTTCATGGAACCCGCTCGCACATATTTTGCAGAGAACAATGTTGAGCATGAAGAAGTCATCTACTCGGCTCATCGTGATTTACCTGCACTCATCGAATACCTTAAGGAGCTTGAAGAGAGTGGAACAAAGGCTGTGCTCCTCTGCGTGGCCGGGCTTTCTGCTGCCCTGCCCGGTGTGGTTGTCATGAACACGCAGCTTCCTGTTATTGGTGTGCCTGTTCCCTGCGGTCCTCTGAATGGCGTGGATGCGCTGCTGGCTATCTCTCAGCTCCCCGGTGGTGTTCCTGCCACGACAGTGGGTCTCCACAAGAAAACACCGGTTAACGCTGCGATGGCCGCCCACCGCATCATTAACCTCGCCAAGTAAGAAATCATCTTTTTGTCGACCATGCCCACCATCATCAAAGACGAAATCGAGAGGGCATTGGATGCCTGGGTATCTCACTTGCTTCAAAGCTCCGCTGTCAAAAACGGAGAGCCGCTGGCTATTGTCGGCATCGTCAGCCATGGTGATGTACTGGCACGCAGGCTTGTGCAGCGGCTTGAGCAACATAACGTCAAGGCGCTGTACGGAGCCATTGATGTGACTCTCTACCGTGATGATTTGGATTTACGTGGGAAACGCCCTGCTCTGCGTTCTTCTCACCTGCCGTTCTCCACGGATGATTTTACTCTGATTCTTACAGATGATGTACTGAGCACCGGCCGTACGGCGCGTGCCGCACTGGATGTGCTCTGGGAGTATGGGCGTCCGGCTAGGGTTGAACTGCATTGTTTGGTGGACAGGGGCGGAAGACAGCTGCCCATTTGTCCTAACTATGCAGCTTTCAATTTGACAGCCGCCCCCGGCACTTCCGTAAAAGTTCATCTCCAGGAAATTGATGGAGAGGAAAACATTACCTACTGACCTGCCATTCAACAGTTTTTCATACGCTATGAATCCGCGAAAAGATTTAATCACCATCGACGCCCTGAGCGATGAGGATATCCGGACCATTCTGGATAGCACCTCAGCCATGAAGGACATCTTTACCAAAAGCGTAAAGAAGGTACCGGCACTGAAAGGCAAGTCGGTGTTGACTCTCTTCTACGAACCGAGTACGCGAACCCGCTCCTCCTTTGAGGTCGCAGCCAATCGCCTTTCGGCAGATGTCACCACCTTCACCGTTTCCACCTCCTCTGTAGTTAAGGGGGAAAGCGTACATGACACCATTGACACGCTCATGAGCATGAAAATGGATTATATCATCGTTCGCCACAAAAACAGCGGCATTCCCGCTGTCATTGCCCGCCATTGCAAGGCTTCCGTCATCAATGCCGGTGATGGTTCACATGCGCACCCCAGCCAGGCATTTCTTGATGCCTTCACCATTCGCGAAAAATATGGTGATGTTGCAGGGCGCCGTGTCGTAATTATTGGTGACATTCTTCACAGCCGAGTGGCCCGTTCCACCAGCACAATTTTGCGCAGACTCGGTGCAGAAGTAGCGTACATGGGCCCCAGCCCGCTTGTGCCGCCCACAGCACATACCGGCATTCCGCGCTTCACCAATTGGAACCAAATTTTTGACTGGAAACCAGATATCATTTACCTGCTGCGCGTACAGAATGAGCGCATAGATACCCCCTTCTTCCCGGCAGCTGATTATCATCAAGCCTTTGGTGTAACAGAGGAGCGTCTGCGCCGTATTGATGACCTTAATCTCAGCATTATGCATCCCGGGCCTGTTAACCGAGGTGTTGAAATATGTGATGATGCTATGGAATATCGCAATTGCTTAATTAACAATCAGGTTGAAAACGGAATTGCCGCTCGCATGAGCATTCTTTACCACCTTACCCCCCAAACGCAGAGCCATGACTAATACTTACATCACGAATGCCACCTGGGCTCTCACAGGTGAAAAGATGGACCTGCGCATGGGGCAGGCCGGCGATGAACTCGCCACCATCTTCCTGAATGACATTCCGCTTCAGGGAGTTAACGCCATTTCTCCCGCCGGAGAAATGCAGATTCCCACAGGCGCCAGAGTCATCGATGCGGAAGGCCAATTATTCATGCCCGCCCTCTTTGACATGCACGCCAGTATCAACCTTGCAGGCAGAAGCAAGCGAGAAAGCATCTACCGTGCCGGGCAAGCAGCTAACCACGGTGGCGTATGGGGTATGCTTGTGATGCCCTCCTCCGGTTTTGTTTTTGATAATGCCGCCACTCTGGACAGCTTTCAGGACGCCGTAAGCCAGCGCTCATTTGCTACCATGATTCCTGCCGGCTGTATATCAGAGAATATGCAGGGAGAACAGCAGGCACCTTATAACACACTGGCAGCACGCGGAATAAGCATCCTTAGTGACGCTGGAAAGATGCCCTCGAACTTGCTCATGCTGCACAGGGCTATGAAGTATGCTGCTGAAATGGGGCTTACGTTCGCCATTCGTGGTGATGTCCCGGTGCTGACAGACAAGACCTACATGCACCCCAGCACAACCTCGTACAACCTTGGTTTACATGGCACGCCGGCTTGTGCCGAAGAAATAGGGATTGAGACGCTCATCCGCCTCGCGCGAGATGCCGGAGCCAAGCTTCACCTGCAGACGGTAAGCACAGCAGAAGGCGTTAATATTATTCGCCGGGCAAAGGCCTCCGGCATGAAAGGACTCACTGCTGAAGTTGCGCTCCATCACCTTCTATACACTCATGAGAACGTGGGAGATTATGACACCACCTTTAAGACAGTTCCGCCTCTGCGTGAGCAGACAGACTGTGACGCGCTGCTTGCTGGCGTAAAGGATGGCACCATTGATTGTATTGTAACGGATCACACCCCCTGTATGCCCTTCGCGAAGAAACAGGACTTTGTTAGCGCTCCACAGGGGATGGTGGCTCTGGATAATTTCCTTCCTTGCATTTACACACACCTCATCAGCACTGGCAAGCTTACTTGGGCTGATGTATGCCGTGTATGTTGTACAAATCCGGTTCACATTGCTAACCCCTATGATCAGGAAGAAGATGTTCCGATGAATGCACCGCTGATGCTCTTTGCCCCGGAGGTGCACCACAAAGTAACTCCTGATTCCCTGTACTGCGGCACGCTGAACACGCCACTTCTGGAAACAGTTCTGAGCGGGGCCGTCACTTTACCTCTCTATTGATTTTTTCCATTAATATCCTGCAATCTTTCCAGACATGGTCATTTACATCATCAGTGATGGCAAAAAGGGACACCTCTCTCAGACTCGAGGCCTAGCAGAAGCTCTGCTGGAACGAGCCCGTGAGGTTCGCCCGAATCTTCAACACTCTTGCCATGAAGTGCCGATAAACGGCAAGAGCTGGTTTGCCAAGCTTTTTTACAAGGGTAAAGATTTAGATTTACCCCGCCCCCACCTCATTCTCTGCGCCGGTCACAGTACACACTTGGCAGCGCTTAGTCTGGCTCGCCACTTGCGCTGCCTGTGCATGGTCTGCATGAAGCCCAGCCTGCCGGCTCGCTTATTCAACCTTTGCATCATGCCTCGCCACGATGTTCCGGAAGGCGGAGTACCGACCGCACGCATGTTCCTGACGAATGGCGCCATCAACTGCATTAAGCCTAGGCCAGATGTGGAGAAAAAGGAAACGCTCGTTCTCATCGGTGGACCTAGCAAAGAATTCAAGTGGGAGGCCGAGCATGTACTCACACAGCTTACCACTATTGCGAGTAAGAGCACCAGCTCCATCGTTCTCACCACATCACGCCGTACTCCGGCTGATTTTGTGCAGGATGTCACCACGGCCTGCCCAAATATTCGCGTGGAGCCCGTTGAACAGACCGGCCCCACATGGGTGGCGGATCATCTGGCATCAGCCCGCGAAGTGTGGGTAACTCAGGATAGCGTATCCATGGTGTACGAAGCACTTTCCAGTGGGGCACCAGTAGGCATCATTGAAATGCCCCGCAAAGGCAATCCCCATAAGGATAAACCCTCTCGAGTAGTTCGCGGCCTTCAAATGCTTATTTCCGATGGCGGCACCACTACCTTTACGGAGTGGGCCCGCACCGGTAAGATTGTCCAGCCCAAATCCGTTCTTAATGAAGCAGGCCGAGCTGCTGAATACATTCTGAACACTTTCCCTCAATTACTGCCATGAAAATAATGCACCTTCTGCCATCCTTGTCATCCGGCGGTGTAGAGCAAGTTGTGCTCGAGCTCTGTCAGGGCCTTTGTGCGCAGGGGGTGGATTGTGTCGTAGTATCCGCAGGAGGCCCGATGGTGAGCGCCATTGAATCCACCGGAGCCCGGCATATTGCCCGCCCCATCGGCAAAAAAAGTCTTAAAACCTTCATTCAGGTAGGCAAGATGGTTCGCCTGCTTAAGGAGGAAAAGCCCGATGTGCTGCACCTGCATTCTCGCGTACCGGCTTGGGTGGGATATCTCGCATGTAAAAGACTTCGTCCGGAGTTGAGACCGCACATCATTACCACCTTCCACGGCTTCCACTCGGTAAACTTTTACTCTGCGATAATGGCCAAGGGGGATAGAGTTATTGCTGTCTCAGAGTGCATGAAAGAACATATTCTTCAGCAATATCCCCGTAAAGTGGCAGAAGAGAACATCGTTGTCATCCCCAACTCCGTAGATACGGACATCAACTTCCCGGAATATACCCCCTCGGAGGAATGGCTCAACGAATGGAACTCTACCTATCCTGAGTTGAAAGGTAAGTATACCCTGTGCCTGCCCGGACGTATCACCCGCATTAAGGGTGCCACGCATCTGGCACCAATTCTCTCAACCCTGCACGAGAAAGGCATTCCGGCCCATGCTGTAATCGTGGGTGAAACCAAGAAAGGCAAAGAATCCATCCGAAAGGAAATAGTTGATACTCTGGAGCAAGTCGGCATGAGCGACCATGTAACTTGGACCGGCCATCGTACAGACCTGAGAGATGTACTCTGTGTATGTGATGTAACTCTTTCACTTACACTTCAGCCTGAATCCTTCGGTAAAACAACACTGGAAGCACTTGCACTAGGACGCCCGGTGGCAGGTTATGAACATGGTGGAGTGGGAGAGCAGCTGGATGTTTTCCTTCCTGACGGCCGAGTCCCCACCAAGAACACCGCAGCCATGGCTGATGTGCTGGCCCGCTGGTACAAAGAAAAGCCCAAGCCCAAGCTTCCGGTACCTTCTCCCTACCGCCGAGAAGATATGATTCAAGCGCACCTGAAGCTATACCGGGAACTCTGCCAGAGCTCTTCATGAAAATCATCCACTACAGCCCGCACATGAGCGCTGGAGGTCCTGCTGCACTGGCAGCGGACCTTGCCCGGACGCTGCAGGCTGAAGATTGTGAGAATGTAGTGGTGGCTCCTCCGTGTGAGCTTATCAGCCGCTTGCACGCTGCTAAAGTGAAGCACATTTCTTGCCGAAGGCCGAATATCCTGACAGTCTGGCGCGAAATCAGACGGGTAAAGAGCATTATCCGCAGGCAGGCTGCAGACGTTGTGCAAGTGTATTCTGCGGATGCCGCATGGGTGGTATCCATGGCATGCCGTAGACTGAAGAAAATGAAAGTGCCCCCAATCATCGGAGTCATTACCGGATACATAGCTAAGGGCCTACCAGCATACGGATGGAAGTTCTGTGATTACTACACAACTATTTCCAAACACTTACGCAATGAGCTCCGGGCTGATTCCAGCCCACTAAAATGCGCTCCGTGGGTAATTCCCTACGGTACGGACGAGAATATGTGCAACCCGGCATATCGCCCCACATCTGGTTGGCTTACACAGTGGCGCAAGAATCATCCTGAAATAGACCACAGTCTCGCTGTCTGTGTGCCCGGCGGCATTACCCCTAGGCGCGGGCTAGAGGATATTGTTCCTGTTCTTACAGGGCTGCTACGTTCTGGCATCTCAGCACATGTTTACATAGAGGGTGATCCACGTTTAGCCAGTACGGACTACGTGAATGAATTAAAAGCCATGTACGCAGCGGCACAGCTGGACAACCATATAACGTGGCTGGGGGCTCGGCCAGATTTAAGAGATGTGCTTTGCGGCTGTGATGTAACGCTTTCTCTCACGAGACACCCTGCCACTTGGGATCGTGCAGTATTAGAAGCCCTAGCATTGGGCCGCCCGGTCATTGGATATGATCATGGAGTTGTTGGAGAGCTTTTGGACGCCTTCCAGCCAGAAGGGCGAGTAGCTCCGGGGGATATCCCCGCCATCATAGACACGCTCACTCAATGGAACACATACCCTCCCAGCCCGGTGTCAGAAGTTCCTTATCCTTATAAACTGAGTGATACCGCTGCAACTTATCGCAAACTGTATTCAGAAATATGAGTGCCGATAAGTTAAAGAATATCAGCCACTTCAAAAATAAGGATTGACAATCAAGGCAAAACCAAGTATTGTAACCGCGCGCCCACATATCGAGCCAGATGACGCTTAAACATTATCGTTGCTGTCCAAAAAGTGGGGATTAACAGCATATTTTATCATGAAAAAAGCACTTCTCATTCTTACCGCGCTGACCACCCTGCCCGTTCTCGCACAAGAACAGGTAGTAGAAGAAGCGACCGCACCCATGATTATTCCCAAGGAAGAAGGAGCCCGCCAGCTCACTTGGTATGAAATTGACCCGGGCGTACGCAAATACCTCATTCTTCTGACTGCTAACACCATGGAGCTCAGCGCTCAACTTTCGGATGGAGGCGTGAATCTCACTCCCGAGCAGAGCTTTGATATGATGGAACAGGTTATCCTCCGTACTCCGTTGGACAGCCTTACAGGTGAATATCTCCAATTTGTGACGGAGGCAAACGAACTTAACTATCGCATTATCGCCACGCTCAAAGAGGAAAAGCCTGAAAACCATGCCGGAGTCATCGCCATTACCAATCGTTTCCAAGGCGAAATTGATGCATTGAACGAAAAATACCCTCAGGCTAGCCGCTATTTCAGTCAGAGTGCCCAGATGGAGATTGCCATGCTGCTCACCCGTGAGCTGGACATTCAGCGAGTCATGATTCAGGCCGCGATGGCCGGTAAAACCCAGCAGGAAGCCATGAAGACCGTCGTGGAGCACCTGCGATACGAAGCTGAGCATCAGTTTTAACCTATACTAAGCTTTACATTACGCACAAAAGAACGGTTGAAGACAAGAGCTCAACCGTTCTTTTGTGTCTGTTTTTATGCCAACGGCTTGCAAAAAGCATAAATCTGTGGTATATTTCGGCATGCCCCGAATCGCACTTATCCAGCAGGAGGCCGTTGCTGACCCCGCCGAGAACAAGCGCCTGCAAATGGCAGCCATACGTGAAGCTGCAGCAGGCGGTGCGCAGATTGTGTGCACGCAGGAAATGTGCACCACCCTCTACTTCTGTCGCACTCAGGATTGCGAATTATTCAATACCGCAGACTCCATCCCCGGCCCTTGGACTGACGAGCTCTGTGAACTTGCTCGCGAGCTTGGCGTTGTTATTGTGGCCGCCGGCTTTGAAAAGCGAGCAACGGGACTTTACCACAATTCTGCTTGGGTGATAGATGCAGATGGCAGTTTTCTTGGCCTGTACCGGAAGATGCACATACCGCAAGATCCCGGATTTGAAGAGAAATTTTATTTCACACCGGGCGACTTGGGCTACAAATGCTTTGACACGAAATACGGCCGCATAGGCGTTCTCATCTGCTGGGATCAGTGGTACCCGGAAGCCGCACGTCTCACCGCCATGCAGGGGGCTGAAATTATCTTCTACCCCACAGCCATCGGCTGGATTCCCGGTGAAGAAGAGCTTTACACAGCTCAGCACTGTGCGTGGGAAACTGTACAACGCGGCCATGGCGTAGCAAACGGGTGCTACATCTGCGCCGTAAATCGCTGTGGCGTTGAGGGTGAAACCACTTTCTGGGGACAAAGTTTCGTTAGCGACTACTGTGGCCAGATTGTGACAAAGGCCCCCATCCACGAGCGCACCATTCTTTACGCAAACCTTGATTTAGCTGCATTGGAGGCCCACCGCCGCATCTGGCCCTTCTTCCGAGATCGCCGCATAGATTCCTACAGCGGCATCACTCAGCGATGGGGTAAATAATATTCTGCATGAGTACTGATACACAGAGCACACCGAAACCGCCGCTGAGAGTCATTGTGGTGGGCATGGGAGTGCGCTCCATGATATACACCCGAGTAGCGCTCACGAATCCGGAGCTTCTGGAGATTGTGGGCGTAGTTGATACTGATGAGCGTCGGCGTGAATACGCCAGAGTGACATTTGGGTTAAGCCCTGAAAACTGCTTCTCTACGGTGGATGAGCTTGTGGCCGTGCCAAAGTTTGCAGATGCCGTCATTAACGGCACCATGGATCGCCTACATGTTAGCACCAGCCTGCCCATTCTCCGGCATGGCTATGACATGTTGCTGGAAAAGCCTTTCGCCATACATGAGGAAGAGGCCCAAGAGCTTCTGACCTGCGCCAGAGAGACAGGACGCACCGTCATGGTATGCCACGTGCTCCGATATGCCCCCTTCTATCAGCGCTTCAAGCAAGCCATGGAGAGCGGAGAAATCGGTAAAGTGATTAATATCCGCATGTCCGCTCAGGTGAACTACTTCCATGAAAGTGTCTCCTTTGTGCGAGGCAAATACGCTTCAGCTGAAATCTGCGGCTCCGGTATGCTGCTGACCAAATGCAGCCATGACTTGGATTTGATGGCTTGGCTCATGGGCTCGAACACGCCCAAGCGAATCTCCAGCGTCGGCAGCATGTTCCAGTTCGTGCCGGAAAATGCACCGGAAGGAGCTGGAACACGCTGCCTTACGGATTGCCCGGTAGAACGCGATTGCCCGTATTCTGCCCGGCGCCTCTACATAGAGAGCCCCCAGAGATGGGCTGATAATGTATGGCATGATTCCAACATCCGACGCCCTGAAACGGATGAAGAAAAAGAGGCCATACTCAGCACCCCTGATAATCCTTACGGGGCCTGCGCATACCGCTGCAAGACAGATATCGTGGACCACCAGTCCGTCCTCATCGAGTATGAAGATGGCGCTACAGGCACCTTCTCCATGACTGGCGGCGCCTCCATCTCCAATCGCCGTATACATGTCACCGGTACGCGCGGTGAAATCTATGGCACATTCGAGAACGGGCGCTTCACTATTTCCTCTATTGCCCCTCAGGCCCCGGATGGCCGACTGAAGCATGTGGTGGATGTCACGGAAGCACAGGAAGGCCGTCATCACGGTGGCGGAGACCGAGAAGTGGTTCTTGATTTCATCGCTTACCTTCGTGGTGAGCCAACATCCCCCGGAAAAACACTTCTGGAAGATTCCGTAAACGGCCACCGTATCGTCTTCCTCGCAGAAAAATCCCGGCAGGCTAACGGAGCCATGCTGGACTGGTAAACTCATGCTCACCACATGCCGGAGATAGATACTAAACAAACGCCCGACTTCCGTTACCCTGATTTGCCTATTTCACGCCGTCGGCAGGAAATAGCGGCAGCACTGCGCAAAAATCAAGTCATCGTAGTCGTGGGTGAAACCGGTAGCGGTAAGACCACGCAGCTTCCAAAAATCGCGCTGGAGGTGGCAGGAAATCGTCGCGGCATGTTGGGATGTACTCAGCCCCGAAGATTGGCTGCCGTGGCCGTAGCACGCAGAATTGCGGAAGAACTAGGCTGTGAGCCGGGCCAATATGTGGGCTATCAGGTGCGCTTTGATGACAAAACCAGCCGCGATACCAAGCTGAAACTCATGACAGACGGCATCCTGCTGGCCGAGACTCAGGATGACCGGGATTTACGCAAGTATCATACCATCATTTTGGATGAAGCCCACGAGCGCAGTCTGAACATTGATTTCTTGCTCGGCTACATGAAGCTTCTACTGGCCCGCCGCCCAGATTTGAAGCTCATCATATCCTCTGCCACCATGGATGCCGGCTCATTCTCCGAGTTCTTTGGAGGAGCCCCCATTATCAACGTGGAGGGGCGCACGTACCATGTGGACATGCACTACATGCCCCAGCGCCACCCGGACGAAGAACTCCCTCAGCATGTAGCAAGAGCCGTCACTTGGCTTTCCGAGTATGATGAAAAGGGAGACGTGCTCATCTTCCTTCCCGGCGAGCGAGAAATCCGCGATTGTGCAGATGAGTTACAGTATCAGAATCTCCCGCATACGGATATTCTCCCCCTCTTTGCACGCCTCGGGCTGGGGGAACAGCAGCGTATCTTCCATCCGCAGAAAGGTAGACGCCGTATCGTTCTTGCCACGAACGTGGCAGAAACCTCGCTCACCATTCCCGGTATCATTTATGTGATAGACAGTGGTCTTGCTCGAATCTCGCGCTATCTTCCCGGCCGCCAGATTCAGCGCCTCCAGGTGGAGCCCATTTCCCAAGCCAGTGCGCGCCAGCGAGCAGGCCGCTGCGGTCGTGTGACAGAAGGTGTCTGCATCCGCCTGTACTCTGAAACAGATTTTGAAGGCCGCGAACCCTTTACCGACCCAGAAATCAAGCGCAGCGCTCTTGCAGGAGTCATCCTGAGAATGGCAGATTTGCGCCTGCCCCCGTTGGGAGAGTTTCCCTTGCCGGACCCTCCCAGCGCACGCCTTGTCAACGAAGGGTACAAAACTCTGCGTGAAATCGGTGCACTTGATAGGCAGAAGAAGATGACAGACACCGGCCGCAGTCTGGCTCGCCTTCCGCTAGACCCGCGGTTGGGCCGTATGCTGCTGGAAGCTGAGCACGAAAAGTGCTTGGCGGAGATGCTCGTCATAGTGGCAGGCCTGAGCATCATGGATCCTCGCGAGAGGCCCCAAGAGTTTGCCACACAGGCAGATCAAGCCCACGCGCAGTGGAAAAATGCGGACAGTGATTTCCTCTCCATGCTTTCGCTGTGGAGAAGCACGCTCGCTTTTCAGGAAAAGCGCTCACTCAAACGTAACCAGTTGCGTAAATGGTGCAGCAAAAACTACATTAACTTCCTGCGAGTAGTCGAGTGGCATAATCTTGTGCAGGACTTAGGCGCAGCTCTTCAGGATACCCTTCGCTGGCGCATACCTGCTCTACCGGATGAAGCCCAGCAAGCTACTCCGGAAATGATACACCGCTCTCTGCTCGCTGGCGCCCCACTGCAGATAGGCGTATGGCGACCGGAAGACAAAGTCTACCGCGGCGCCGGCGGACGAGACTTCTCCATTTTCCCCGGCAGCGGAATGTTCCGCCGCAATAAACGAGCAGAATGGATATTCGGAGCTGAGCTTGTAGAAACCAGCCGCCTGTTCATGCGCCGCTGCGCTGTGCTAGACCCAGCGTGGGTGGAACAAGTAGCCCCGCAGCTCTGCGCCTGCCATGCGTATGATGCCGGATGGGACAAAGACGCAGGCGTAGTTCATGCTAAAGAACGGGTCACTTGCGGAGGACTCACCATCATTGACGGTCGCCGGATATCCTACGCCCGTTACAACCTCCCGGCAGCTCGCGAAATCATGATTCGTGAGGGCATTCTGGACATGCAGCTGCGCGATGAGCCGCCCTTTATCCGCCACCTGCAGGACATGCGCGAAAAGGTGCGAACGGTGGAATCCAAACTTCGCCGCCGTGATTTGATATGGTGCGCTGAGGGTGTGTACTCCTTCTTTAATAGCATTCTGCCCAAGGATTGCGCATCCGCCAGAGCTTTACGCCGCTGGCGAGAAAAAGCCGAGAAAACAAAGCCCGATATACTCTTCGTCCCCTACGAGGATTGTGTCTACCCGGGAGAAGATAAAGCACCTGCTGATTTTTACCCTGATGAGCTACACGTAGCCGGCGAGACCTATGATGTGTACTACGCTCACAATCCGGGTGAGTCAGATGACGGCGTAACACTTGGGGTTCATATAGACCAACTGGATACCTTCCCGGACTGGTTACCGGAATGGGGTGTTCATGCCCACTTGGCGGATCGCGCTGAAATCCTCCTGCGCACCTTGCCAAAGGACATGAGGAACTTCCTGATGCCCATTGGCGAGAGAGCAGATGACTTCTCTGAGGACTGGTATGACCGCGAACCGGACAGGCCGCTAGGCCAAGCGTTGGCTGAGTTTGTGATGCGCCGCACACAAAAATTCTGCAATGCTCAGCAGTTTGACTTCTCCCGTATTCCCGCTGAACTTATCACAAAAATCTGGGTTAGTGATGATAAGGGACAAGAACTTGCCATGGGTACCGATATGGCGACCCTGCGAGAAAAATTGGAGTCTTACAAACAGAAACGCTTCCATAAAAAAGCCTCACGCGCATTCTCCGCTACGGCTATGACTCGCTGGGACTGCGGAGACCTGCCGACCGCCGTAGATGTAGGCACCGGAACCGGTTACCCCGCGCTTTGCGATGACGGAGAACGCGTGAAAATCAAAGTATACCCCACGCAAGAGGAAGCCAACCATGCACACCGTTTCGGTGTGCGCAGGCTTGCCCTCATCCACCATGCTGATTTCATCAGCAGCATCCGCAAACGCCTTCCCATCAAATCCGTAGAAGCTAAGCTTGCAATGACCTCTTTGGGTGTTCAGCCTAAAAATAATGTGGCTGACACCATCTATGCCGCTATGGATGCCACACTGGCCCCTCTGCCTCGCACTGCAGATGAGTTTGATGCAGCCTGTCTCCGCATGAGAGAACGCCTGTACGATACCATTGCCGGCCCGCTCAGCAAGCTGTGGGAACAACTCGCTGCCACAGAGGCTCCTCTCAGGGAGTTTTGCCTCACAGCCTCTCGTGACAGATACGCGGCCCGCATAGCCGAGGATTTGCAGCGAGAGTGGCAGTGGCTCACACGCCCCTTCTTCCTCTCAGCCGCTGCACCTGCGTTGCTGCAGGATCTCAGCCGTTTTGCACGCGGTATTCAGCAGCGCCTGCAGAAGATTGCCCAGCAACCCGCCATCCGTGAACTAGAACGCATCGAAACACTAAACACCACCATCAAGCCGGATTTCTACTCGGAATACCTCCGCCATAATGAATCTCCCGCATGGCAGGCATATGGGTTCATGGTAGCAGAATTCCGCCTGTCCATCTTCGCCCCCACTTTAGCTTGCAAGGGACGCGCCTCCGCGAAAAAACTGACAGCAGCTGCAGAACAGCTTTAATGATTTGTCAACTGCAGAAAATAGTGTTAATATGACGCTCGTGAAGAAACTGCTTTTACCGGCCGCTATGCTGCTTATCTGCTCCTGCGATGAAGGCGTGGATTCGAGCGCCCATGCCGGAAACCGCAATCAGCAGGAGGACAGCCTCAGCTCTCGCCAATGTGCAGCCTGCCATGCCAAGGAATATGAAGAATGGGCCGGTAGTGATCATGCATGGGCTTATCGCAACACTCGCCAAGAGCTTGATTCTGAGCCCTTCCATGGCCAGCAGCTGAATGCCCACGGCTCCGTACTCACCTTCACAACTTCTCGCGAAGGCAATCTCCTCCTCTCTGACAGCCAAAGCGGCCGTACTTTCACCGTTCATTCCGTGCTCGGACGTCGCCCGCTAGTGCAATATCTTGTACAGGGTGATGATGGCAGCCTGCATACCCCTAGCGCAGCATGGGATACGGAGAAACGTGAATGGTTTGACATGTTTGAGGCAGACACCCGCCTCAGCAGCGAAGGCGCGGCCACGCGCTCACCCGGCGACTGGGGACACTGGCTTGGCAGAGGCATGAACTGGAACTCTCAATGCGCCTGGTGCCATACCACACACTTCAGAAAAAATTACGATGCCACGGCAAACCACTACGCCTCCACTTGGAGAGAACCGGGTGTGAGCTGCCTCCAGTGCCACAAAGCTGCAGAAACGCCCTCTGCTGATGGCTGCCTTGTGGCCCCGGCACATCGTAAGCTTTCTGCCCAGCAGGTGCATGATAACTGCGCCACCTGTCACGCCCGCCGTGAGGAGTTTGATGACCGCTTTGTGGTAGGTGACCGCTTTGATGACCATTTCCGCTTGGAGCTTCCTACCATCAAAGGCATATTCTGGCCGAACGGTATGCAGAGAGATGAATCATACTGCGAAACCGGTATACGCCTGAGCCGCATGGGTGCTGCCGGCGTCACCTGTCTAGATTGTCATAATCCTCACACCGCTACGCTTAAGCTGCCTCAGGAAGATAATTCACTTTGCATGCGCTGCCATGCCAGTGGCACAGTAGTAGGTAGCACACCAAGTCCCGTCATTAATCCCGCTACACATACCCCCTGCCCGCAGAACAGTAAGGGCGCACGCTGCGTGGAGTGTCACATGCCGGAGAGCCCCTACATGGCTCGCGACCTGCGCCGAGACCATTCCTTCAATTCACCGGATCCCACGCTCAGCGCGGAAATTGGCACACCGAATGCCTGCATCATGTGCCATACAGATAAAGATAACGCCTGGGCAGCAGAGGTAATACAGCGAGCCTACCCGGAGCAGCGTAACGCCAGATATCGCAATCGCACGCGCGCCATTCACCACGCGCTGGAAGGGAATGGAGACACCGAGGCTCTGCTGGCTGCACTTAAGGAAGAAAGCGTGCCGGGGTGGAAAGCCACCATTCTGGAACTGCTGGCATGGCAGGAACCTTCAGAGGCCATCCTGCAAGCAGCCCGAGATGCAGCAAAGGATGAAAACGCCATGGTAAGAGCCGCAGCAGCCAGAGTACTGGGAGAAGAAGCTGAGAGCATGATTCATGATTCCGTGCTCCTTGTTCGCAGGGCCGCGGCTTGGCCTATTATTGAGAAGCTTATCCAGAATCCGGAAGCGGCTGACATTGTGCGGGAGCAGGAAAGCATCGTAGCGCATCAGTCAGACCAGCCAACCGGAGCCATGCAGCAGGCTAGGCTTGCAGAAGCTCGCCAGCAACACGAAGAGGCCGAGCGCCAGTACCAAAGAGCTCTTCAGCTAGACCCCGCCTCCGCAGTCGTCTACATGGATTACGCCGTCTTTCTAGCTAGAAGAGGCAGAAACATGGACGCTCTGCAGCAAATGATAAACTGCACCAAAGTAGCCCCTGATAACCCTGAAGTTTTCTATAGATTAGGGCTCATTTTTGCGGAGCTTGAGCGGTTCGATTATGCACTGAGTGCTTTCAATCGAACGCTTGAGTTGGATGCAGCATTCCACCGAGCTAGATACAACAAAGCCATTCTTCTTCAACATCTTGGGCGGCATGATGAAGCTTCACGTGAGATTCAGCTCATGCGCGCCCTTCAATCTCCACCTACACCTTCTGCACCATGAATTTAGACCCTCAGACCACCATCCTAATTTCCTTAGGAGTGCTTCTCTTGTTCATCATCCTTTTCGCTGTATTCAAGGGTGTCATCCGTATGATTCTGCTTGCGGCTGCGGTCATAGCATCAGTAGCTTTATGGATATTCCTTCAGAACAAAGGATTCACCCTACTTGCGCTTATAACGGATTCTCCCCAGCCGTGGATGGTGCAGGCATTGGCTTGGACACTGTCCATTTTTGCCTTTGCTGTAATCCTGCATGGCATGAATTGGTTCTCCCAACTCTTTTCTTGGAGACGTGGCGGAGCCAGCCCCTGCGGAATTATCACAACAGTACTTATGACGGCGCTCATGTTGTGGGTAGGAAGTGTAGGCATTTCTTACTACGGCAACATTGCCCGCATTTCCTACTATCGAGACCTCGCCTTGGCTCATCAGCAGCACCAGCAAGCCCCGCCCATGCCCTGGTTCACCCAAGCAAAAAATATCATCAGAAAGGCTGAAGCCACAGCTTGGTTGCGTACCATTGACCCGCTGGAAACTCCGGCGCAGGCTAATCTCGCTTGCATTGTTGCCTATGGCTGCACCCTGACCGAACCTGAGTTTACCCGATTTTACGAGGAGAGACTCGCTAACAGCGGCGTTCCGCACCCTACGCGTTTTCTGGAACTGTTCCGGGATAAGGGATTGAGAACGCTGGTACGAGAAGGTCGCTTTGTGACCCTGCTCGAGAACAAGAGCCTCAACGCTTTCCTCCAACTGCGCAATACTCAGCAAGTCATGGAAAAAATTATCTGATATGCCGCCAAAGGAACTTGCACAGCTCTGTTAAAGAATATAAAATAATCGCGATGGAAACCTCCGGAGAAACAGACACACAAAAGGAAAAGCAGACGGGATGGGGTGAAGGTGCCCGTTTCCTCCTTACTGCGGCTTGCACTATTATCGTTCTCTTTGGCCTGAGAGAAGCCAAAGACATGCTCCTGCCAATCGTCATGGCTGTGTTTCTAGCTGTCATAAGCTATTCTATTACAGATATTCTGCGTCGCTGGCTACACTTTCCACACTGGCTTGCGGTATTCTTCACCGTAGTGGCAGACGCCGGTATCATCTATGGTGCAGCTTCTATTGTGAGAATCTTGGCTGCAGATATGCAGAACACCCTCAGCGGACCTTTCATGCAGCAGATGCACCAAAAGTACCTATTCCTCATGCAGCTGCTCGAAGACTGGGGATACAGCTCTGACGCTCAACAGTTTATTCAGAATCCTACAGACTACATCAGCCCTTCATTAATCATCAGTTTTTCACAGAAACTGGGCGGGCAAGTCATTTCCATGACCTCTGTTACTGTTCTCGTTCTCGTATTGATGACATTCCTGCTCGGTGAGGCTCCCCTCTTCATGAAAAACTTCCGTTCCCTGCCTAACAGCATGCAGGGAAAAGGAAAAGTGGTAGACGCTCTCAAGAGTATTCAGCGCTACCTTTTCATCAAAACGATAGCCAGCGCCTGTACCGGCTTGCTCGCATGGTGCCTGTGCCACATCATGGAGGTTCCATTTGCTTTCCTGTGGGGGCTGGTGGCCTACCTGCTGAACTACATCCCCACCATTGGTTCCATTGTGGCGGCTATTCCTCCTATCCTTCTTGCGTTTATCATGGGAGATGTGAGTGATGTAGTTATTGTATCTGCTGGCTACGTCGCCATTAATTTCGCTATAGGCAATGGCATAGAACCGCTTTTCCTTGGTAAAGAGTTCGGTATTGCCACTTCCGTAGTACTGCTTTCCGTTATCGTCTGGGGATGGGTTTGGGGGCCTTGCGGCATGCTGATGGCCGTCCCCATCACCGTTATGTTAAAACTTGCCTTTGAAAATTCAAGGGACCTTTACTGGGTGGCCGTCATCATTGATGACCATCCCAACACAGACGAAAAAGATTTAAATAACAAAGAAATAACAACAAATACATAATAACCTATGCATTCATTCGCATACAACAACGGCACCTTGTGCTGCGAGGACGTGAATCTCGCAGATATTGCACATGCCGTCGGCACCCCCACCTTCGTCTACAGTCGCAAGACCATCATGGATGACTTAGCTGAGCTGCAGCGAGAGCTCGCTCCGCTGGATGCACATGTAGCCTATGCCGTGAAAGCCTGTTCCAACAAGGCCATCCTTAACCTCATGGCGAAACAGGGCGTTGGCTTCGATATCGTCTCCGGCGGCGAACTCTGGCGTGTCGTCAATGCCGGAGGCGACCCCACCCTGTGCACCTACGCCGGTGTTGGCAAAACAGAGGCAGAAATCCGCTATGCCCTCTCGCTGAACATCTACTGCTTCAACTGTGAAAGCGAGAACGAGCTGCGAGAAATCAATCGAATCGCCGGAGAAATGGGAGTAAAAGCACCCGTAGCTGTTCGAGTGAACCCCAATGTTGAGGCTCACACACACAAGTACATCACCACGGGCACCAAGGAGAACAAGTTCGGTGTAGACTTCGCACGCATCGAAGAGCTGTACGCCACCATTGCTGCCGAAATGCCGAATCTCTACATTCGCGGCCTCCAGATGCACATCGGCTCCCAGCTCACACAGGTAGAGCCCTTTGTGAAAGCAGTCACCAAAGTAGCCCCACTTGTCTCTAAGTTTAAGGAGCTTTACAATATCGAGTTCTGGAGCATCGGCGGCGGTATCGGCATCGTGTACGATGGCTGCCTAGCCTCCGGTAAAGAAGAGTGGTGGGCTGCTCATCCTGAGCAAATTACACTCAAGAGCTACGTTCAGGCCCTCATTCCCCTGCTGCAGCCGCTTGGCCTGAAAATTCTACTGGAGCCCGGTCGCCGCTTGGTGGGCAATGCAGCCTGCATGCTGACCACCTGCCTGTACGAGAAGAAGGGCGAAGCTAAGACCTTCAAGATGATTGATGCCGGCATGAACGACATTATCCGCCCGGCCCTCTACGAAGGCTACCACGAAATCTGGCCTGTGAAGGAGCACAGCGGTGATACCATTGTAGCTGACATCGTAGGCCCCATCTGTGAGAGCGGTGACTTTCAGGCTCAGAACCGTGAGATTGCTGACGTCAAACCCGGCGAAATTCTGGCCGAGATGAGTGCCGGCGCCTATGGTTTCAGCATGGCCAGCACATACAACTCACGCCCGCTGGCAGCGGAGGTGCTGGTGGATGGTGACAAGTGGCACATTATCCGCCGTCGTCAGACGCTGGAGCAGATAGTAGAAGGCGAGTGCCTACCCGAGTAAATACCACACCATGATTACACTCACCAATCTGACAGCAGGACCGGAAATCGGTGCCAACTGTTACCTGCTTGATATGGAGGGTTCACGCATCGTGCTCGATTGCGGCATGCACCCCAAGCAGGATGGTAATGCCGCCAAGCCTAATTTCTCCCTTATCGGCGCAGCGGATCCGGATGCCATCTTCATCACCCACTCTCACTTGGATCACATCGGCACTCTGCCTGTTTTTCAGGACGAATACCCCCGCGCTGAGGTTATCATGACCGTCGGCACGGCAGAGGTGGGCGATGCTATGCTTCACAACTCCGTGAACGTGATGACAGCCAAGCGCATGGGTGAAGGTATCATCGAATACCCCTTTTTCACCCACGGCGAGCTGCAACGCCATGTGAATGCATGGGTTACCCGTCCCTACAACGAGCCCTTCCGCACCGGTAACAACGGCACCATACTTGCTACACTGCACGATGCCGGGCACATCCTCGGCTCCTGCGGCGTATTGCTGGAGGGAATGAGCGGTACAACCGTTTTCTACACCGGAGATGTTCAGTTTGATAATCAAACTCTTATCAGCGGTGCTGATTTCCCTCAAAGCGGTGTGGACGTTCTTATCATGGAGTGCACACACGGTCTCAAAGACCGCGACGCGGACTACACCCGCGAAAAGGAACTGCTGCGCTTTGCCCGCGCTATCCGCGAGGTACTGGAGGACGGTGGCGCCGTACTCATTCCCGTATTCGCCCTTGGCAAAAGTCAAGAACTCCTCTGTGAAATCGGCAGATTCAAGCGCAAAGGGCTCATCCCGGATGCTCCCGTATACTTTGGCGGCCTGAGCTCCAAAATCACGCAAGTTTACGACCGCCTTTGCGACAGTACCCCGCGCCTCAACCCCGGCTATCGCATCAAGGATGACGTGGAGACCCACGGATTGCCCAAACAAGACAAAGGCCCCCTTGTCGCCACTCCCGGCAATATCTACCTCGTGTCCAGCGGCATGATGAGTGAACACACAGTTTCCTACAAAATGGCGGCTCAGGTACTGCCGCACAAAAAAGACGCCATCCTCTTCGTAGGTTATAGTGACCCCGAATCCCCCGCAGGACGCATTAAGGCCACCCAGCCCGGCGAGAACGTGAAGCTTAACGGCAAGGGGCAAGCATATCCCCTGCTTTGTCGCACGGAATGCTTCGACTTCTCAGGCCATGCCACGCGCTCCGCTCTAGTGGATTACGCCTGTCGCCTCCGCCCGCACACCATCGTACTGGTGCACGGTGACGAAGATGCCATGGCCAGCATGCAAGCCACGCTGACCGAGGCTCTGCCTGACAGCCGTATTCTCTGCCCCCGTCCCGGAAAGACTGTGCGCCTAGCTTAAAATACCTTAATCTGCGGGCCCGCAAGGGCCCGCATTTTCCAGCATCAAACATTCCAACAAACAACACCCCCTATGAATATATTCAAAAAAATCTTTGTAACAGCCCCGTCTGAGGATTTAACTATTACAGAACGAGCAGAAGGCTGCCTGATGGGCCTCATGTGCGGAGATGCACTGGGCGCCCCCATTGAGTTCCATTCACCTTATGATTTCAAAACTAAGTACCCTCATGGTATTCATGATATGGAAAATGGATGGGGAGTAACCTATCACATCAGAAAAGGCGAAATAACGGATGACTCCGAGATGGCCATCTGCTTGCTCCATAGTTTAGTAAAATCTCAAGGCTACAACAAGGAAGAAGCCCTCGCCCAATATAAAGGCTGGCTTGCATCCGGTCCGAGTGATGTAGGTATTACAATCCGTTCCGCCCTAAGAGGAAGCTATAATCCAGATTCACAGGCCAATGGCGCACTCATGCGTGTGGCACCCATTGCCATTCATGCAGCCTTCCACCCGGAATGTGACTGGCAGGCAGCTGCCGCAGATGACTGCGCGCTCACTCACATCAATGGACATTGCCAGTGCGCCAATATCGTTTATGTAGAATCACTCATGTTAGCCATCCAAGGCAAAAAACCTGAGTATATATATGCGGCAGCTTGTAACCGCGCCAAAGAATTGCAGGATGATGTTCTCGTTGACCTTCTGCAAAAGGCAGTCTCGGAGGAGCCTGCATACTATCCGAACGCAGGGTGGCTCAACATCGCATTCCAAGCGGCCTATTATTGGTTATTGCATGCCAAGGATTATCCCTCGGCCATGCGTGCCATCGTTAACAAAATAGGCGATCCTGACACCAATGCCGCTATAGTCGGCGCTCTTCTCGGTGCCATCTATGGCCGCCGCGGCATCCCAGCTCGCTGGCAAAGCACAGTGCTGGATTACGAGAATGACCGCCCTGCGGCCTATCATGCCACCACGGCCATGGAGCTACTGACAAGGCTTTAATCAGCAGCAAGCTCAGCTTCCGCCTGTTCGATGGCAGTAGAAAGCTCTTCCCAGCGAGAGAAGAGAGCCTCTGATTCTCGCTCTAGGGTCTGATACTGCTGAGTGAGCTCCATGAGCTTCTGATTATCACTCATATTTTCAGGCTTTTCCAGCTCGGCTGAGATTTCAGCTTTAGCATCATCCTTTTCTGCAATAGCAAGTTCCACCTGCTCCAGCTCATTCTGCAAGGGCTTAAGGATGCGTGCGCGACGCTCACGCTCCTGAGCTCTGGCGCGGCGCGCATCCTTCTTATTGACGATACCGGCCGTCGGGTCTGCAGCGGTTGAAGACTGCGAGGCAACCGAAGCGGCCTCCTTCATGCGGCGCTCCTCTGCCTCCACGGTTTCTATGTACTGAGAAACATTCCCGTGGAAAAGGCGCGGGGCGTGCCCAAGACGGAACTCCAGCACTTTATTAACAATCGGGTCAAGGAACTGACGATTGTGAGAAACGATACAGTACGAACCGGGATACTCGGCAAGCGCCGCCTGCAGCACCTCCTGACTCTGGAAGTCTAGGTGGTTTGTCGGTTCGTCCATAATAAGGAAGTTGGCAGGCTTCAGCAGCATGCAGACCAAAGCCACGCGTGAACGCTCGCCACCACTCAATACCCCTATCTTCTTGAAGACGTCATCGCCACGGAACAGGAAGCACCCCAGAATGTTGCGTACCAGCGGGCGCGTCTCACGGCTGGCAGCTGCCTCCACACACTCCAGCACAGTCTGCTCGTTGTTGAGCACGTCGGCGTGAGTCTGTGAGAAGAATGCCACCTGCGTGTGATGCCCAAAGGAGAACTTGCCACTGTCCGGCTCCTCAGTGCCGGATATAATTCTGGTAAACGTGGACTTACCGGATCCATTCACACCCACTATGGCAATGCGGTCACCCTTGTCCATCCGGAAGTCATAACCATCCAGCAAGCGTATGGGGCCATATGCCTTGCAGGCTTTTTCCAAATGCACCACCGTGTTACCACCGGGAGGAGGAGGAGGGAAATGAAAACTCATCACAGCATCATCATCCTCCACCTCAATAATCTCTATCTTCTCAAGCTGCTTAATGCGGCTCTGTGCCTGACTGGCTTTGGTTGCCTTAGCGCGGAAGCGATCGATGAAGGCCTGCGTCTTAGCAATCTCACGCTGCTGAGCCTTAGCCTGACGCAGCAAAACTTCCTTGCGGGCCTTACTTTCTTTCAGATAGAATGAGAAATTACCGGAGTATTCCTCTGCCCGGCCGTGATGGAAGGCAATAGTGCGAGTAACAAGGCTGTCCAGCAGAGCGATATCATGGCTGATAATACAGATAGCACCGCGATAATTGCGCATGTTCTGCTCCAGCCAGCGCTGGCTCTGAATATCAAGGTGATTCGTGGGCTCGTCCAAGAGCAAAACCTCCGGCTCCTGCAGCAGCAGACGGGCCAAAGCTATACGCATCTGCCAACCACCGGAAAACTCGCCGCAATCACGCGTAAAATCCTTATCCGCAAAGCCAAGCCCACGGAGAATGGCCTCCGTGCGCGGACGAAGTGAAGCGGCATCGCGGTCTTGCAGAATGAGCTCCAGCCGCCCGATTTCTTCCAGTGTATCGCGATATTCCGC
This sequence comes from Akkermansia sp., assembly GCA_017517385.1. GTDB lineage: Bacteria > Verrucomicrobiota > Verrucomicrobiia > Verrucomicrobiales > Akkermansiaceae > Akkermansia. Next base: position 170,574 of record JAFWZG010000054.1, read on the forward strand.
ACTGTCAGCCGGTAAGTTCTGCAAATCAGCAGACAATTCATCAACCGTTTGCTGCAGCTCCACAATATTCCCTACAGAACCCAGCACCTCATCCAGCAGAGGGCGCCCGGAAATATGAATACCATCCTGCGGCAGATAGCCCACATGGGTGTGCTTCGGCAGCAAAACCTTACCGCGATCAGGCTCCTGCACCCCCACGATACACTTCATGAGGGTCGATTTTCCGGCGCCGTTCTGCCCTGCAAAGGCGATACGCTCCCCCCGTTCCACAACGAAGGAGAGCGAATCGAAAAGTACGCGGGGACCGAACTCAATGTGCAGGTCCTGGACGGCAAAAACCATTACTTACCGAGTTTGCTGTTCCAGCGAGTAATGTTGGCAGCCTGTTCTTCGAAAAGGTCTGCGCAGTCATCGTGAATTTCGATGTCAGTAATCTTGTCCCCCTGACGAACAGAGTCCACAACCTTCTGGTCTTCGGGAGAGCAAACCTCACCGAAAATGGTGTGCTTACCATTGAGCCAATCCGTGGGAACATGAGTGATGAAGAACTGGGAGCCATTGGTGCCCTGCCCCGTCCAGCTTCTGCCGGCATTAGCCATAGCAAGCAGGCCGGGACGATTGAACTTGAGATCCGGACGGCACTCATCATCAAACTTGTAGCCGGGGCCACCACAACCGGTGCCGTCGGGGCAGCCACCCTGAATCATGAAATCAGCAATCACGCGGTGGAAAGTAAGCCCCTTGTAGAAACCACGCTTGGCCAGATTCAGGAAGCTGGCAGCGGTCATAGGGGTCTTGGAAGCGAAAACAGTCAGGTTGATATCGCCACGGCTGGTCTTGATGGTGATTTTCTTGTCAGTTGCCATGCGCGCACCATATCAGCATACATCAAGCTATTCAAGAAGAAAGAGTGACATGGTATCTAGATTCTGCTGATTAAAGCTTGCGTTGAGAGGGGTGGCTGTCCTATAATGCCGGGCATGAAGAAAACAGCACTACTCACCATACTGTCCATTCTCGGTATAACAACTGCCGGTGCCGCAGAACCTGAGATGCGTGCAGCTCTGGCAAAATGGGAACAGCAGATGACCGAGTATCACGCGGCGCTCCAAGTGGCAAGTACGGACGAACAGCGCGCAGCAGTGCGTGTACCGGATGGCCGCGATATGGCTGCAGAGCTCTGGCGCAGCGTGAACCGCAAAGTAGGCGAGCGTGAAGAACTGGTACGTCCGACCGCTCAGGAGCGCATGAACGGGGCTGTGGACGAGCGAAAAATGGTATCAGTCTATGAGTTTGAACAGCCCTGGGCCGCTCCCGCCGTAGTGTGGTTTCTCAATCACCCGGATGCCTTTGCCCAAGTATTCGGCAACAGACAGCGCCAAATTTCCTTCTATGCAAATGCCCTGCTGGAGAGTGTGAACCGAGTTCACTTTAGCAGCCCGTATATCGCAGACTCCTGCGCTAAGCTCTCAGAGAGCCAAAGCGTAAGAGTATACGAACTGCTGCAGAAAATCTACAGCCGCAATCAGGATTTAACAGCCCGTGCAAGCGCCGCCATGGCCATGTGCATCATGCTCACTAATCCGACCATTCAGGGCGCGGAAGGCAGTGCCGCCATGGCTCGCAGCAAACAGCTTTACTTCTTGCGACAGGCAGCACGCATTTCTCCGGAAGATACGATGTTCGGTAATCGCTCCATGAATGATGCCATTCTGGAAATGACCTATGTTCTGCGAAACCTCAGCGTGGGCAGCATCCCGCCCCAGCTCAAGGTTAAAGGCATGGATGGTAATGAGACCACCTTCCCGGTACAAGGCCGCGCCAACCTCATTTTCTTCTGGTCCCCTTCAGAGCAGGTTGGCCTGAATGTTGTTACAAAGCAGCATCTGCTCGCTCAGCAGTTCCCCGGGCTGGTATTCTGCCCCATCACGGTACACGCTAATCACGCTGAATGGCTCATGGAGCTGCGCCAACTTGGAATCGTGGGTAACTGCTTCATGGATAATGAGCAGAACAGCAATGGTAAAGCATACCGCATCTCTCAGCTTCCCACAGCTGTACTCGTGGGGCCTGACAGCCGCATCCTCTTCATAGGCTATCCGAATCTCGGCCTGCAAACGGCTCTGGATAATCTCTATGCCAGTCAGCGGGAGCGCGGCGCCCGTGTTGTTGTGGAAGGAACCCCCAGTGAAACGGACGCCCCTACTATTCAACCCGGTTCACAGCCTACGGGGCCCACCGGCAGAGATTCTGCGCCGCCCGCTCTGCGTGATATGCCTGATGACATCTGATGTCTTCCATGCTCCCCATTGAGGCCATTCGGCCGGATATAGATGAAGCCGTGCGCAAGCCCGGCTTCTGTGTCTTGCTCAGCGCACCGACCGGCAGTGGCAAGTCCACCCGCGTGCCTCTTATGCTGGAAGCTGCCGGCGTAGCGGAAAGAGGCACCATCATCGTGGTCCAGCCCCGAAGACTGGCAGCTCGTCTCCTAGCCGGCTATGTGGCTCGCCAATACCCATGCTCTCTCGGCAAGGAAGTTGGTTATACCGTGCGCTTTGACTCCCGCCAGAGCCCATCCACACGCATTCTATATGTGACGGATGGTATACTGGAGCGCCGCCTCACTGAAGATCCGGAGCTTAAAGGCGTCAGCGCCGTTATCTTTGATGAAGTTCACGAGCGCCGCCTCTCGGGAGACCTGTGTCTGGCACGCGTGCTGGAATTACAGAGCGGCAGTCGAAAGGACATCGGAGTCTTTGTGATGTCGGCCACGCTTGAGTTGGATAAGTTGCAGGATTACCTCCCACAAGCGACTGTTCTCCGGGCCGAAGGGCGACTCTATCCTGTGGAGATTAGTTACATGCCCCCGGCTCCGGTACGTGATAGCCGCGGCTATATGAATCTTCCCCCGGTGTGGGACCAATGCGCCTCCGCTGTACGCAAACTGACAGAACAGCCGGACAGCGGCGACATTCTCGTATTCCTTCCCGGCACTTACGAAATTCGCCGAACTGTAGAAATCCTTGAAAATGTGGGCTGGCTGCGAGGGCGCGAGGTATATGCTCTTCACGGTCAACTCACGCCTGATATGCAAGCCCGTGCCGTGGATAAAGGGGATGTTCCCCGCGTTATTGTGAGCACAAATATCGCGGAGACCTCTCTTACCATCGAAGGTGTGCGCTCTGTGGTGGACAGCGGTACAGCCAGAGAATCCCGTTGGGACCCGGTCCGCGGGCTGAGTACGCTTCATATTGTTCCCATCTCACAGGCTCAGGCAGAACAACGCACAGGCCGAGCCGGTCGACTGGGCCCGGGGCGCTGCATCCGCCTCTGGAGTGAAGCGGAGCACCGCCGCCGCTGCCCCTATCCGGCACCGGAAGTCCACCGCGCAGACATATCTGCCGCCTTCCTGAACCTTCTGGCATGGGGGTGCAAAGGCCTGAACGGCATACGCTCCTTCTACTGGCCAGATGCCCCCACTGAGGCGGAAACCGCACGAGCTTGGACTCTGCTGCAGGAGCTAGGCGCTGTCACAGAAGCCGGCGAACTGAGCCCCATCGGGCGCCAAATGCTCCGTTATCCGCTTTCCCCTGTGCTGTCGCGCCTGCTGGTGGCTGGCGCGGAATACAACTGCACGGCAGAAGCCGCAGCCATCGCGGCATTGATTCAAGGCGAGAATGTAGCTCTCGCTGCCGGCCTGAGCGACAAGCTGCATGAAGAAGAAGACTTCACGGATTTTCAGGCTGAGTGGCGTGCCGTACAAGCGGCCGAGCATCTCAGATATGATGCCGCAGCTTGTACGCGCCTAGGCATCATGGCGAGAGCCGCGCGTGAGGTACAAGCCGCATACCGCCAGCTCATGCACGGTGACAACACTCCGCCGGATTTTGCAGCAAACAGGAGCGGTGTCATCTCCGCGCTGCTCGGCTCCTTCCCGGCGAACGTCGCAGCCAAAAATAGCGCCGCAACCGGTACCGCGCGTATCACTGCTCGCCGCAGCGGAAAAATAGCCTCAGTTGTAGCAAAACAGGCAGATATTTTTCTTGCCGCTGAAATTGCAGAGATAGGTGGTAAGGGCGTAGAAACTCGGTTGAGCCGCTGCACTCGTCTAGAGCTGAGTGATTTAATTACTCATGAGGACGATATCCCCGTATATGACTCCACTCGCAAGAGAGTGCTGAACATACACCGCACGCTCTACCGAGATTTAGTGCTGAACGAGAAAGAAAACGGTGACGCCACTCCTGACGACGCAGCGCCACTTCTGGCAGACCGCGTGGTACGCGGCGAGCTTAGACTGGAAGGCTGGGACGGCCACGTGTTGCAATGGATTAACCGCCTCACCTGCCTACGCAATGCCATGCCGGAGCTGGAGTTGCCAGAGTTTGGCGAAGAAGACCGCCTTATGGCCATTACAATGCTCTGCGATGGAGCAGTAAGCTATAAAGAAATCGCGGCTCGCCCCGTATTGCCCATTCTCGGAGAATGGCTTTCGCCTTGGCAGAAAGACTGCTTAAATCGTTATGCACCCAAGGCCATCAAGCTAGCAAATGGGCGAGAAGTAAAGCTTCTGTACCGAGAGGATGGCACCCCCACCTTCGGTCTCAAGTGCCAGCTGCTCTTTGGCGTTCCTTCCACGCCAACTATAGCGGATGGGCGCGTGAAGTGCCTCATTGAAATCCTTGCGCCGAATCAGCGCCCCTATCAGACCACATCCGATATAGAATCCTTCTGGCGAAATGGTTATCCGCAAATGAAAAAAGACCTTGCAGGTAGATATCCCCGCCATGACTGGCCGGATACTGCACCGGATGCAAAATAAAATCACCGTGCCTGTAAATAGGCACGGTGTGAGAAAAATGCTAGTGAAAGGCTTTACTTGCCCAACAGCTCAGCCAGCACCTCAAGGCAAAGAGCGTTCTCTCGCTCTGTACCAACGGTGATGCGTACATACTCGGGCAGCCCATAACCATCCATATGGCGGAGGATAACGCCCTTTGCCAGAGCGTCATTGAACACCTTGCGGCCCTGCCCGGTTTTCACCAGAATGAAGTTTGCCTGGCTGGGAACATAATCCACTCCCCAAGCCTCGAAAGCTGCATAATACTGCTTCTTGCCACGGTTCACCATATCAACGGAGGCTGCAAGGTGCTCTGCATCATCCAGAGCAGCGACTGCTGCCACCTGCGACATGAGATTCATGTTAAACGGTGTGCGAGCCTTGTTCAGCAGGTCGGCAATCTCGGGAATCGTCACGCCATACCCCGCGCGCAGACCGGCAAGGCCGTATGCCTTGGAGAAAGTGCGCAGCAGAATGACATTCTTTCCGGCCTTCACATACTTGAGTGTATCAGGTTTATCATCCGCGAAATCGATATAAGCCTCATCGAAGGCTACAATGACATGCTCAGGGACAGCATCCATGAAGGCATCCATCTCAGCCTGAGTCACAACAGTACCAAGGGGGTTGGCCGGATTCGTGATGAAAATAAGGCGGGTCTGCGGAGTAATAGCGTCAAGGATAGCCTGCAAATCAGAACTGAAATCGTCCTTAATGGGAGCTTCCACATATTTAGCGCCGAAGAGCTTACACATGATAGGATACATGGAGAAGCTATGGCGGGCAGCGATGAGCTCTATCCCCTCGTGAAGGCAAGCGTGGCACAGCAGCTCGATAAGCTCACTGCTGCCACTGCCCACCACCGTCTGGTTAAACTCCACCCCGAAACGCTCCGCAATCTTACTGCGCAGAGTAAAGGAAGCGCCGTCCGGATAAATGTGCACACCGGCAGCAGCCTTCTGAATGGCTTCAATGGCTTTAGGAGACGGCCCAAGTGAGTTTTCGTTGGACGCGAGCTTCACGATATCGGCAGGACTCATTCCCAGCTCGCGGGCGGTTTCCTCGATGGGCTTGCCGGGCTGGTAAGCTACCAGATCCAGCACGTACTGATTGGCATACTGAGAGATGTTACTCATGGCTTGCTATTTCGTGCGGCATTATAATACCTGTCATGAGCAAACTCAAGCCTTGAATCCGCCATGATTATCAGATAAAATCAATCCCATGAAAAAATGGCACAAGCGGACACTCATCGTCCTGATACTGGGTGCTCTGGGAATCGTGGCCCTAGGGTTTCGCCCGGCACTTTCTGAGGACGAGTTCGTACAGCTTACCCACACTATACAGGAAGTGCAGCTGCCGGAACATCTGGCTGACAGCGATTTCTCCTTCACGCATACTATCAAGCTTCATGAGCCACACCGCGGAACTTGGTTCGATGGTGGCTTGCAGAGCGTTCATCCGCAGATTCAGCCTGCCGAGTGGAACATCCGGGTCTACTGCGAAAACGGCAAATTGAAAGTAGCAGCGGAGCCCCCTGAGATTCGCTCAGATATGGCACAGATGCAAGTTTCATGGTTCGCCGGCATTGGAGATGTGAGTCATGTTCGCCGCCCCAACGGCCGCACCCATGCTGAATATCTTCTACATATCGGCTGCAGCATGAAGCGAACAGGATGCTTCTGGCAAGAGCCGGAGCGAGAGATGTTCATTCAGTTCATCACTGTAGATGTGGATGATAAAGCGGCAGATTTCGGCACGGCGCTGCTCACCTCGACCAATGACCCCTTCTTCTCCCGATTCAAGCAGTGCACGGAAGGACCGGCCCCCGAACTGCCGGCCCGCTACTGCGACAGTCCCATGGATAATGCACTCATGCGCATCCTACATATGCTCGCCGCATGTACGGAAGATACCCATGAGATACTCACACCCCGCATCATCACCGGGGCCACTCAGCTTTCTCGTTTCGCCTCTGAGGCCGCTTGGCCTGACTGCTGGGGCGCCGCTTCTGAAACAGCAAGCAAAATTTCCTACCGCGTAGGCCCCACACTCCTTTACTTGGCAGAAAACGAATGCTTCGGCAATCAGCAGCTCATCGACTTCATCAACGGGCCGGTTTTTGCAAAAGTTTTCGGAGAAAACTTCAGTGATGCAAAAAGTGGCGACGAATCCGACGTCCTCGAAGGCGTTGAAATTGAAATCATAAGAGACACCCCCGCGCAACCGCAGGAATAAATTGCAAAAAATAAATTAAAAAAATGCAATTTTTCTGTAGAATTTAGGAATTTAATGCGTTCTTAGGAGTAGACCGGGGTGAGAGCCGGTCTGAGAGAAGACAGAAAAACTGTTTTTCATAGAGTAGGTGTAAGTACAAAAACGACCGGATTGCCCATAGGGCGCCGGTCGTTTTTGTTTACTCAGAGATAAAGGCTCTCCATATCATCCGGCACATGTATGGTGCCCTTATAGTGCTCGGTGGCCTCGGCGGTATATGTCTCGCGGCGTGAGGCAAGAGTCTTGTCCTCGGTATGGTACAGCAAAAGGTTCTTCACGCCCAGACCGGCGGCAAGGCGACCGGCATCAAGTGCGGTACTGTGGTGTTTCTCATAAGGCTTGAACCGCTCACGGTCAGCGTACAAACAAAAAGCTTCACAGAGCAACCAGTCAGCCCCCTCGGCATAAGTTTTCGCGCACTCATTGTATGGCTCATCACCCAAGCATGTCAGGCGCTGCCCATCCGGCAATTCAAGACAGAAACCATACTGCTTCGCCTTGGTAGAACCAATATCAAAGGCATGAGCCTGCATACCGGCGGCAAAGAATGCCTCACCATCTGCTAAAGGATGCAAAAGGATGTCAAGGTGCAAATGCTTGCAGACCTTCCCCGGCAGAGTATGGCGGCAGATGAGCTCGAGCGTTTTCAGGCCTTCTTCATGACCGTAAAGATGAAGTTCACCGGAATACTTGCCGGCATTCATGGCCTGAGCAATCATGCGCACCACCCAAACTACGCCAAGAATGTGGTCGGTGTGCGTATGCGTGAGGAAAATATCGTGAATATCAGAAAGCGGCACCGATGCCTGTTCCAGTCGAGCCAAAATACCATTGCCACCGCCGGCGTCTACAAGGAGCACCTGATTTCCATTACGGATGGTAAAGCATGTGTTGTAACATTGAGTCACGGCGGCATTCCCCGTGCCAAGCATCGTCAGTTCTATCATGCAGCTCAGTATAACACCTGCGCTCATGGGTGGCAAGTACATAACACGTTAGCAAGATAGATTGCAGCACTCCACAAGTGAGAATAAAATGCCCACATGGGGCATACACAAAGAATTCACTTCATTATCATCTTTCTGCTGGTAAGCTTCAACCTTCGCATGAGTTTCTCAGCGGCAGACCCGCTGTTAGTATTTCTGATGAGAGACCTCGGGCTGAGCATCAGCGGCAGTGGGCTGTTCGGTCTGCTGCCCATCATCGCTCTGGGCGTAGCAGCGCCGCTCGGAGCGAACCTGACAGAGTTCATCAGGCCGAGAATGCTTATCATCTACTCCCTTCTGCTGGCGCTTGCAGGGGTAGTATGGCGAAGCTACGGAGGAATACCTGGGCTGTACGGCGGCACGATAATCATCGGGCTCGGGCTGGGAATTACCGGCTCTGTTATCCTCGGGATTGTAAAACAGGAGTTCCCCACGGATGCCGCGCAAATCATGGGTGCCTACACGGCCTGCGTAAGCCTTGGCACGGCCGTGGGCTCAGGCGCATCAGACCCGATAGCGCTGGCACTCGGAGGCTGGCAGCGAGGATTACTGTTCTGGGGGCTGCCATTGCTGGTGGCCACACTACTGTGGGCAGAGCTGATTATGTTCACTCCGGAGCAAAAGAAGGAAGAACGCACTATATATGCTCCCATGCGGCCTCTCTTTCGGCAGAAGAAAGCATGGTTCGTCAGCATGTTCTATCTCTGCCGCGTGGCAGGGGCTTGGTTACTGATTGTATGGATGGCCACACTGATGAGAAGGCGCGGGCTTCCGCTGGTTGAAGCGGGGTTGGTGCTGTCTCTATCCACAGCATGCCAAATACCGGCTTCACTTCTCAGCAGTCATATAGCAAAGTGGTTAGGAGGCAAAGGAAAACTTATGAGCGTAGCCATCGTACTCTCCTGTATCAGCTGCTGGGGACTATTGCTCGGCCCTCTCCACCTCTGGCCTTTATTTTCTATTTTGCTGGGGCTCAGTCTGGGAAGCATCTTCGCGCTGGGGATGGAGCTGATTATCATGAGCTCGGCGGATGAAGGCACCACGGTGGCTCTTTCCGGAATGGCGCAGGGGCTAGGCTTCATTGGCGGTGGGCTTCTCGCTTGGTCTGCCAGTCCGGCCATGCAATCTGCTAGACCGGATATTTGGATGGCAATACTTTACACCACGATTGCACTTAGTGGGCTATTCTTCGGGCTTCACAGCATCCGCCCGGGTATCTGCCGAGTGTAAGCACCTTCAGAGCACGTTATTACTCCACTGAGGTGTAGGCTGAGGCTCTGCAAGGCCGCAAATGCGGTCAATCATACGATCCCAGTACTCCTGCCCCTGTTCGATATCAATCTGAATACGCAGGAAGTAAATGGGCACCTCCATCTCACCGGGTTTCAGGAAACGCACGGCATCCTTCTCAGTGGTGACGATGATATCCATAGCGCGGTCCGCACAACGCTCCACAAAGGTTTCCAAATCAGCCTGATCGAACCAGTAATGATCCGGATAGCGGCGGCGAATTTCCACGTGAGCGCCCAAATCTTCCACAAGGCCCTCGAAGCTTTCCGGGCGAGCAATACCACTCATGCAGGCCACGTATTTATCCTTGAGGAAGCTAAGGGGCTGGCGCTCGCCGGTGAAGATATTCTCAAGATAGGAGGGGCCGTGATTCGTCACGATAATATCCGCAGTCTTGTTATACTTGCGAATAGTCGTGATAAGCTCACCCTGAGGCTTGCCGCCACTTTTAGTAAGAATAATATAACTCGCACGGGCCAGACTAGAACGAGGCTCACGCATCGTTCCACGGGGCAACAGCGAACCGGTGCCGAAGGGGAAACCGCAGTCCACCAGCACGATGTCAATCTCATGCTTGAGCTTGAGGTACTGCATGCCGTCATCCAAGATAAGGGTATTTCTTCCCAGCTGCTCAATGGCAAATATGCCGGACTTCACGCGGTCTTTATCCACTAACACAGCCACGCCATCCAGATTTCGGGCCAGCATGAAAGGCTCGTCGCCAGCGTAAAGAGGGCCCAGATAACGCGTCACGCCATCACTGGCAATCTTTGGCAGATGCGACACGGGCTTACCATTGCTGTCAAACCACTCCTGAGGTTCATCAAGTGGTTCACTCTTATAGCCGCGGGTCAAAATAGCGCATTTGCGACCACGCTCCACGAGCGTGCGAGAAAGTAACTCCACCACGGGAGTCTTACCGGTGCCACCGGCCGTGATGTTACCCACGCTCACCACAAATGTGCCCAGATAGCGAACAGTCTTCAGGCGGCGGCGGAATAAAAACAGGCGAGTCTTTATCAGAATGTAAAAGAAGAAGCTCGCAAATCGCAGCGCACACTTCATCAGCCACGCACGAAAACCATGCGCCCGCCCGAACACCACTTCGGTGCCCCATTCTGCGAACTCATCCATGCGTGACTTCATACAGAGCATTCTACTCCTCTCAGCCTCACATGTCAACAGAGAAGATACGGAAAAATTAAATATTTACAAAGACAGGCAGGCGAGCAGTCGCTGCACACGCAGTCCCGGGAGATACCCCAGCTCCATTCCTCGCATAACATAAGCAAAGGAAACACCATCTTCAGGGCGACAGAAGGCGAAGGAGCCACCGGCACCGGCATGACCGAAACCACCACCGGGGAAATAGGCAGATGGCTCACACATAGCACCGCATGTGAAGGAAGTGTGCTGGAGCAGTGTGCAATCCATACCGGCACTGAGCGGAGTACTCATCCACTCGGCCACCTCTGGAGCAAAAGGAGAACTAGGGAGCTGACCGAGCAAAGCCTGATAGAAAGCGGCTAATCCACGCGAGGTTGCCACACCGCCTTTGGCCGGAGAGCCACACTGCCAAGCGTCAGGGGTAGACATTTCACGGGGCGAGTTCAACCCGACAATACTATGGAAAGCCCGATGAACAGTACTTGCTTCATCAAAATATTCACGATAAAACGGCGTGCGTGGCATGCTGCCCTGCATGCGGGGAGCACGAAGCTGAGCAACCTTGCTGTACAGGTCTTCCGGAAAATGACCGATGTAAAACTCCAGCCCCAAGGGAGCACGCACCTTCTTTTCCCAGTAATCACTCACCCTCATACCTGTGAGCTCCAGCATCAGGATATCCACCAGTGGCCCAAAGGTCTGCGGGTGGTAGCCATGCTGGGGCGGCCCCCATAGCGGGCGACTTTGTTCAATAGCCCGGCGGCATGCGTCCAAATCATTTATGTGCGCAGGTACAGCAAGAGCCGCAAAACCGCTCTGGTGAGAAAGCAGCTGGCCTACAGTAAGATGCGGCAAGGGAAAGCGCGGCCACAAGTCTCCCACCTCAAGTTCAGGGCCTCGGCAACAATCATACAGGGCTTGCAGGAGGCAAGCTGCGGCAGCAGGTTTAGTAGCAGAATAAATAGGTACGAAAGTACCTGAGTTCCAAGGTGAGCCATGGCCATCATCACCTCCGCAAATGGTGACTAACTCCTGCCCATCCTGCCACACCGATACAGAGCCCCCCAGCTCACTTCCATCAGCCAGATTCTCACGGAAGGCCGTCTGCAGGCGAGAAATCATGGCTTATAAGAACGGATGGCTACGACATGAGCCACGCCATCATACACGCGGAAGCTCACCTCGAAAGGTTTGAGAATCACATAATACACCCGTTCCGGGTCCTGCTGGTAGGCCGGTCGGGGATCCTGAGCCAGCACCTCCATCATGGCCGTCTCCCATTCACCAACGGCGGCTTTAGGCAAGGCGCAATCAATCTGCACCTCCAGCATGTGGCGGGGAGTGGCAGAGGTGAAACCACCTGAAGCATCGGGAATGCTGTCGGAATAAGGTATATACGGTTTTACATCGTAAATGGGCGTACCGTCCACCATATCAGCGCCGGATACTCGCAGAACCGGTCCGTCTTCCACAGAAACAAGGCGAACCACGGAAAGGCCAAGCCCGTTCGGGCGAAACGGTGACCGAGTGGCAAAAACACCCATGCGAGTGTTCCCTCCCAGTCTCGGAGGACGCACGGTGGGATGCCAGCCGGCACCCTCATTGCAATGGAAGCCCCAGATTACCCATAAATGGCTGAAAGCTTCTATACCACGGACACACTCGGGATTTCTGAATGCGGGCTCAAAAACAATTTCCGAGATAACATGAGGCGCAAGATTACTCTGGCGAGGGACGCCGAACTTATCCGCAAAGGGAGAGCGAATGTACGCCACTGGTTGCATCTCAGACACCGAAGAAATCACGCATCACCTGCTCATACACGCCGCGCTTAAAGTCCGGCAGTGCGCCGAAGTCAAAATCAGCAGGCTGCACCCATTTATAATCGCGGAACTCCTTGTTATCCAGCCAAGGTTCAGCCTCGTCACTATGCATGAGACAAAGGAAATAATACTGCTCCTGCCCGGCGTATGGAATGCCTCGTTTACGCAGAACTCGCTCACGCTCAAGCGGTGGATAATCGTAGCGGTACGGCCCATGCTGAGCGACAACTTCGTATTCATTCGGGCGAAACCCGGTTTCTTCCATCCCTTCGCGGCAGGCAGCGCTGAGCGGAGACTCTCCCTTCTTAATTCCCCCTTGGGGGAACTGCCAAGCGCCGGCGGGTTTTACGCGTTCGCACACAAGCACAGTACCATCATGACGCTGGTAGATGATGGCGGCATTCGGCCGATAAAGTTCCGTTGTATGAGGCATAAGGACTAATGGTCGTGAGGGCAGTATAGCACGGCCATGCCTGTTTGGCAAGCATGGAACATTCCCTTACGCACACTTTTTGAAAAGCGGTGATTCTATAACAAAGTTCGCCGATGGATGACTCAAAGGTCATCCACCAAGGCGGAGCTTTTGGCGTATGCGGTGCTGCGAGCCTCAAAGAAGTCTGTTTTAATGAGGTTAGCATTGCTGTACTGAGACACCCATGAGCAGTCAGCCGGCTCAGATTCATACCCTTCATAGACGGGTTCAAAACCAAGATTTCTCGCACGGAGGTTGGCAAGATAGCGGATGTATGCCGTGAGCACAGAGGTGGACAGCCCCGGTATCTCATCCCCTATGACATAGCATCCCCATGCTATCTCCTGCTCCGCCCCTTCACGAATCATCGCGCGGTACTCCTCCACCAGCTCAGGGGTAAAAAGTTCGGGCTGCTCACGCTGGAGCTCACGTATGATATTCCGGAAGAGCCAGAGGTGAGTATTCTCATCACGGTTGATGTAACGTATTTCCTGCGCGCTGCCGGGCATTTTCCCGTGGCGAGCAAGATTGTAGAAGAACATGAATCCACTGTAAAAATAAATGCCCTCCAGAATGTAATTAGCTATAAGCGTGCGAGCAAATGCCTGCGGGGTACGATGCTGCTGGAAATCATTATACAGATTACCGATGAAGGTATTGCGGCGGAGGAGATGTTCATCCGTTTGCCACTGGTACAACACCTCTGTGCGGTGCTGCGGCTCGCAGATAGTATCCAGCATGTAGCTGTAGCTCTGGCTATGCACAGCTTCCTGAAAAGCCTGAATGCAGAGGCAGAGATTCACCTCATTAGCCGTGACATATTCCCCCACGGAGGGAAGATTTGCCGTCTGAATACTATCCAGAAACACAAGGAAGGAGAGTATTTTATCATATGCGCGGCGTTCTGCCGGAGACAGACGCGCATAATCCTTCACATCGGACGCGAGATTAATTTCCTCAGGTATCCAGAAATTATTCATGGCCTGACGGTACCACTTGCTGACCCACGAATACTTCATATTATTGAAGTCGTTGAGGTTAGTGGTGTTACCGTTGATGATACGGCGGGTGAGCACATTGGTATCACCCTGCGGATTAAAGAGTGGCTTACGGGTTAACTGCTGCATGATTCGCATTCTTCTATTTCGAGGCTCTTAGAACGGATGTAGTAAATAGTCTTAACGCCGGACTCCCAGGCAAGGATGTACAGGTTAAGAATCTGACGAAGTGTGTGGGAAGTAGTAATGTAAAGGTTGAGGCTCTGCGCCTGGTCCACATGGCGCTGGCGGATGCCACAGGCACGCACGGACCACTGCTGGTCGATACGGTGTGCGCTCTTGTAGTACCAGAGCGTTTCCAATGACAACTCGGGAGCAACGCGGGGCATGAGCCCGGTTTTACGCTCCTCCATGAAGAAGAGCTTCATCACGGGATCAATCCCTGCCGTAGTACCGGCAATAGTTCCGGTGCTGCTGGTGGGGGCTACCGCAAGCAACCACGCATTTCTCAGACCGAAGGTTGCCACACGCTGCTGCAACTCCTGCCATTGAGCAGATGTGTACCCACGCTGACGGAAGTACTCACCGGTCTGCCAATCACTTCCTTGGAAGTGCGAGTAAGCACCTTTCTGCTCTGCGATTTCGCAACTGGCGGAGATAGCCGCGTGGTTAATCTGCTCAAAGAGCCTATCCGCGAGCGCGAGATGTTCCTCGCTTTCCCAGCGGACACCCTGCTTTGCCAGCATGTGGTGATAACCGCTTACGCCGAGGCCAATAGGACGATACGCCGAGTTTGTAACAGCCGCATACGGCAACGGGTAAAGATTCAAATCAATAACATTATCCAGAGCACGCACGGCACTACGCGTGATAGCGGCAAGCTCAGCAGAGTCCTGAGTATTGATACGCCCCAGCGAAAGGCTGGCCAGATTGCAGACCACAAAATCCCCGGGACGAGTGGTTGTCACCACCAGAGTATCGCCATCCACTGTCTGCACCTTCTGCTCCACGGACTCGATAGCACTCATATTCTGAGCGATTTCAGTGCAGAGGTTACTGCAATAAATGACGCCGGCGTGCTTATTCGGGTTGGCCCGGTTCACGATATCGCGATTGAACGCAAAGGGCGTGCCGGTCTCCACCGCACTTTTGAGAATGAGGCGAATGAGTTCTTTAATAGGAATCACTCGCTTGTGAATGCGAGAGTCCGCCACACAGGAGTGATAGCGCTTTTCCCATTCTTCACCCCAGTAATCTTCCAGCGAGTACCCTTTCACACAGCGGACTTCATGCGGGCACATGAGGTACCACATCCCCTCTATATTGTCCCGCGCCTGCTGCCAGAAATAATCCGGATAGCACACAGCGGGGAAAACGTCATGAGCTTTCAGTCGGTCATCTCCATTATTGGTGCGAAGCGCGAGAAACTCAGGCAAATCGCGGTGCCATGCATCAAGATACACGGCTACAGCCCCCTGCCTCACGCCAAGCTGATCCACCGCCACAGCAGTGTCATTCGCCAGACGAATCCAGCGGATAACGCCACCGGCAGCTCCGGGGAATCCACGTATAGCGCTGCCGGTGGCTCGCACCTTGCCAAAGTACAGGCCCATTCCTCCGCCATGCTTACTGACCTGGGCGAAGTTATCAATACTGCGGTAGATACCTTCCAGACTATCAGGAACAGTATCAATGAAACAAGAGGAAAGTTGATGAAAAGGCTTGCGTGCATTTGCCAAGGTAGGCGTGGCCATGGTTACCTTCAGAGTGCTGAGCATATCATAGAAGCGAAGAACCCAACCACTGCGGTCCTTGTCTTCCTTCATCGCCAAATGCATGGCTATCCCCATGAACATCTCCTGAGGCGTTTCCGGCACCTCCCCGGTACGTGTTCGAATCAGGTAACGCCCGATAAGCATCTCAAGCCCGGAATAATTCAGGAGTTTGTCGCGTTCCGTTTTCAGCATACGCTCAAAGGCGTCCACTTCCGCGCGGCTGTAAGCCTCTGCCACAGCCGGAGCATACAATCCCTCACGTGCAAAATGTTGAATCTTATCATACAGGCTGTTCACCCCCACGCTCTCCGCATAGTTTCGGACATCATCATAAAAACGAAGCAGGCGGAAGCGGGCAGCAATCATCTCCCACTGTGGAGCGTCACGTGAGGTGAGCTCGGCCGCTGCCCCTGTAAGCACTTCCAAGGCAGCAGCCTTTGCTATTCCACTCCTATAAAAACTGTGAAACCGATTCGTGAGCAGGCTCAAAGAATACTCTTCACCCGGAAATTCCTGCTGCAGCTCCTTGAGTACAACGTCCAGCTCAGGTTCATTCCCGAAGTATGACATCAGCGTGGCTCGCATGGCTCGCAGGCGTCTGCGCTCATTGCGGTACAGAATGAAACTTCGGGCGGCCTCATAATGCCCTCCCACCATCAAAGCTTCTTCCACAATGTCCTGCACATGCTCCACTGGAATGGCCCCCTCTCCGACAAGTAGCTTACGCTCCACCCTTTGCGCAAGCTCTCCAATAACCGACGCTCCCGGTGTCTGCCCCACGCTCTCGAATGCTAACCCGATTACCCGCTCTATCTTTCCGCGGAGGTAGCTCTCTTCCTGACCGTTCCTTTTACGTATCTTCATTTCCTGCATTTCCTATATGTGGCGTATGATTGCGAATAATAGCACCATATCTGCCAATGTCAACACTAAAATTAGAAAAATTCTAATTTTCTTTTTTGAGTGCAATAAAAATCACCACTATCAAAATAACAACGATGGCGTATTCACCACAGCTCTTTTTAAGATTTGCTGATGAATAAATGAAACAGCAACAAATCTGAAACAGACCCCAGGCCCTATCATCCTAAGCATATTTTCTTGACATTCCGCATCACGCTCTTACAATGACGGGCGAAACGATTTCAATACCACCTACGACCATGCTCTGCTGTCCCCCTTCCTCCAAGCGATTGTTCTGCGGACTCCTGCTCGCCACGCTGATAGCATCCCCCACGGCTATTTGTGTCGGCACGGGTGCTGTGCGCATGTCGGCGGAAGCAGCCTCACGTACAAGCGATAGTGAATCCGTGGCAGCTATGTACAGCATCTGGCTGCAGGATATACAATACTCCCGAGAGAATAGCAATCTCGGTGTATGCGGCCGTCATGATATAGCTGCTGCCCAGCAGGCCATTTGCGAAGCCGCAGAAGCCGCGACTCAGGCATTTGCCGCGCAGATGGACTATGCAGCCTACTCACTGGAGCCTCTCCGCACCACGCAGCCCGAGCGTTATCGCGCCTCCATGCAGCAGTACCGCAGCGCCCTGCTCTCGCTGATGCAGAAAGACCTGCAGCACATGCGCCGCAACTCCGTTCTCACCGAGCCGGAGCGCTGCCCCGAGCAAGCAGAGGCCGAGGAAGACCCTTTTGCCGCCGCCCTCAGCAACCGCCTCAGCACATGGGACACCTACCGCAGCGACCTGCCGGAGCTCCACGCCCATCTGCTGGCACAGCACCTCAGCCGCGTGCAGTTCATGGCCTCCCTCATGGCAGGAGACCGCCCGAGCAGGGATTTCATCACGAACACCCAGCTGGACTCTGCCCCGGAGGACTATAATACCACCTGCCAGACCAAGTTCCTCGCAGCCCATGAGGCATGGCTGGCCTACACAGAAAAGACGGCGCAGCTCCATTGCCCCGTGCGCGCCCTCCAGGGCAGCAGCACCTCAGCAGCCATCAGCTCCGCGCGCCTCTCCCTCCTCCGCCATTATGAGGGATTCCTCACCCTCATCGCCCACGGATTAGGGCGTTAAAACATATTCCAAGGCCTAGCCAAAGACGAGTGTTAAAACCACCATCAAGTACAGAGGAAACAGCACGATGGTGCTCAGTATCAGCAGCAGGGCCTCCACTCGCCGTTCTTTGTAGAACAGCAGAGCCATGCTCACCACCAAGCTGAGGATGAGCCCAATCACGCAGAAGATAAAGCACACCACCCCCAGCGGCACACTCAAACAGCCGGCCAAAGCCCACACCGGCATACACAGTACTGCCACCATCAGCGGTACCCAAGCCAGTATGCGGGGCAACTCTTGAAACCGCGCCCCTTTCCTCTGCACAAGCTGCTGAGGCATAAGAACCCTCCCCTTACGAAGTCTGGGCTTGGACGGAGGCATGAAAAACTTTATATTTGCAACGTTAACAAGCCCCATCACCACCCGAGCTTAGCGCGGAGGCGAACGGCGAAGTCATTATCCGGGAGGGCGAGGAGCTTCAGTTTGCGCTCGGCGCGGCGGATGGTAAGCACATCATTCACGGGGATGTGATGTGCGGAGCGGCCGTCCACGGAGTAGATGATGGATTCTTCCATGCGGCCACGGCGAGCGCGGGGGCGAAGGGTAATTTCCATGGAATCCGGCACCACGACGGGGCGGCTGGTCAGGCTGTGGGGGCAGATGGGAGTGATGGAGATGACACGGGCATCCGGCCACAGGAGCGGGCCGCCGGCGGAAAGAGAATAAGCGGTGGAGCCGGTGGGCGTAGCCACGAGCACGCCGTCCGCATGATAGCGGTTCAGCAGGCAGCCGTTCAGCTCCACGTCCACATCAATCATTTTACCGGTCTGGGCACGCATGAGGGAGACCTCATTCAGCGCGAGAAGCGGCTCCGGGTATGAGGTGACGCTCTGCTGGGAGATTTCAAGCATCACGCGCTCCTCCACCCCGAACGTCCCCTCGGCCAGAGAGGACACGAGAGCTGCCACTTGCGAGCGGGCACATGCACTCAAGAACCCCAAGTGGCCGGTATTGATACCGGCAAGGATGATGCCCTTCCTTGCGGCTCTGGTGGCAGTGGAAAGCATCGTGCCATCCCCGCCGAGGCAAATCAGCACCTCGGGCTCCTCGGCGGAGTCCCGATTATATTCATACACATTCAGGCCGGCCTCCTGACAGGCAGCGGCAACCGTCTGCATAAGCTGCAGGTTGCCGCTGTTGCGCACACCGGCAAGCAAGGCAATGGAGCGTGGCGGTGTCATATATGAATCAGAAGAGTTTCAGAATCAGCGCTGCTCGCGCACGATTTCGGTACCGATACCTTCCGGCGTGAAGATTTCCAGCAGGAGGGTGTGCGGCAGACGGCCATCCACGAAGTGCACCTTACGCACACCGGCGTTCAGGGCATCCACGGCGCTCTTGACCTTAGGAATCATACCGCCGGAGATAATGCCTTCATCAATCAGCTGGAAAGCCTCCTTGCGGTTGATACTCTTCACGATGGTGCTGGGATCCTTGGGATCCAGCATCAGGCCGGGAACGTCCGAGATGTACACAAGCTTCACGGGCTTCAGCTCACAGGCGAGAGCTGCAGCGGCGAGGTCAGCATTCACATTCAGAGCCTGGTTCGTACCGAGCTCACGAGCGAGAGGAGAAATCACGGGGGTGAGCTGCAGGGAGAGTGCTTCTTCCACGCGGCGGAGCTGGCTGCCAATCACGCGGCCCACCATGCCGATATCCACGGGATTGCCCTCGGCATCCTTCTCCATGAGCTTCTCGCCCACGAAAACATTTGTACCGGGAATACCTACGGCTTTGCCGCCGGAGGAACGCATCATCTCCACGAGCCCGGGGTTAATCGTGCCGGAAAGCGTACGCTCCACAATGTCGATAGCCTCAGGCGTGGTGACTCGCAGGCCATTCACGAAGCGTGCCTCAAGGCCGGCGTCCGCCATAGCCTTGGAGATGGCCTTGCCACCGCCGTGCACCACCACGGGGTTCATACCCATGGCCTCCAGCACCACGATATCACGCATGAGGGACTTCACGAGCTCCGGGTCATCCATAGCGGAACCACCGAACTTGATGAGAATCGTCTTGTCTCTGTAAGACTGCATGTAAGGCAGAGCTTCGATGAGGATGTCTGCCTTCTGGATTTCCTGCTCAGGCTTAATGACCTTACGAGTGCTTATCATGGTATTCAGATGTAGCGTTTGAGTTTGAAGATGATGAGGGGGATGGCGCCGGCAAGCACCATCATGACAAGTGATACCCAGAAGCCCCAGGGAGAATCCAGCAGGGGCATGGATTTAAAGTTCATGCCGAAGATGCTGGCGATGAGCGTGGGCGGAAGGAACACCACGCTCATGATGGTGAACACCTTCACGATGTCGTTCTGCTCAATGTTAATGAGCCCCAGCACGGCATCAAGCATGAAGTTAATCTTATTGGAAAGGAAGGAAGCGTACTCAGAGAGGGAGTTCACGTCTCGCGAGACAGGCCGGAGCGGCACATAGAGGCTATCATGGCTGCTGAGGCAGGAATCCTCATTACCGGCGAAGGTAATCATGCGCAGAAGGTTCACGAGGGCATCACGCTGGCGGGTGATAAGGTCACCCACTCGGCCCAGCTCTTCAAGAGCATCACGCAGGTCATCCGTATCCGGCGAGTCCTCCTTCTCCTTGCGGCGGTGCTGAGAAACGAACACCTTCTTGGAGAGGGCATCCAAATCCGCACCGAATCGTTCCAACACGTCAGCCTGACGATCCACGAGAGACTCCAGAAGGCCGATGAAAACGAGGTCACGGTTCGTGTCCGTACGTCGCAACAGCTGCTGGGAGAACATACGGAAGGAGTATGAATCCGTATGGCGGATGGTGATGAGCACCTTTTCTTTCAGAATGAAGGTGATTTCAGCAATGATGGGTTCATCCGTCTCCACGCGGGAAAGCACGGTCGTCGTCATGAAACGCGCGCCGTCCTCGCAGTACAGACGAGATGTGGCCTCAATTTCTCGCATTTCATCCTTCGTGGGCATTTCAATGAAGCAAAGTTTCTCAGCAAAGCGCAGCTCCTCAGCATTCGGAGTGAGGAGGTCTATCCAGAAAATCTCCCCGTTGAGGTTCTCCGGCTCATCCAGCCCAACCATACGGGATATTCCTTGCGCAGACTGTGAATATATGCGAATCATGCCTTCACGCCACCAGTATGCCTTCTCCAGGCGGAAAAATCAAGCCAAATCTGGCACAGAGCGGTACCAACTGATTTTTTTTCGCGATTTTCTGCACTTTTATACCTGTGTTATATTTTATTTGTTGACTGATGTTTTCTTCTTGCTATATTATATAAGAGCCGGGGCGTACAACAGCGTCCCGAATATACAACAGTGGACGACGATATCATTTGTACAGAGAAAATCATTGCGGATCGTAAAACCTTCTTCATCGACCTCAAGAGCAATGCACGAGGCCGCGTGGTGCGCATCACCGAAAAAGTGAGCTCCAACCGTGACCGAATCATGGTTCCTGCGGAAATTCTGGATGACTTCATTGAAGCGCTTCAGGACATCCGCCGCGCTAACCTTGAGAACTAATTCCCCCTTCTCCTCCTACGGATTCTGATGTCAGAATTCGTTAGAAACGGCCAAATTTCCTAAAAATCATAGTATAACACAGGGGATGGCGGCATTTGGGCACACTTTAGACTTGTCAAGAGGTGTACAAAAGTGTTTAATAGTGGTGACGCTGAGGCAAAGGGGCCACAGCGTCACTGACAACCAACGAAAGAAGAGGAACGTATGAGAAGGATAAAAGTATTAAAATTAGGCTGGGAGTTCCCACCGCTCATCAATGGCGGTCTGGGCGTGGCCTGTATGGGCATTTCCCGAGCATTGGCACAGAAGGTTGACCTGTCAGTAATCGTACCCAAAGCAAAACCCGGTGCAACGTATGAAGGTTTTGGACTGATAGGCATTAACAACCTCGAGCACAGAGAAATGGAAACTCTGGAAGAGGGGTACACATATGAGAGTTTTTCCGTGGTAGGCAAGGCCCCGGTAAATCTGGATCCCTACGCCTGCGAAGAAGGCACCCCGGGCAACATCGTTTTCACCCGCGAGGGCAAGCTGCTCTTCAGCAAGGTGCACAAGGCGGATTTGGACTTGTTCACCAGCAAGGAAGATTTGTATGCCGGCGACTTGGCACGCAAGGTTATCGAGTTCTCGAAAATCTGCGCCGTCATGGCCCGCAGTTATGACTTTGACTTGGTACACGCTCACGATTGGATGACGTATCTGGCTGGTGTTGAGGTGAAAAAGGCCACGGGCAAGCCCCTCGTGGTGCACCTGCACGCTTCCCAGTTCGACCGTGCCGGCGCTGACGCCCGCGGCTGGATTTACGACATTGAAAAATACGGCATGGAACAAGCAGATGCCGTTATCCCCGTGTCCAAATACACCGGCACCGTGGCCGCCGGCCACTACGGCATTGACCCCGCCAAGATTTTCCCCGTCCATAACGGTGCTGACCCCGTGCACGTCTTCCACACCAAGAAGAAGTTCCCGGAGAAGCTCGTGCTCTTCCTTGGCCGCCTGACGGCACAGAAAGGCCCGGAGTTCTTCCTGCAGATTGCAGCCAAGGTGCTGGAGCAGACGGACAACGTACGCTTCGTGATGGCCGGAACGGGCGAGAAGCTCCGCCAGCTCATCGAGACCGGCGCCTTCCACGGCGTGGGCGACAAGTTCCACTTCACCGGCTTCCTGAACAAGCAGAAGGTAAACGAACTGCTGAGCATGACGGACGTGTACTGCATGCCCTCCGTTTCCGAGCCCTTCGGCCTTTCTGCACTGGAAGCCGCACAGTTCAACATTCCGGCCGTCATCTCCAAGCAGAGTGGCGTGGCCGAGGTGATGAAGGGCGCCCTCAAGGCTGACTTCTGGGACGTAAACATGATGGCCAAGCACATCGTGGACCTCATCACGGATGAAGAGCTTTACAAGCAGGTGGCTGAGCAGAGCGCTCAGGATATTAAGAACTCCAACTGGGAAACCGCTGCAGACAAGATGCTGCGCGTCTATCACCACGTGCTCGGTTGGTAACAAGAATCATCCCCTTACCCGCTAAGGAATTATGAATATTTCTCTGACATTCCACGCGCATCAGCCTAACCGCCTGATACCGTACGACTTCTTCAAGATTGGCGAGCACGCCTTCTACGAGGATGACGAATTGAACGGGCGCATGCTCAGCGAGGTAGCAGAACGCTGCTACCTGCCGGCCAACAGGCTCATGAAGCAACTCATTGAGCTTTCTGATGGTAAGTTCAAGTTTGCACTGGCCATATCCGGCGTTATTCTGGAACAGGCCAAGTACCACCGTCCGGACCTCATCACCTCCTTTCAGGAGCTGGCAGAGACCGGCTGCGTGGAGTTCCTCGCCATGCCGTACTATGCCTCTCTTGCCTCCCTGTACTCCACAGGCGAGTTCGCAGAGCAAGTAGAGGAACACATGGATCTCATTGAGGAGCTCTTCGGCCAGCGCCCCACGGTGCTCTGGAACACCGGCATGCTATACTCCAACGCCATCGCCGCTCAGGCCTATGACATGGGCTTTGAAGGCATCATGGCGGACGGCAGCAGCCGCATGATGAAGAACTTGCACCCCAACGAGCTGCAGTGCGCTCCGCTCATCGCCAAAACCAAGACCATCGTACGCAACCGCCACCTCTCCAATGACTTGGCAAACCGCCGCGTAGACCCTTCATGGAGTGAGTATCCCCTCTCCCCCTACACCTATGCCGACTGGCTCGGCCAGCAGCAGGGACAGGTGGTGAACATCTCCATGGACTATGAGACCCTTGGCGAGCGACAGCCGGACACCACAGGCGTGTTCGAGTTCTGGCGCAGCATGATTATGGCGACCCTCTTCGCCGGTAACAACTTCATGACGCCCACCGAATGCGTGCGCAGCTTTGACTCCACCGGCACGCTGGATGTGCCCAGCCCCGTCAGCTGCTCCACCTTCGGCACTACCACGCACTGGAATGGCAACGTCATGCAGCAGGAGGCACTCAAGAAAATCTATGATTTGGAAAACTCTGTGAAAGACAGCGAGGACCGCGACATGATTCACGTGTGGCGTAAGCTGCAGAGCGCAGACCACTTCCACTACATGGAGAAGAGCAACGGATTTACCCCCTACCCCTCACCCTTTGACGCGTACATTTACTACATGAACGCACTGGCAGACCTGCAGGTGCGCGTCAAGCGCGAGGCAGAAATCATCCATAACGCGCATAAGGTCACTCTGGCTTGAATGCCGTAAAACATTCCCAAACGTCAGCACGCCCGGCAGATAACACTTCTGCCGGGCGAGTTGTTATAATAAACCATTTCAGCATAGCATGCACGCTTTCAGCAGCTGCTTTTCCCTGCAGGAGAGTTTACCCCGCGAGCACACAGGGAATTCTTGACTTACACTGCCTTTCATGCTATAAAATAGCCGGGCAAACAATACCGGAACATCAGATGAACAACCGCCTATACATCTATGACTGCCTGACAGGCAAATTGCGTGCGTCAGACGCAGATTTCATGTCTATAGGCAAAGGGCAGAAAAACACCTTCCGCATCGCCATGGCGGAAGAAAACGCCGGTACATTTGCCCAGCGAAACGGAGTATGCCGCTTTTTCCCTCGTGATAAGGATGCCCCATACTCGCTTAATAGAGAAACCGTAAGCAATAGTGTTCTTCTGGAAGCCGGGGTGCTGAACCTCCTCGTCATCGGAGGAGGCTGTGCAGTCCTCTGGTTTGGAGAGGCAGACAAACAGCCTGATTTCAGCATAATGAATCCGCGGAGCTGGTATGCCTATGATCCGGAAGTAGGCACATGGTCCACCCCCATGGCACTGATGGAACTGGCTAGCAGCCCCCTAGCTGATACAGAAGATGCCTTGGCCGGCTTTGAGGGGCTGAGGGAATACGCATTCCGACTGAAAGACATTGCGGATGTGGCGCGAAGCCTTCCCCAGTCTAATGCACGTCTTCAGAATATACACGAGAGAAGAGCCACCCCCAGCGGGCATTATCGCTGCCCCTTCTGCTGGGCGACCTTCAAGAGAAGCGAAATGCTCAGCGTGGCCACTCACCCTGAGCTAAGGGGGGATAATATCCTCGGTGAACAGGAAATGCAGCGCTTCCAGCCCCAGCACATGGACGCAGAAAGTTTCCCGCTAGATTCGCGCGGTCAACGCTGTACAGAGCAAGCATGCCCTGCCTGCCACCACAAGCTACCGCCCATCTTCGGGCATACTTCCCAGCACATATTCTCACTCATTGGCGTGCCGGGGGCCGGCAAGTCCTATTATCTAGCCGCACTCATCCACGAACTTGAGAGCCTCATTCCCCGCGAGTTCGGAGAGCCCTTCCGAGACACCTCACCTGCAACCAATGAGCCGCTCAATAATATGAGAATGCGCCTCTTCACAGCCGGAGGACCGGAAGATGCCAACATTGGCAAAACCCAGCTCCGTGAAAAGCGCTACCATCAAGTCTGGAAGGATGGAGCCTTTGTCAACATGCCACGCCCCTTCATCTACTCACTGAGCAAGCATGAACAGACAGACTCCGTCATCCTCTACGATTACGCCGGTGAGAGCTATGAGCCAGGTGGAAGTTTCGCAGAAAGCGTAGAAGCAGAACACCTGAAGGTGGCGGATACCCTTTTCTTCCTGTTTGACCCCACTACAAATCCCGGATTCCGTACCCTCCTCAAGGACGTAGACGATCCTCAGCTGCAGAAGAACCTGTACCCGCCGGGACGCCAAACACAACTGCTAACGGCAACGGAGCTACGGCTGCGCACCAGCCTGAATCTTCCCCCCGGGCAAAAGATGACCACCCCGCTCGCTGTTATCATCGGTAAGAGTGATAGCTGGCTGCACTTGCTGGGGCCCGAGCCCCTGTTACCTGTCGTACGCAATGGCCGCGTGCGGCGTGATAACGTAGCCGCCAATTCTGCCCGACTGAGAAAGCTGCTGTTCCACATCAGCCCGCAGATATGCACGCACGCCGAGGCCATATCTGATACCGTGGTATACTTTGCAGCCTCCGCTCTAGGTAAAGCACCTGTAGAATTTACTCACGAAGAAACAGGAGAAAAATTGCTGGGACCTGCAGATAGTAATCTCCACCCCCTCCATGTAACGGATGCCTTCATCTGGGCTCTCAACCGCGCAGAGCCCCTTCTGCTGCCCGGTAACGACAATTAACCCCCAACCGCCTCACCGCACATGTCCTTTCAGCTCATATACCACGCCACTGTACAAGAATCCCTACAGAATGGGCGCATGGTAAGCCGCAGCCGGTCCATTCCCCACCTGCTGGAGGAAGAGCTCATCAGCCTGAGCAGCACCCTGTACCCGGGAGCAGAGTGCGGCAAGACTCCACAATTTGCCTACACCATCGCAGAATGTGGCGGCACACAATTCCACGTCATCAGTTACCTACAGCAAAGCAAAGATGACAGCGCCGCCACCTACACGGCCCACCACCTTGCTCTCACTCATGATGAAGTTCAGAGCCTGAGGCGCAATGCCTCACGCCCGACTCCCGCCGGCATAGCTCTGGCATTAAGCAATATAGGACTGTGGTGCACTACGAATGCAGTCCAGCGCTTTCACTATATAGACGATGAGCCCAGACTGACAGCAGCAGCCCTGCCGGACGCAGCCCTACAGCCCACATGGAAACGCCTTACCGGTCACAAGAATAACGCCCGAGCCTTTTTCTCAGCGCCCTACGACCGCGGCTGCGTGATTACCGTTTCTGAGCAAACACCCGCAAGCGACATTCTGCACCTCATTCACGAGTGCGACTGGTTATCCGCAACCCGCGGCTGGGGTAAAAGCTTCACAACATATGCGGGGCCGAACTGCCCGGCTACAAAATATAACCGACTGTTCACCACGGAAGGCAGCGAGCACGCAACACGTGCGGTACAAATGGATACCCCCATTCTCCCCATTACCTCAGAGCTGGAGATAGCCATTCCTCAAAATGCCCCTATATCCGCCCCCTTGGGAGCCCTGCCACCACTGAGATACACGCCACAACAAGCGCCCGCGTCCCCCGCGCCTCAGGGCTACCTGCCGTACAAATACACGGAAACTCCGGATGAAGCAGTATTCAACATCTTACCGCGCCCGAACAAATGGGTGCGCTGGAGTTGTTATCTAGGTGGCGTTCTTATACTTTGGAGCGCGGTAACTCTCATCTCCGGCCTCATGATGGATGATGCAGTGGAGCTCAGGGACAGCATTGTAGAACACGTCAACACGGAAGAGGATTTGCTGTTCCTCTCCCGACTGGCAGCCAGCGAATACTCCCCGGACAGCACCAAACGCCAGCTGGACCGCTCTGAGGCACGCCTGCGTAACTATCCTGGCAAAGCATACAGCCAACGAGACACGCTGCTGGAATGCCTCACCCTGCTGCGCAGCGCCTCTGAGGACACCCGCGGCCATGCTGCTAATCTTCGCCGCCTGCGCGAATGTTGCAGCACTCTGAAGCTGAATGAGGAAAACATGTGCCGACTGTACATGCACGAATCCATCCACGCCTGCACAGCTCAGGACTGGGCCGCTAGCTGCAACAATGAACAAGACCGTGCAGAATGGCAACAACTGCTGTCAGATGCTCCCACTATGGTAGAATGGCTCAGCAAGCCACCCTTTTTCTCCTATATGGAGCCCCTTTCAGTTCTCCCAGCACCAGCCGAAACAACAGCTGACTCACCGCAGGCTGAAACAGAAAACAGCATAGAGGAACCCTAATGGCCGGCAAAAAAAAACATAGCTGGGAAAGAACCCTGCGCCGCTACGCTCTGGCCGGCAACAAAAAGAAAGCTGAGCATATCCTCAGAGACCGCCTCAAGCGCCACCCTGATGACTCTTTCGCTAGGGAGGAACTGGAGCGCCTGCAGACCGGCCAGACTCTGCGCGTCACAGAATCTCCGGCGCAGCGCCAGTCACGAGAACAACAGGAAGCCCTCAGCCGGGCTAATCATCTCCTCACCAAGTTCCCGAAATCCTCTCTTGAAACACTGAAAGAGGAACAACTCCTCAAGCTACACAAAGAGCTCAAGAAACTGGACAGCAAACTCAGACAAGCCCGCAACAATAAGCCAACAGACCTCAGAGAACACCTTGGGCTCATCAAGACAGAACTGAGAAAGAAAAGCTTGAAACAGCACCGCAACTACCTGCGGAAATTTGCCGTGCCGATGGGCAGCATTCTGGCAGTTCTCATCGGTGTCATCAGCGTCAGCTATCATCAGGCCATCAAGAACGAACGAGAACTCCGCGCGGCCTTAAGTTATAACCGCTATCAGCATATTGCGGCTGCCGCCAAGGCGGTTGATATTCCCATCTACCGCCTCCTTTACCCCCAGCTGAACCAAACTATCAGGGAAGCAAACCTATGGATCGCCAACACCAACCGCCGAGTGAACAAACTCACGGAAATCATTAGCAGACTAGAGCAATCCCAAGGCAGCATATCCGCCATGAGGCTCTCTCTACGCGCCGAAATAGAGCAGGACTTACTCAAGATTCCGGAAGATAGAAACGAACTCGCTCAGCGCTGGCAGAAGCTGAGCGAACGCGAACGCGAACAACTGGCCCGCCTGCGAGATGAATACGTAAACGAACTGCTGCGCCCCCTGCCTCCCGTACCTCCTACCACCGGCAATACACAGCAGGATTTCGATGCGATACACGAGCAGCTCACTCAGCTGCTGGAAATACGCAGAAAATACAGAGAAGCACCGGCCAGCTATCATCTGAACCCGGATATTCTCCTCAGCGTGAACGAACGTGAAAACCTGCTTCGCAGCACACTGGCAGATATTTCTGCCTACAGGCGGCTCATCGACACGATGTCGAGGGTAAGAACCTACCGGCAGCACCTACAGAATCTCCAAGCATTCCAGCCCGCTCAATATACGCCGGCTTTACAAATAGCAGCCACCACCCCCCTGCTTCCTACAGAAGAAAGCGTGAAAAGCCTGCTGAGAGACCCCGCCCACCCCAATGCGCCCAGTGAAGCCCAAATTCACGCCGCAACCTGTACACACATGAGAGGCCAAGCCACATACACCGCGGAGTATCCGGCTAATATGGCACAAGTGCACTTGGCAGAAGACCTCTTCACCGCCCCATCCCTATACCGGAAAATTTATGAAGTTAGCAATGGAAAGGGAGAAGTCTGCTATACAGAATCACGCCCTGAAGTGGATGAGACAGGAAGAATACGCTTAATACGCTCAGATTTGGATCCCGCAGCAACCCTCCACAACCGGGATGTACGCTGGGAAGACGATGGCCAGATGACATACAGCATCATCAATGCGGGAACACTTATGCAGGAGCTTAAGATAGACAAGGCTCATTTCTTCAGCACAGCAAACATTCCCCACCTGCTCACAACCATCATCAACTTCCATCATCCGGAATGCCCGGCCCTGGCACAGGCTTTCGTGTACCACCGGCTGCTCATGTTACTTAATATACATGAACACCGCTTCATGACGGGCATAAACTTCAGCCCCACCATGCGAAGACACGCAGCAGAACTCTCCGCTCTAATGAGAGAGCATCATCTGACAATGAGCTGCGGCCTATGGGTGAACAACAGCCCCGACCGCCGACGCGCAGAAGCAGCATTCCGGCAATGGTTCAACCAGCGTCGGGGCACGGATTACAGCGCCGAAATCAGAAAAAACTTTGAGCCGCTCCTGCGCATCGGCATCATATACTGTGGCTATACAGATGAAAACGGCACTCTGAAAATTTTCCGAGAACTGCAACCGGGCAGCACCATCTGGTACATGACGGAGGAGGGCTTCGTTTCCAGTCAATATGGGGATTCCCCCCAAGAACCGCGCCCCTTCTCACCCATTTTCTGCCCGCGTTAACCAGCCCAAGCCATGCTCATAGCACTGCTCTCAGATATACATGACAATACAGATAACCTGCTGCTAGCTCTTGCAACAGCCGAGCAGCTGGGGTGCAAGCACCTGTTGTTCACCGGTGACATCACCTCGCTATACACGCTCCGCACTCTGCGCGAAGAATGGCCTTATGGTATTGACCTCGTTTTCGGCAACAACGAATGGGACCACCGCTCCCACATCCGCCTAGCGGAGCAAATGCATGACATGTGCCACCACGGATATACGGCAGACATCTCGATTGACAACCGCAGAATCTTCCTGACGCACTTCCCACAGGACGCCACCAAGGCGATACTCAGCAAAAACTATGATGCCGTCTTCTACGGGCATACCCACATAGCCGAACAACATCTACATGGCAACACCCTTGCAGCTAACCCCGGCGAAGTGGCAGGCGTGCGCCGCAGCCCTAGCTTTGCCGTGTATGATACCACAGCTCATTCCATTAGTTATCACCCCATCTGAGCCACATGGACTACCTCTGCTACAAACTTTCCGAACTCCCCCCGGGCACAGCTGATTTATCACAGCTCCCTGTGGAGGAACAGGAATTATGCACACGCCGCGGCAGAGCCTACCTACTCACACGCTGCCTACTCCGGCAGGAACTGGCGCGCCGCTTGAATACTGCCCCTCAATCCATCAAGCTGGAATACAGCCAACATGGTAAACCCGGCCTCCCCGGACACCCCCTGCACTTCAACCTCTCCCATTCTGCAGATTTGCTCTGCCTAGCCTTTCACCATGCCCCAGTCGGAATCGATGTGCAAGAGCTTCGCCCCCGTACCGTATCAGAACGCCTTGCCGAGCGCATTATGTGCCCCAAGCAGCTGAAAAAATGGCAGCAGAGAGGCAAGTCTCCGGAAGAGTTCTTCACTTGCTGGTGTATAGCGGAAGCCCTCGTCAAGCACGCAGCATCCACCATCTGGCAGGCAAAAGACTATCCATTTCTCATCCATGAGAGCCACGTCCAGACGCTGTATGAAAACGCACCCACCCTGCGAGTCTTTCACCCGGCCCCGGGTTATCTCGGAGCCGTGGCTTACGATATTCCCCCTTGCCAGAAACAACATGGCATGATAAAATCTTCCGACCCCATAAGATGATAGAAAAACTTTCCAGCCTACCTCTGTACCAACATATTAACATGGCTCTCCTCTTCGGCGGCCTGTTACTTTGCATTATCTGCTGGCTTCTCGGCGCAGGAGTTCGTGTAATCAAATCCCGCCGCATGGCATGCCCACCTCGTTATGAAGGCTCCCGCTTCCCGAATATAGCGGATGAACTTTGCATTATCCTCTATCTGCTGATTTTCACCACAATGAAGATGGGTGATTTTTTCGCAGATGCCCCGGATACCGGAGAAAATCCTAACCTCACCGCCGGAGCTTGGCTCAGTACCATCTACATGCTACTTATCGCCTCGCCTTTCATTCTGAGATACCTGACTCTTCCGCCGACAAAAGACGTTCTGAACAAGCAGAATTTCAAACGCCTTGGCCTCTGCCTCCTTTCCATCTATCTTGCGGCTGCCATCATGGATCTCGCCGGACTGGATGATTTCATCATGTCTAAGTTCGGTGCACCGGAAAACCAGTCCTTAGTGGATACGATTGCAGAAGGTGATAGCACGTCTCTTCTCGTAGCCCTAGGTTTCAGCGCCATTATTGTTGCCCCGATAACAGAAGAAATCACCTTTAGAGGCTTTTTGTACAATGTCCTTCGTCAACGGTGCGGCATCATTACAGGAACCTTGGTATCTTCCCTGTTTTTCAGTGTCATTCACATATCGCTCGTGCAGGAACCGGCCCTGTTCCTCTTTGGCTGCCTACAGTGCTATCTGTTCGAGAAAACAAACTCCATAGTCGTCCCCATTATCTTCCACATGTGCTTTAACGCACTTTCCGTGTGCTTTATCATTAACTTCATGTAAAAACATTCACATGCCCACACCTCTCAGCCAGCTGGGAGAAAACACCGTCCTCAAGCGCCTTCTGGCCCAGCTCTCCACTCAGGCCCCTATGTTAACGGGCCCTGGCGATGACTGCGCGGTGGTGGCGAGGGACCAACAGTGGGACACCCTCCTCAAAACGGATGTTGTGGTGGAAAATGTACACTTCACCCCGGATACCGAACCTGAACGAATAGGGCACAAAGCGCTCGCGCGAGCCGTATCCGACATAGCAGCTATGGGGGGCATTCCCGAATATGCCCTTATAACGCTTCTGATGCACCCACAGCGCGCCGTTGAGACCGCCGAGGGTATCTACCGCGGCATGAATCGCCTCGCCGCACGCTGCGGCATTTCCATAGCAGGTGGAGAAACTTCATCCCTACCGTATGACGGCATCGTCATAAACGTGGCTCTCACGGGCCGAGTAGAGCGTGGACAAGCCGTTCTGCGTTCAGGAGGCCAACCGGGCGACATCATATGCGTGAGTGGCCCTCTGGGCGGCTCATTCCCCAGCGGGCATCACTTAGACTTCGAGCCCCGCCTTGAGCTCGCACGCAGGCTCATGCAACACGGACCACGCCCCACTGCCATGATGGATCTCTCCGACGGCCTCGGAGCAGACCTTCCACGGTTAGCCGAAGCCTCCCACTGTGGGTTTGAACTCTTCACGGACCGCATTCCTCTCAACCCCGGCTGCACCATTCAGCAGGGCATCTCAGATGGCGAAGACTACGAACTTCTCTTTACCCTCACCCCGGGGAACATGAACAAAGCACACCTCTCCCCGGAACGCTCCGTGTACCCCATCGGCGTTCTGACGCCACCGTCCTCACCCTCAACACCAATGCGAGGCTGGCAGCATTTCAAAGCCTGATGAAAGCCTGCTAACCCAATCCCGTTTTATCTGAATCCGTACCACAAGGTGCGGATTTTGCTTTTTCCTCACTCCCTCATTTTCAAGGTAATAAAGCGCAATAATCTAACACATAACAACTTTTACAAAAAGAATAAAAATAGTTCAACTTGTTTATTCTATACGCTTTAAAAATACTTAATCGAATGTTCCACACACGCCTACTATTTTTCGCAATCCCAGACAAAAATATCAAGTTTTCCTAACTATTTAAAACATGTATGCCAAAAAAATTAAAAAGTCGTGGAACGCCCATAGAACAACAGTTAAGAGCTCTGCACCACCCTCCCGGAGATAAAAAAAACTTTTCCGAAAAGGAAAGTCATGGCATATTCTCCCTCGCAGCGCCCCCCCCGGAGCCGAAAGCAAATGCAAAAGGTGAAAGGGAGCGCGCAGGGAAAGATTTTAACGAGGATACAAGCAATGAACCAAACAGAAAAGGAAAGCAAGCTCTGGAATGAGATCAAGGAAGATCTCCGCCGCCAGGGCAACGTGGGTGAGTATGGGTTCGAGTCTTATATCTCTCAGCTGAAGCTCAAGAGCGACACCGGCACCAAGTTGGTGCTGGAATACCCGGCCGACATGTTTATTGACTGGGTAGAGACTTACTACTCCAACGACATCAGGAACTCAGCCGCACGTGTGCTAGATGCAGCACGCGAGCTGGAGTACGTCCCCGCGAACACAATAGAAGCAACCGACACAGTAGACGAACCGGAGGCCACACCTGCACCTCTCCTGCAGACACAGGGCACCACAACCACCTCCGCCCCGGGCAACAAAACACGTAAGCGCCGCAGCGACACCGCCCCCATTAACAGCGGCCTGAACGCGGACTATACGTTCGACAGCTTTGTGGTTGGCTCTAACAGCGAGTTCGCCGTAGCCGCTGCAAAGGCAGTAGTTAACGCCCCCAGCCGTATGTACAACCCCCTCTTTGTGCATGGCGCCTCCGGTCTGGGAAAAACCCACCTTCTTCAAGCTATCGGCAACGCCATCCGCGAAAAAGACAGCAACACGCAAGTTCTCTATGTTACCAGTGAGGACTTCACCAACACTTACATTGACGCCATCTCCCGTCAGGGCGACTCCCTGAGCAACTTCCGCCGCAAGTACCGCAAGGCAGACGTGCTCATCATTGATGACGTCCAGTTCCTCTCTCAGAAAGGCAAAACCCAAGAAGAGTTCTTCCACACCTTCAATGCACTCTTCGCCAGCGGCAAGCAAATCATTCTCTCTGCCGACTGCCCTGCCTCTGATATCACCAAGCTTGATGACCGCCTCACCTCTCGCTTCGAACAGGGATTGACCGTTGCACTCAACGTGCCGGACCTCGAAACCCGTATCGCCATTCTCCGCAAGAAGCGCCGCATGTGGAACAGTACCCTTATCAGCGACGAGATTATCAATTACCTCGCAAAAAACATCACCCGTTCTGTACGCCGCTTAGAAGGCGCTCTGGTACGATTGGCGACATTCGCCGCTTTCTCCCAGAAGAGCCCCTCTATTCAGGACGCACGAGTACAGCTTAACGACCTGCTGAAAGAAGAGAACACCACGAGCTCTGTTACCATCGCCGACATTCAGCGCCGCGTAGCCGAGGAGTTCAACATCCGCGTGGCTGACATCAATGGCCGCCGCCGCACAGCAAACATCGCCCACCCCCGCCAGTTGGCCATGTTCCTCGCACGTCGCCACACTCAGGCTTCCCTGCAAGATATTGGAGCCGCATTCGGTGGCCGTGACCACGGAACCGTTATCCATGCAACCAAAACCATCGAAGAGAAGTTAGAATCAGATTCTTCCCTCCGCGAAATCACTGAACGCATTGCAGCCTCCTTCAGTTAAATTATAATAACTTTCCCCGTTAAAATCCCCCTAAAGCCGCTTTTTCTAATAGGAAAGGCGGCTTTCTTCTTGACTGCATATATCCTATATGTTATACAGGAAAGCGAGACATTATGATGAGAATTTCTACTAAGGGCCGTTATGCCCTACGCATTATGATAGACCTCGCCTACCAAAATAGTGGCGAGCCCGTATCCCTGCGTTCAGTAGCCGAGCGCCAGAACATAACCCTGAAGTACATGGAGAGCATCATGACTCACCTGCTCCGCGCTCAGCTTGTAGTAAGTATACGAGGTAAATCCGGCGGCTACTTCCTTGCTCGCCCGGCAGCAGATTACACCATCTTTGAGATCCTGAAAGCCGCGGAAGGCGAACTGGCCACTGTGCACTGCCTCTCCACACCTCAAAACAAATGCCCCCTGAACAAGACGTGCAGCACCCTGCCTCTCTGGAGCGGCCTCCAAACTGTTATCAAAACTTACTTGGAAGGATACACTCTGGCAGACCTGCTTGGCTCTGAGAACGGCCAGCAATGCTGCGATTTTTCAACAATGCCTCAGTCTGACGATGAGGCGGACGACGACGAAGCCCCGGAGGTTTATCAGTCCATCTAACACCTTCCACCAAATTACCAAATTGAGTAGGGGGACTTTCGTCCCCCTCTCACACCACCGTACGTGCCATTTATGGCATACGGCGATTTCTCGGCGTGTGATTGGTCCCGGAGCTAATGTTCCTGCCGCAACTCTTTTATCTCTCCTCGCCGGATACCCTGTCAGCTCCTCCGCACTGTTACGTGGCTTCGGACTTGCACCGCTTTCCATCTTTCAGTCGAGGCTTCGTACATTTCAGTACTTCTTGGCTCTGCTGCTATAGGTTCTGAGATTTGAGTGGTTGCCCACGCCGTGATTCAGCCCTTCCCACCGGGGTTGTTCGTACAGTCGGGATTTCCCCTCGAACTTCCTTTCCCACGGTTTGTTACCTCCCCGCAGTTGTTCTTCAGGTCTGGGATTCCGCATCATCGCGGCTCCGCGCGGATTTTCACCGCAGTGCGCATATCGCGTCGGTCGTACCTAAAAA
>JAFWZG010000055.1 GCA_017517385.1 Akkermansia sp.
GGCCAAAGGTAGCCGCGTAGTTGAGAGGAGTCCAGCCATACTTATCAGCCATGTTAACGTCCGTGCCGGGGGCGGCGAGCAGGAGGCGCATGTGCTCGGTGTGGCCCTCTCGTGCTGCTTTCGAGAGAGGTGCTACTCCATTCCAATTAGTCCGATTGACATCAATACCGGGGGCGGTGAGCAGTAGCTTTACGCACTCGGTGTGGCCTTTTCGTAAAGCCGCAATGAGAGGAGGCCCGATGAACTTACCAGCTTTGTTGACGTCGATACCGGGAGTAGCGAGCAGTAGCTTTACGCACTCGGTGAGGCCATTTTTAGCAGCTGCTATGAGCGGAGTCCCGTTGAACTTATCAGCTTTGTTGACGTCGATACCGGGAGTAGCAAGCAGTAGCTTTACGCACTCGGTGTGGCCATTGTTAGCAGCTGCTTTGAGAGGAGTCCAGCCATACTTATTAGCCATGTTAACGTCAATACCGGGAGTAGCGAGCAGTAGCTTTACGCACTCGGTGTGGCCACTGATAGCAGCTGCGATGAGAGGAGTCCAGCCATAATGGTTAGCCATGTTAACGTCAATACCGGGAGTAGCGAGCAGTAGCTTTACGCACTCGGTGTGGCCATAGTTAGCAGCTGCGATGAGAGGAGTCCAGCCATAATGGTCAGCCATGTTGACGTCGATACCGGGAGTAGCGAGCAGTAGCTTTACGCACTCGGTGTGGCCATTTTTAGCAGCTGCGTTGAGAGGAGACAAGCCATCATGGTCAGCCATGTTAACGACAATACCGGGAGTAGCGAGCAGAAGGCGTACGTGTTCGAGCGACCCATTCCCAGCGGCGTTATTGAGGGGAGTTCTTCCCATAATATTGACTTTGTTCACGTCAACACCGGGATTCGCGAGCAGGAGGCGCATGCACTTGGTGTTACTTTTCCCGGCTGCTGAATAGAGGGGATTTAGATAATTGACATCAATGCCCGGGGCAGCGAGCAGGAGGCGCACACATTCGACATTGTCATGGTGAACAGCCCAAAAGAGTAGACTATTATCCTTGTTGACATCAATACCAGGGGCGGTGAGCAGGAGCTTTACGCACTCGGTGTGGCCTTTTTGTAAAGCCGCAAAGAGAGGAGTCCAGCCACATTTATCAGCTTTGTTGACATCAATACCGGGGGCGGCGAGTAGGAGCTTCACGCACTCGGTGTGGCCTTTTTTTATAGCCGCAAGGAGAGGAGTATCAATGAACTTATCAGCTTTGTTGACATCAATACCGGGGGCGGCGAGCAGGAGGCGCACGCGCTCGGCGTGGCCACTCTCAGCTGCTGCGGAGAGTTCGGAATTATACTTCTCAGGTGTGATACCGAGTTTGGTGAGGGTTTCCTGGGCCTCTTGACTGGTCATGGAAAAATGCATATGAATGAAAGCTGTGGAGTGAGAAAATGGCTTGAAGAGAAGGAATCGCGGGTGATTGCACCATTTTCGGGCGTTTTTTCTGCGGTTATAAATGTTTTCTGGTGTTTAAGATGCTAGGTTAGCATATATTGTTCAAAAAAACGAAATACCTTATCATTTATCCGGAACGATGTGGTATAATCTTGCCGGGAGGGGTGTGTCAGCTCCTGTCCGCCAGAACCTTCTCCAAGGGGAGGAGGCGGGCGAGGAGTTCTTCCCGGTCGGCAGCTTTCAGGGTGGGCACGTCAACGGCCTCTGAGATATCAAAGTGGCCGGAGCGGATGCGGCGCAGGGCGGTGAGGTGCGCACCGCAGCCGAGGTGTTGGCCGATGTCGTGCGCATAGGTGCGCACATAGAAGCCCTTGCTGCAGTGCACGGTGAAATCCACCTCCGCGGCGGCGAGGTCCACGCGGGTAATCTCATAACTGAGCACCTTCACGTGGCGGGCTTTGCGCTCCACTTCCTGGCCTTTTCTGGCGAGTTTGTAGCAGGGAACGCCATTGATTTTCACGGCAGAGTACATGGGCGGCACTTGGTCGAACTCACCCATGAACTGCTCGAAGGCGGCGCGGATGTTCTCCTCCGTGATGCCGGTGGTGGTTTTTTCGGCCACCACTTCGCCATCAGCGTCCTGACTGTTGGTCTCGATGCCGAGCTTCATGGTGGCGGTGTACACCTTATCCTCGCACATGAGCAAATCCTGCACCTTGGTGGCCTTACCGATGACGACGATGAGCATGCCGGTGGCCATGGGGTCCAGCGTGCCGCAGTGGCCCACTTTCTTGGTGTTCAGGATACGGCGGCAGAGGGCCACGGCATTATGGGAGGTGAAGCCGGGGTCCTTATCCACGAGGAGCACGCCGCAGGGCTGTTCGGGAGCGGTATTCATGAGAGGCTGCGCACAACGGTGCGGATAGAGTTCAGTACTATTTCACGGGCATCTTCCAGCGGGCCGAGCATGCGGATGCCGGAGGCCATGCAGTGGCCACCACCGCCGTGCATGGCCGCGATGGCGGAAACGTCCACCTGTGGATCCTTGGAGCGGAGGGACACGCGCACCTTGCCGTCCTCCAAGTCTTCAAAGATGACGGCCACTTTTACGCCCTGCATCACGCGGATGATGTCCACGAGGTCCTTGGTATCTTCCAAGCCCACGCCGAGCTCTGCTTTTCTGCCGGCGGGCATGGAGTAGTGAGAGATGGTGCCGTTTTCTTCCACCACCATGTTATTAAGCACTTCACGCTGAGTGATGAAGCAGCCTTGGGGCACTTCTTGATAGATGCGGCGGTTGATATCTCCCACATCCACCCCGGCCTCAATGAGTTCAGCGGCCGTGCGCATGACCTCAGGTGTGGTGGAGCTGAACTGGAAGGAGCCGGTGTCTGTGCTGATGGCGGCATACAGCGCCTCGGCCATGGGGCGGGTGAGCTGCACACCTGCGGCGCGGATAATCTTGTGGAGTATGCAGCCGCAGGCAGCGGCGGAACCTTCCACGATGTTCAGCTGCGCGTAGCGCGTGTTGGTGTGGTGGTGGTCTATATTAATAGTGAAGGGGGCTTGGGTGAAGAGCTCCATAGCCTCGGTGCCGATGCGTTTGAGGTCACCTGTATCCACGCAGATGAGCACCTGCACCTCAGCT
This sequence comes from Akkermansia sp., assembly GCA_017517385.1. Lineage (GTDB taxonomy): Bacteria > Verrucomicrobiota > Verrucomicrobiia > Verrucomicrobiales > Akkermansiaceae > Akkermansia. The sequence continues at coordinate 3,084 of JAFWZG010000055.1, forward strand.
GGCAGGGTAGCGGGCACAGGGCGGATGAGCTCGGCGCCGCTCAGGAAGGCATAGCGCTGGGGCACGCCATCGGTATTCCACATCTGCACTTTTTTGCCGAGGCTTTGTAGCAGCAGGCCCATTGCCAGAGTGGAGCCTATGGCATCACCATCCGGGCGGAAGTGGGAGATAACTGCGAAGTTATCATGCGAGTTCAGGGTCTGGATAAGTTCGGTATACATAAAGGCAGGGGAGCGAGGTGGATGAAATCAGTGTTGTTCGCCTTCGCTGAAGAATTCGATGTTTTCCGGGCTATTTTCAGCCGTGGCCGGTGGTGTGGAGATGACGAGCTTGCCGGTGGGCTCGATAATCTTGCGGTACATGGCAGCCTTCGCAAGAATGGCGCAGAGCACTAGCACGAAACCGCAGAGCTGGCCGGCCTGCAGGTTTTCCCCATACAGTAAACAGCCGATGATGGCCGCCTCCGTGGGCTCTAGGCAGGATACGATGCCGAACTCCAGCGAGCTGAGGCGCCTCATGGCATAAGCCACCAGCAGCAGCACACCCACGCCCTGACATACGCCAATGCCTACCAGCCAGCCCCAGCCGCAGCCCAAGTTTTCCCATACGCTGTCGCTGCCTGTCAGCAGCGGTACCAGCAGCACCAAGCTACCGGCCATGGATTGCCAGAAGGTGCGCTGCAGCAGCGTGACTTCCGGTGACATGAGGCGGTTCAGCATGATGTAAAGCGAGTAAAACAGGCCTGAGAGCAGGCCGTATATGATGCCCATCGCATCATTTTGGCCGCTGCCGCTATTGCCCGCGAAGAGACTTACCAGCACGATGCCGAGCCCGGCTGTCAGAATCAGCAGGCCATCACGCCGCGGGGGCAGGTGGTGCTGCAGCAGGGCAATCCACACGGCGGAGAACAGCGGGCCTGTGGCCGGCAGCAGTGCCGCTATGCCGGCAGAGGTTTCCTTAATCGCAAGGAAATAAAACAGAATGCACAGGCTTATCCCGATGCCGGAGATGAAGGATTTCCCGCTGAAGCGCAGGTTCCCCTGCTTGCGGTATATCAGCGCTACGCCCGCTGTACCTATCAGCAGAAGGCCGATGCTGAAGCGAGCAAAGGAACACAGCTGAGCGCTGCATGCGGACTCTCGCACGAAGACACATAGAGAACCCATTAGCAGGGCTGCTACGACTGCTGCCAGAAATGCCTGAATATATCCTTTGTTCATTTGCTCACCGAACGCGCGGATTATAGCACCTCTCACGCAGCTGCGCAATAACTTTTTAGGCTTTTGCGTGCTGTGAATCGTGTCACATTTCAGCCGCCTTATCGTTGAGTAGAACCGGCAGCATTATTTCTCGAATTTCTGCGGCGTATGTATTCACGGATGAGGTTTGCGCAGGTCTGATGTCCCTCTTCTATGGCATAGTCGAGAGCTGTGTTGGCACCGTGCCTTAAGGTGACATCAATATTAGGTGAGGAGAGGAGTTCAGCAACGCAGTCTACATGCCCCTTGTACGCGGCGATACAGAGGGGGGTAGCGCCTGTGAAGTTTGGGGCGTTTACTTCGATATAAGGAGCTTTCAGTAGTTCACGCACACAGTCTGCACGGCCATAGCGAGCTGCGGTGTATAAGGGCGTTTGTCTGTTATTATCAGTTACATTTACATTGATACCCTGAGTATTTACCAGAAGGCGTACGCACTCGGCGCAGCCATTTTCCGCTGCCTGATAAAGTGCTGTTTTCCCGCCCGGGCACCTGTAATTCAGGTTAATCCCCCTAACTTGCAGCAAAGCGGCTACGCATTCAGTATAACCGGATGAAGCTGCAATATAGAGAGCAGTTCTTCCGGAGTTAAGATAATTTACATTTGCTCCTTTCTGGATAGCTTCTTGGAGTAGTGCCACGTTATTGTTCATGACTGCCTCATGGAGCATGGCATTGGGATTTATTTGTCTTCGTGCTTGTTCTTCGGCTTGTCTGCGTTCTTCCGCCGCGCGTCTGCGAGCCTGTTCTTCGGCGCGTCTGCGTTCTTCCGCCGCGCGTCTGCGAGCTTGTTCTTCGGCGTGCCTGCGAGCTTGTTCTTCGGCGTGCTTGCGTTCAACTTCCCTGCGGGCTTCTTCCTGTGCCTGTTGCTCGGCCAGCCTGCGGGCTTCTTCCTGTGCCTGTTGCTCGGCCAGCCTGCGGGCTTCTTCCTCCTGCGCCTGCTGCTCGGCCAGCCTACGGGCTTCTTCCTCCTGCGCCTGCTGAATGGTTTCCTGTTTCTGCTGTGGGGAATTGACGGGCTCGGGCTCTTGCTTGGTGATGAGAATCAGCAGAAGGGCGCTGATAATCCCGAACGCGGCGATGGCGCCCCCCACGAGTAATGGTGTTTTATTCCATGGATGTCGGAGGGCGGGGTGGTTGTCCTTGGGTGCTTGTTCAGCTTCCGTGGGGCGGAGATTGATACCTCTCATGGCAGCAAGCCACTCAGCGGCGTTCTGCCAGCGTTCCCGGCGGTTCATGCGGAGCGCGACGTCAATGCTGTGAAGCATGGGCCTGGAGAAACGCTGTAGCAGCTCACTCCGGTTCGCCAGCGGAACATAGCTGTCCTCATCCGCGCGTTCATGTACATCCGGCGGCAGTTTGCCGGTAAGGAGGTAATAGCAGGAGGCTCCCAGAGCGTAAAAATCTGTCCATGGTCCGCGTTTACCATGGGTTGAGTATTGCTCCAGAGGGGTGAAACCGGGTGTGCCGATTTTGGTGTGGGTATGCGTGTTCCGGAGGGCGCGGGCTGTACCGAAGTCAATGATGACGGGTGTGCCGTCTTCATGCACGAGGATGTTATTGGGCTTGATATCTCGGTGCAGGAGGTTTTGTTCGTGCATGTAGGAGAGGGCATCCAGCAGGCACTCCAGTATGGGGCGCAACCATTTTTCTGTAATTTCAAAGGGGGGCGGAGCGGCTAAGTGGAGCTCTTGCCCGCCGATGTGTGGCATCACATAATAGGCCGTACCCATTGCTTGGAAGCAATGAAGCACGGGTACGATGTTCGGGTGGCTCAAATCAATGAGCAGTTTGGCTTCGTCCAGAAAGCGCGTCAGGGCCCAGTCATAGGACTTCTGGGTATCAGGGGAGGAGGCCCGGACGGTATGAGTGCGCTGGTTTCTCAGGGAAGAATCACGCGGGAAGTTCTCCTTGATGACCACTTGCTTTCCTTCCACCATGTCCAAGGCGAGGTAGGTGATGCCGTAACTTCCTTGGCCAATAATGCTTTCAATTTTGTAGTCATTCAGAATATAACCACTAGGAAGAGCAAGCGTTACAGCATCCTCATGGGTGCTGTAATCTGTGTTATCTGTGAACTCTTCCTGCATGGTTTTGTGCGTGGAATGATACTGAGGAGAGAAAAAGAAACAGGGCTGATTCACTCATTGTGAAACAGCCCTGTGTATAGAAGAATTAGTTGTTATTCACACGGGCGAACTGCTTGAGGCGCAGGCCGTTGAGGTGAATGAAGCCGCTGGCGTCATCCTGGTTGTAATCCTCCTCCGTGTAGTCGGCCTCCATGGTGGCCATGGCATAGCTGTAAAGGCTGTTCGGGCTGCGGCGGCCGGCATACATCACGTTGCCCTTGTAGAGCTTGAGGCGCACCTCGCCATTCACGGTTTCCTGGGTCTTGGTCACGAGGGCCTGAATGGCCTCGCGCTCGGGGGCGAACCAGAAGCCGTTGTACACCATGGCGGCGTAGTCCGGGATGAGGGAGTCGCGCACCTTCTGTGCCTCGCGGTCCATGGTGATGGTCTCGATGTCGCGGTGAGCGGCCAGCAGGATGGTGCCGCCGGGGGTCTCATAGATACCGCGGCTCTTCATGCCTACGAAGCGGTTCTCGATGATGTCTACACGGCCGATACCGTGCTTGCCGCCGAGGTAGTTCAGCACGAGCATGACGCCGAGCGGGTCAAGCAGGGTGTAGCCGTCCTTCTCGCCGGTGGCGGTGGTGCCAACCTGAGCCATGATTTCAGCAAGGCCTTCGGTCTGCAGACCGATGATGTTGCCCTTCTCGAAGAGGCACTGCAGGTACTGGGGAGCATCTGGAGCATCCTCGGGAGCGGTGGAGAGCACGTACATGCCACGGTCTTCTTCCTTCGTGGCATCATACCAAGTATCTTCCAGAATGCCGGCCTCGTAGGAGATGTGCAGCAGGTTGCGATCCATGGAGTAGGGCTTCTTCATGCTCTGGCGAATCGGAATGCCGTGCTCCTCTGCATACTTAATCATCTCGGCACGGCCGGGGAACTGATCACGCCACTCCTTCATACGCCAGGGAGCAATCACCTTAAGCTGGGGAGCCAGGGCGTTGATGGAAAGCTCGAAACGCACCTGATCGTTACCCTTACCGGTAGCACCGTGGGCAATGGCATCAGCACCTTCAGCAATGGCTACATCCACCATGGCCTTGGAAATGCAGGGGCGGGCAATGGAGGTGCCCAGAAGGTAACGGCCTTCGTACACGGCGTTGGCCTGGAACATCGGGAAAATGTAATTGGCGGCAAAATCAGCCTTCAGATCACCAATGATGCACTTGGATGCACCTGTGGCAAGGGCTTTCTCAATCACGCCATCAAGCTCTTCTGCCTGACCTACGTCTGCGCAGTAAGCAATGATTTCAGCATTGTACTTCTCTTTGAGCCACACCAGAAGCACGGATGTGTCAAGACCACCGGAGTATGCAAGAACGATTTTCATTTTCTTATCACAGGACGCAGCGGTTGCAACTGCGCACGCGAGTGAGTATACAACGAATCCCTTGCTGATGAAAGCAAAATATGCTGAATTGACACAGAATATATTTTATTTTCCGGGCATGTGTGCCTGTGGCGAGGGGCAATATCTGTCTTCGGGTGAGGGGAGCGCTTTATCTTCTACCCCCGGCGGCGTATATGAGGTCATAGCATCTGCGGCGTCCCGGCATTTGCGTGGGGCGGCTCATGGCGGCGCGGAGGGGGGTCCAGCCGCGGTGGTCTCTCGTATTCACTTTGATGCCGCGCTGCCGGAGGAGGAGTTCCACACAGGTGGTATTGATTCTTTCTGCTGCGTGATGGAGCGGGGTTCTGCCTAAGTGGTCCGGCTTGTTGATATCCACTTCCGGTGTGGTGAGCATGAGTGCCAGGCAGTCATAATACCCTTTGTTCGCTGCCAGGCAGAGGGGCGTGATGCCATTTTTATCCCCTGCATTGGTGTCCAAGCGTGAGCCGGCAAACATCAGCGCGCGTACGCAGTCAAAATGGTTGAACCTCGTGGCGGCGTACAGGGGAGTCATGTTTTGGTCATCCGCGAGATTAACATCCGTCCCCTGCAAGCTAGCAAGAATTCGCACGCATTCTTGGTGACCTTTTGAGGCTGCTTCGTAAATGGCTGTATGCCCGAGGGGGGAACGCCAGTTGAGATTAATCCCGGGATAGGTGGCGAGGGTTCTTACGCTTTCTGTCTGGCCGGTAGAGGCCGCGATGTGGAGGGCAGTTCTGCCCATGCTAACGTGGTTGATATCCGCCCCTCTTTCCAGCGCAATGAGGATATTGCGGGTATCATTTTTTGAGGCGGATGAGATGAGGAGTTCGTTTGGTGAGGGCTGATTTTGCTCTTGGCGGGCTCTGTTGCGTGCGCGGAGTATTTCCAGTTGTCGGGCTTGCTGTTCAGCCAGCTGCTCTGCTCTGCGGCGTGCTTCTTGTTCAGATTGGAGGCGGGCCTGTTGCTCTGCCTGCTCACGAGCTCGTTGTTCAGCTTGTTCCCGTGCGAGCTGCTCGGCATGTTGTCGAGCTTCTTGCTCTGCGAGCTGTTCGGCCTGTTCCTGAGCCTGTTCGCGGGCGTATTGTTCCTCTAGTTGCTCGGCTCTTTCCAGTGCCTGCTGCTGTTCGGCTCTCAGGCGTTCTAACTGTTCGGCCTGTTGTTGAACTAGTAAAGCTGCTGCATCATCCTCCCGGTTTATGGCGGGCAGGAGGAGTATGGTGGCCGTGGCACTGAGTATGGCTATGCCTAGCCCGGCCAGTAAGAATGGGAGTTTCTTACGCGGGCTTTTTTCCTCGGTTTCTCTCTGTATTTCAAACGGGCGGGGAGCTCCGCGCCGGAAAAACATGGCACCATGCAGCGCGGCAAGCCATTCGCTGGCGCTTTGCCAGCGCTCGCGGATGTTCATGCGCAGCGCGATATCTATACTGCCCAGCATGCGTTTGGAGAAGCGCCTGGAGAGCGTGGGTCGGTTTGCCAGTGGCCGGTAGCTATCTTCATCCACGCGTTCATGGACGTCCGGCGGCATTTCGCCGGTGATGAGGAGGTAACAGGTGGCACCCAGCGCATAGAAATCTGACCACGGGCCGCGTTTGCCGTGGGAGGAGTACTGTTCCAGCGGGGTGAAACCCGGTGTGCCGATTTTGGTATGGGTGTGGGTGCTTTGAAGGGTGCGGGCGGTGCCGAAGTCGATGAGAACCGGCTCGCAGTCCCCATCCATAAGGATGTTGTTAGGCTTAATGTCTCGGTGCAGGATATTCCTTTCGTGCATGTAAGCGAGAGCATTCAGCAAGCACACGAGCACGGGAAGAAGCCATTTTTCCGTCATATGCTCAGGCGGAGGAGCCGTTTGTATGAGTTCTCTGCCGCCGATGTGCGGCATCACATAATATGCCGTCCCGAACTCCTCAAAACTATCCAGCACGGGTACGATGTTCGGGTGGCTGAGCTCTTTCAGCAAGGCGGCTTCATCTAGGAAGCGGCTGAGGGCCCATTGATAGCTTTCTTCCGTATCTTTTGTGGAGGGGATGACCTGGTGGGTGTTCTGGATGCGCAGGGAGGAGTCCTTCGGGAAGTTCTCCTTAATGACCACCTGCTGATTTTTCTCCATATCTTGGGCAAGGTAGGTGATGCCATAGCTACCTTGGCCAAGCATACTCAGGATTTTGTAATGCTTCACCACAATGCCCGCCGGCAGGGAACTCTGCGGGAGTGTCACGTCCGGCTGTTGAACGGAGATGGGAGCATCTTCGCTGATAACGCGGATTGTGGAGAAATCACTCATGGTGGGTGGTGAAGGTTTAATATGTTCCCGGTGATTTATTGGTGCATGAGTAGCGCGTATTCATCTTCATTCACTTCTTCCACATCACTTTCCTCCGTTTCGGGGAAGGTGGGCTGAGGCTTGGTGGTGTAAAGACTCAGAAGGCGTGCGCGCAGTTCTTGGGGCATGTCATCAGGGAGCATTATTTCAATTTCCTCGCGAGGATCCGCACAGTAAAAGGCGGCTTGGTGAGCCACGAGGATATCCACAATACGGGTAAGCTCCTCCGGCTGCCAGCGGCTGGTGCTGATACGCTGGAGCAGGGCACGGGTGACTGTGGTGCCGTTCTCAGCGCAGCCATAGATATTTGCACCGTATGCCAGCAGTAATTCCAGGGAATCTGCATTCCATACGGCGGCATTCAGAACTTCGCCGGAGGGAGTTCCGCCATAGCGGAGCATTTCCTGCAGCAAGGCGGGGTGAAAACGCGCCGCGCGGCTCATAGCGAATGGTGTGGGCAGCGCATAGCGCTTAAGTAGTTCGCGCGCCACTTCACAGTGCTCGGGGCTTAGCTCATCCATGAGAGCATAATCCAAGGCGGTGTTCATGGCGGCGTCCGCATAATGAATGTCAGCACCTTTTTCAATGAGGTACAGCAGCACGCGCGTATTGCCGGCTTCAGCAGCGGCTTGAAGGGGGGAGGTGTCACCATCCTTTCCCTGTACGGTGGCGCCGGCTTCCACAAAGGGGCGCAGGCAGCTTACCGGCAGCTTGTTATCCTGCCCGCCGGCCTCAATGAGGCGCACGCAGTAGGGAAATTCATTTATGTCTTCATCCTGATTGCTGTATTTGGCGAAGTGCTGCAGGATTTCTACGGAATCATCATATTCGCCGGCGGGCTCTTCATTGATGATTCCATAGCACAGCAGCCTTTCTATGGCCTGTGGCATATCCGGTGCGCCGGGAGAAGGCGCCTGAGCGGCTGCCAGCCCGGTGCTGAGTATATATGCTGTGCTGATAATCAGATTCTTCATTTTATGGGGGCTCATTATATCAACTGGCGGAAGCATGGCAAGGATAAATGGTGCCATGCTTCCGGCCCGCTGGAGGCATGAGGGATTTTCACTTTCCCCCTGCTTCCCTAACGAGGCGTGCGCATTCATTTTGATTGCTCTGCTCTGCTAGGCGGAGGGGTGTCAGGCCATTGGAGAGGCGTGCGTTGAGGTTGATGTTGGGGTGTTCCAGCAGTGCTTGTACACAGTTTGCGCGGCCGTTGGCTATGGCTGTGTGAAGGGGCGTTTGATTGTGCTCTGCTACGGCATTGACATCGATATCTGGGTGTTCCAGCAGGACTTTAAGGGCGTCAATTTGCCCGGATGCTGCAACTACATGGAGGACGGTTGCATCATTTTTGAGTTTGGCGTTTACATTGATGCCGGGAGCTTCCAGCAAAACCCGTAAGCTTTCAGGCCTGCCCGAAGAGATAGCGACTACTATGGGTGATACTCCCGGGCCCGTTGTTTCATTCACGTTAATGTCCGGCCGGTTGATGAGGGTGCGTATGCACTCGGTATTACCGGTTCCAACAGCCATCATGAGTGCTGACAATCCGTTTTTCATTTGGCAGTTGACATTGATGTCCTGCCTTTCTAACAGAAGATTCAGCGCTTCCGTGCAGCCGGTGGAACATACCGCTATCAGGGGGGATAGACCAATGTTATTGGCCTTGTTGACATCCGTTTCCGGTAATGCGAGCAAGGCGCGCAAGCATTCTATATTTCCGGTGGCTGTAGCGATTATGAGAGGGGTATTACCATGAACCGTATCGCTTAGGTTCACGTCCACTCCGGGCGCGGAAAGCAGGATTTTTGCTATTTCATTAAACTTTAGAGCCAAGGCCCTATAGAGGGCAGTTTCGCCGTTGGCGGCGCAGATGTTCACATTGATACCGGGTGTGTTGACGAGCAGTTGCACGCATTCGGTATGGCCATAGCCGGCAGTCATGGGCAGCAGGTAGTTCCCCTGATGGTCTGCCACGTTCGGATTTACTTTTCCGGTGGCTAGCAGGAGCTCCGCACTTACGGCATCACCACTACAGCACGCTATCATGAGCGGGGTTTTGGGCTCGCAGTTTGCGATATCCGGCTGAATGTTTTCAGCAGCCAGCAGGGCGCGTATACATTCATGGTGCCCTTGGAGAACCGCGAGGTGCAGAGGCGTATTGGAATTTTGGATGTTGGTGTTAACATCTGCACCGGCGGCGATAAGGCACTGCAGGAGTTCAAGTTTCCCGTTTTGGGCAGCGGAGCAAAGAGCAGAGGAGTAATTAGCCGGCAGGATTCCCTGTTCGCGGAGCTTTGCGGCGGCGGTTTCTTGCGTCAGCTCGGTGCTGTCTGTTTTTGCTACGGGCTGTTCCTCAGGCTGCGAGGTGGGGGGATTCACGCTGTTTTCTTCAGCTGCTGTCAGCGCTTTTTCCGGCTCCATGGTGGGAGAAATGGGCTCTTGGGCCGTGTACATGTAGTAACCGCCAGCGGAAAGTCCACCCAGAATGCAGAGGCCGGTGAGGAGCATTCCGCTCTTTTTCAGGCCGCCGTTCTTCTGTGCTTTTTTCTGATTTTGAGAGGTGCCTGCCGGGGGCGGCAGCATGGGCTGCTCGTCAGCGGGCGGCAGAGTAAGGGGTACGAGATCGGTGGCGAGGGTATTCAGCCATTCGTCTGCTCGCTGCCAGCGCTGATTGGGGTGTAGGGCCAGCGCTTTATCTATGCTTTTGAGCACGTGTGCAGGGAAGCGCTTCTGGAGCTCCGGCCGCTTTACAAGGGGAACGTAGGTGTCTTTCAGCATGCGCGTCATGGATTCTACCGGGCATTCTCCGGTGATGAGGCGGTAACAGGTGGCACCCAGCGCGTAGAAATCAGTCCACGGGCCTACATTACCCCTTGGGGAAATCTGTTCGAAGGGGGTGTATCCGGGGGTGCTTATCCGCGTCATGGTGTGGGTGCCTTGCTGAGCGCGAGCTGTGCCGAAATCGATGAGCATCGGCTCGCCATTCGGTTGCAGCAGGATGTTCTCAGGCTTGATATCGCGGTGGATGAGTGCTTCTCCATGCAGATATTTCAGCGCACCGAGGATTTTTTTCAGAACGGGTACCAGCCATTTGGCGGTGATGATAGCCGGGGCTGGAGCTGATTTTTTGAGGTCTTTGCCGTTGATGTGCGGCATCACGTAGTAAGCCGTTCCCAGAGCTTTGAAGGCAGCTGTTACCGGTACGATGTTCGGGTGACTCAGGCGGGCCAGTAGCTGAGCTTCTTCCATGAAGCGGCGGAGTACTTTTTCATATGTTTCCTGCATATCCGAAGATATGGGAGCCACGCTGAGATTCTGTGTATGGCGGTATGAAAATTCAGTGGAGAAGTTCTCTTTGATGACCACCTGTTCGTTGGTTTCTGTATTGGTGGCGAGGTAGGTGATACCGAAGCCTCCTTGCCCCATTACATTCTCAATTTTGTATTTACCCAGTTGAAGCTTGGACGGTAGAAAAAAGGAGAATACTGTATCCGGGCCATTTGTGCTAGGAGAGGTTTCTGTATGGTATTCCGGCATAAGTTCGATATTTGTTTGATTCGATTAAGGATACTGTAGCATTTTTTATTCCCGTTTAAAAGCTCGAAATGAATTTTCGCGTGCGTTTGGAGAGACTGAGAATGTGATGCATCCTGACAGCTACGTTATAGATGACAGATGAAATGTTAATTTTGTTGAAAAATGATAATAAATTTTTTAAAACTGAGGTATGGCGTTTAATACTCGTTTTTGATGTTTACATCATATAGGGTTCGTGGTATGATGCGGAACGTCAATTATGAGTCACATATGAGCAGCATCGGAGCAGTAGAGGAAGATATAAGTATAGCCTTGCCTAAAGGATTGAAATTGGGCGAGTACCGCATATTACGTGCCATAGGTCAGGGTGGATTCGGTATCACGTATCTGGCTGAGCATGTGGATACTAAGAAAGAGTATGTGATTAAGGAGAATATGCCCGCATCCTTCTCTCGGCGTGACGAGCGTTCCTACAAAGTGACGCCCACCGGGGCCGAAATGCTTTCCACCTTTGAATGGGCACTGGATCGCTTCTTGCAGGAAGCCCGCACACTTTCCAGACTACAGCACCCGAATATCGTGCAGGTGAAAGCTGCTTTCAAGGCTCTTGGCACGGCTTATTATGTGATGGAGCGTATTAAGGGGCGCGAGCTGCACGAGGCTGCACCTCCTCCCGGCCAGATTACTGAGGCTTGGCTTCGCCCGGTATTGGAGGGAATTCTTCAGGCCCTCAATTATGTGCACTCTCAGAATCTTTTGCACCGTGATATTAAGCCGAGCAATATTCTAGTGGATGAGTTTAACCACCCGGTGCTTATCGATTTTGGCACGGCTCGTGAGCTGGTGAGCGAGCGTACTGCCACGATGGTGGAGAGCGCGGGTTATACTCCCCTTGAACAGCTGCAATCTAAGGGGAAAAGAGGCGCATGGACGGATATTTATGCTCTCGGCTGCACGATGTACCGCGTGATTACCGGAGAGAATCCACCCCGTAGTATTGACCGCCTTTCTGAAGATTCCTGCCGCAAACTGGCAGAGGATAGCAGCTTGTTGTCACGCTTCAGCAGGGGATTCCTGCAGAGCGTGGATAAGGCTCTTGCCGTGCATGCGCGTAACCGTTGGCAGGATACTCAGGAGTGGCTGCAAGGGATGAATGGTAGCGCTTTCTCTGTGCCAGAAATTGTGCCCTTGCCGCTGGGAACTCCGCCTCCATTGCCACCTGTGACCGCTCAGGGGACTTTGCCTCCTCTCTCTTCCGGTGCTTATCCTCAGGCACCGATGCCTACATCGTATGCTAATTTGAAGCAGCGCACGTTCTTCAAGGGGCGTTGCGGGCGCGGAATGTGGTGGTTGCATTTGCTGATTTGTTTCTGCCTCTCTGCGCTGGCTCAGAGCATGGGTGATAGTGAGGCTGATTTGATAGGAGTATTGGTGTGCGTATTGTACATCTATGCAATGGGGCGGCGCTTTAATGACGTAGGCTATAGCGGCTGGTGGGTTATCCCGTATGTTTTGATGTCGGGCATAGTGACAGCTGCTCTCGCAGAGAGTAGCTCAGGTAATGCGGCATTCATTGTAGGCTTCTTGGCTCTGGCTGTTGTACCGGGTTGCGTACCGGGCCAGAAGGGGCCGAATAAGTACGGCGTGTAAGAGCGCAGCTTATCCATACAGCTTCTCGCAGAAAATGAGGAGAACAGGTGGTTGCCTGTTCTCCTCATTGTGTCTCTAGTGGATATGCTGCTGAATTAAAGATTAATTGAGACGTTTACGTTGGTGCGCCTTACGGGGGCCGGCGGGCAGGGCCTTGGGGCCGGCGGGCAGCAGTGGTGCCCATGCGGACGCGGTGCCGGTGGTGGGCAGTGATGGTGCCCATGGTGGCGGTGCGGCCGGGCAGGGCGGTGGCGGCGCGGTGCCGGGGGCGTGTGGCAGTGGCCGTGATGATGATGATGCGCTGTTGGGCGGTGAGGGCGCGGGGAGGCGTTCTGTGGACCTGCCTGCGCTACTGCCGGTAACAGTACTAATGCTGCGATGAGGATGAGCTTTTTCATTTTAATGATGGTTTAATAAGTTAATGTTATAAAATAGTTCAGGTTTTAGAACCTTTGTACTGGAGAGAACGCAGACCGCCGGAAGAATCTACAGAAAAAAATGATTTTTTTCTGTACTACTTTCTAGCGTTTCCTTATAGGAGAAAAAATCCACCCCTGAAGCACCGAATAATGGCTGGGGTGGATGATTTTGGAAATGGGGCTATATCCGCCCCAAACTGTAAGCCGGTGTTTAGCCGTTGGGGAGCATCATATTATCCTCCTCGTCGTCAGTTAACTTAAGGCGTTTGTTCGGGGAAATGCCCATATTGCGGAGGTCATCGAGCTGCTTGGCATAGTTGCCGCGCCCACGGAACATTTGGCCAATGGCTTGCTCGTAGGCGTTTTGAGCTTGGGTGATACCCTTGCCCACTTTCTCCAAGCTTTCCTGCACAGTGGCAAGTTTCTCGTAAAGCTTGGTGGCGCGGTCAATGATATGCTCCACATTCTGTGTTTGGCGCTCTTTTTGCCACAAATTGTATGCCAGCTGCAAGGCCATGATAAGGTTGGTGGGGCTGATGAGCACAATCTTCTTACGGTAAGCATCCAAAGGCAGCGAGGATGCCGCTTGAACTGCAGCAATGTAGGAGGCTTCGTTGGGCATGAACATAAGCACGTAGCTGATGGTGCCTTCTACGATACCTTTGTAATCTTTCGCTGCCAGTTCATCAATATGCTTGCGTACCGAGGCAACGTGCGCGTCAAGGTAGTTGCTCCGCTCCGTATCGCTTTCGGCAGCGGAATACATGGCATAAGCCGTAAGTGAGACTTTCGAGTCAATAACCACACAGCGATTTTCAGGGAAGCGAATTACCACATCCGGGCGGAAGTCATTGCCGTTCTCGTCTTTGTGATTCTCTTGGATGTAGTACTCTTCGCCCTTGCGCAAGCCGGACTCCTCAAGCATGCGTTCCAATATCATTTCACCCCAGTCGCCCTGCTTCTTGGTATTGCCGCGAAGGGCAAGGGTGAGGTTCTCGGCATCTTTCCCCAAGCTTTCGGTTTTCTCCATCATGGCCTTGATGGCGGCTTCCAGTGAGGCCTTGTTACCGGCGGCGGTCTCGTTGGTAGCCGTCACGGCTTTACCGAGGCTCTCCAGCTGCTCGCGCAGGGGCTTCAGGAGGCTATCCATGTTCTCCTTGTTCGTGTCTTTAAGCTTACCGGCATTCTGCTCCATAACCTCACCTGCCAGGTTACGGAACTGCGCGTAGTGCTTCTCCTGCATCTCTTGGATTTTGGCGGCCTCTGTCTTGCGCTGCTCTTGCTCTTTTTGGAGCTCAGTTTTACAGCTGGCCAATTCCGCTAGTGCAGAGGTGAGCTCATTGCGAGTGGTTTCATACTCGTTCTGCAGTTTGGTATAACGTGTGGCCTCCGTCTCACGCTGCTCTTGCTCCTTGGTCAGCTCCGTTTTGTGGTTGCTGGCCTCGGCGCGTGCTTTAGCGAGTTCTTCCCAGAGCTCATCTTGTTTGTCCTGAAGAGTCTTTACTTGTTGCTCCGCCCCGTTTTTTTGCTGTTGTAGCAGGTTAAGCTCTGTCCTGTTTCGTTCAGCCTCTAATAAAATGGTTTGTTGCTTGCGTGCTGCAAATAAGAGGCAAAGGGCATATCCCAGTGCACTACCTACTACAAATAAGAGTATGTACAAGGCAATCATAACTTAGGCTCAGCGTGAGAAAATAGGTGAATTGACGGATGGTGGTACACAAGGCACCATGAGTTGGGTAATATGTGGTCGAGATGAAGGGCCGGTGCGCCTCTTCGTTGGATTGTACAGGTAATTAGTTAGTTGTCAAGCCATTCTTCGTGCGGAAAGGGAGATATTTTCCCGCCGTGGTGAAATTCGTTTGACCGCTCCTGAATGTAAGATAATGTAAATAACAAAAATAGGATAGATTTTGTGCTTGCAGGGAAATGGGGGTAGGTGTATAGTGGGTGCATGGCTACAACCATTGAGAATCTGAAGACGGCTATTGTGGGCGAGAGCACCGCCTGCGCCATGTATGCCTCCTTTGCCAGCAAGGCACTGCAGGAGGGTTATCCGCAGATTGCTAAGCTTTTTGAGGCTACATCTGCTACGGAGAGAATTCACGCTGCTAATCACACCAAGGCTCTGGTGAAGATGGGTGAGCAGCCCATCGAGTATGATATGAGCTGGCACGTGGGCACCACTCTGGAGAACTTGAAGGAGGCTATGAAGGGTGAGACCTATGAGTACACCGAGATGTATCCCCCCATGGTGGCACAGGCTGAGGCCGAGGGTGCCAAGGACGCTCTGCGCAGCTTCAACTGGGCCCTGGAGGCTGAGAAGGTGCATGCTGCCATGTATGCTGAGGCTATTCGTCAGCTGGAGAGCGGCGAGCCGCTTGACCTGCCGAAGGGCTATGTCATCTGCCCGCTCTGCGGTGATACCTTCCCCGTGGAGACCGCCCCGGAGAAGTGCCCGCTTTGCAATATGCCCAAAGCTAAGTATATCGCTCTTCCCTGAGGATATCTAACCACAAAAAAAATTACCGGGAGTAGCTCTGAAGAGGGGCTGCTCCTTTTTAGTGCACCGAGATGTGGTAAATTAGCGGCTTTGTTCGGGCAGCGGCTGGGGAGCAGCTTGTGCGGTGGCGGTGCGGTACACGGGGATGATGAGTACGGCGCAGAGGGTGACAAAGGGAATGAGAAGGCAGAGGGCGCGCAGCAGGTAGAGTCCGCGCCAGCCACTCATTCGGCGGTGCAGCATCAGTGCCACTCCCACCAGCGACGGCACAGCCAGAGAACAGAAGTAGCAGATGGCTGCGGTCAAATCCATTTTCCCTAGGCCGTACAGGATAGCACCGCCGGCAAAGGAGAGCCCCAGCATTATCATCGTGAAGCCACGTCGCTCCGGACGGCTTCGTGAGATAGTGACAGCCGCAGCCGGGAAGAGCAGTAGCATGCCGAGAAGTACGGGCAGGCAGGCCGTGTATTCTCTCTCGGTATAGGGGAGCTCCATTCCGCTGAGCGTGGCAGTGACCAGTGCTGCTGCGGGAAGAGCTGCACCTGCTATGCTCATGGCCAGGGCGATCAGCAAGTGGCGGCGGTTAATCCATAGCATCAGCAGCCCCACCGGGATGTAAAAGATTTCCGCTCCACTGCGTGAAAGCAGCGCCACTCCTGCTGCCATGCCCAGCACGAAGAAGTGCCGCGGGCGAAACTCGGCCCGCTTGCCACGCGCCCAGCCCAGCACATGGTACAGCACCACGAACTGCAGGCACATGCTCAGCTCCGCCGGGTGGGCTGAGCAGAAGGGCGTGAGCGCAAAAAATGCACAGCTCACGGCCCATGCCGTGCTGCGCCGTATGTACAGGGAAGCCAGCTTCAGGATGTAAAGCAGCATGATTCCCAGCAGCGGCGTGTGTAGCAGTGCTATTCCGCGGTAGCCGGAGCAATACATCACCAGCGTGGCCATGATGGTGAAAAACAACCACGCACTCATCTGCTCATGCTGCTTCAGGTACACGCTTACCTTGTTACGCTTCTTCTGCTTAGATATTTCCTCCGCCATAATTCAGTGTGTCATTCTAGCATATTCGGAACACCGTAGCAAGGATATTCGTCCGCGTCATAGGAGGATAATCGGGGATTAAATTTTGATGGATGATTGACAACAAGCTTATTTGTGATATATTGTCAGAGTGTAAGATTTGTTTTTACAGTCCCGTGAAATGGGGCCGTTCAGAGTCTTTTCTCACTTTATTCATCATAGAAAACGCATATGAAATATTATTATTCGAAAGGGGGACAGCCCGTTGGCCCTATGACGAGGTCGGAACTGGATGCCCGAGTGGCAGACGGCACTATTACCGCTCAATCTCATGTGTACAAGAAGGGGAATGCTTCTTGGGTGCGCTACCATGAGCTTGCTGCTGCTGAACCTGTGGCTGCTTCTGAGCCTTCATCTGTACTTATTGAAACCATTGAAACGGAAGCGAAGCAGCAGCCCGCTGCTGAACCTGCTTCCGTAGTTATTGCAACTGTAGAAACACGGGTGAAGGAGGTGTCTGCCGCTCAGCCCGCACCTCAGCCCGCCGCTCAGCCTGCCGCTCAGCCTGCCGCTCAGCCCGCACCTCAGCCCGCACCTCAGCCCGCACCTCAGCCCGCACCTCAGCCCGCCGCTCAGCCTGCACCTCAGCCTGCACCTCAGCCTGCTGCTCAGCCTGCACCTGCCGTTGCTACGGTTGCGCCGAAGTGTGATTTCATTAAGTTCCTGAGTTACAACCAGTGGGTAGATGGTTTACTTGCCCGCGTGTTTAAGCTCCCGCGTTGGTTTGGCGATACTGAAGAGGCTCTGCATGAGAAGATTAGCCTTGTGGCATCCATAACGGCATTTATCAGCTGGGTAGTGTTCGTTCTGTGCGCTATCGGCACGATGGATATAGTGACTATTCTCATTGCCTTGGTAGGTGGTGCTCTGGCACAGTATGTGGTCTATTTGGTGTGCAGCATGCTTGCCGCGCTGCTGAAGGGGCCGCGCGTGGTGCTTTCCTCTATGGCTGCACCGCGTCTTGTGGGGTATCTGTCATTGCTGTTAGCTGTTGCATATCTTGTTGCGGCGGGATGTATGGCATATGAAAAGATATTTGGTGCAGTTATCGCTTCCCTTGGCCTGATGGGCGTATGTGTGGTGGCGGTGTATGTTTGCTTCAATGCTGACAAGCTCATCGTGGCTGTGAAGCCTCAGGAGAGCAATCCCGGCCGAGATTTCAATAATCTCCTGAAGTTCATTCTGCGCTGCTGGGCCACGGTACAGTTCCTGCTGGCACCGGTTATCATGGTTATTGCAGCTATCTCCAACATTATTTTCCAGATTCAGATAGCTGTTAAGGAGTCTGAGATGGAAAAACTCGGATATGGCGGCTGGATGCTCAGGAGCGAACTTGGCGCCCTGAAAGAGATGTCAGATGCGGCTCTTGCCGTTGCCATCTTAACACCGATTAGCATTTGGCTTACATACAGTCTAATTTCTTGGCTGCTGGATTTGCTGGACGGGCTGTTCTCTCTGGGAGGTGCCTCCCGTAAAGAAAAGGAGCAGGGCTGATAGGCTCTTGGCTTTGATTTTCATCATACAATTCCCCCCGCGTGTGCCTCATGGTGCCGCGGGGAGGTTTTTTAAAGGCGCTTGACTCAGGGGATTCGCGGGCATATAATGCTGCCATGCGGTTTCAGATATTACCGGAGGTGACGCGCAGAGAGCGGCTGACGTCTGCTGTGCTGCGTTATGGCGGCGCTGTGATGGCTGGTGGTGGCTATATGCTGTTGGTTGCCGGCATGTTTGCTACGCGTGGTGCTCATGCTGCGTATTTTTTTGGGATGTTGGCAGCCTGTGGCGGGAATGTCCTCATCGCACTGGGGCTTTATGCCTTTCGTGTGAACACATACCGCATGAATCCGCAGCAGAAGCAGAGCCCGTGGTGGTGCAGCTGGTTGCAGCTGCAGCTACTGTCACTGCCCGCCGGCGTGGTGCTTTTTTTGCTGTTAGTGGGGTTGGATGCCTTTGCCCAGTATTATGCTCAGCTTTCTTGAGGCGGTTCCGGCGGGGCGGCGGTGATTTTGCCGCGGGGGTGGAAGTGGCGGTGCAGGGAGACGAGGCGCTTTTTCTCCACGTGGGTGTAGATTTGCGTGGTGGCTAGGTCCGCATGGCCTAGCATGTCCTGAATGACGCGCAGGTCCGCCCCATTCTCCAGAAGGTGCGTGGCGAAGGAATGGCGCATGATGTGCGGATAGACATTCTCAGGCAGGCCGATGGTGCGTGCGCGCTCCTTGATAATTTGGCGTATGCGCTCGCGAGTGAGGGCTGTGCCGCGCACGGAGAGAAAGAGTGTGGTGGCGCGCCGCCCGGAGTGCACCAGCTTGCTGCGAGCGTGCTGCATGTAATGCCGAAGAGCGGTGGCAGCCATGCCACCGAGGGGGACATAGCGGGTCTTTTGCCCCTTGCCCAGCACGCGCAGGAACATTTCATCCCAGTCCACCTGCTCGGGGCGCAGGCTGATGAGCTCGCTGACGCGCAGGCCGCTGCTGTAGAGCATTTCCAGCATGGCGCGGTCACGCGCGCCGAGGGGTATTTCCTGCGGGTCTATGCTTTCCAGTAAGGCGTTCACTTGGGAGGCTGCGAGAGTTTCCGGCACTTTCATGCCGGGGCGGCCACCCTCCACAAGCTCAGCGGGGTTTGAGGGGATAATTTGGCTACTGCATAAGTAGCGGAAGAAGCGGCGCAGGTGCACCATGGCAATGCGGCAGCTGGAGGGCATGAGGCCGCTGTTGTGCAGGTCCAAGCGGTACTCCGCCAGCAGCGGCTCTGTGATATCCGCCGGCTCCAGTGAGCGCTCGGTGCACCAATGTGCAAACCGGGAAAGGCTGCGGCGCACCCCTTCCCGGTAGTTTACACTCAGCCCACGCTCGGCTGCTAGGTATAGCAGGAACTGCTCTGTGAGCGCTCCGTAATTCATGACCGTTTTCGCAGCAGGCTGGGCTGGTTTAGGTATTACTTGATTTTTATTGGTTGGCGGAGCCGGAGGGCTCAGGCAGCTCTTCCCACTCGTCCTCCTCGGTTACAGGGGAGGGAGCAGCGGGTGAAGGTGTTGTGGCGGCGGGGGTGGCAGTTTCCGTGCCATCCATAGAGACTCCGCTTTCCAGAGCGCGGCGGCGAGCCTCGAACTCCTGAGAGTTGGACTTACGGCCTACGATGACGACGTTGCGGCCAAGGTTATTAGTGCGCACCTGTCCGCCTTCAGCATTCGGGGAGAGAGGAGCCTGCTCGAAGGGCAGTATGCCGTCCTCGCCGGGCAGGAGGCCTTCACCCACGGGCATCGGCAAGAGATCCGTGGTACCAATGAGGGTGATGGTTTCAGGGTTTACCATGTCGGACTCGCGTAGGAAGCCGCGCTTGCCGTCATCCGTTTCCACGAAGTAGTACGTACCCTCGCAGGAGAGCACCTTAACCTTGGTGGTTTCCACCATGCGGCCGGATGTCTGGTTATCATAATCCGGGTTGCGGTAGAGGAGATAGGCTCTGCCCTGCTGCACTTCCGGGGTATCCCCTGCCTTGAAGGTGCCTTCTTTTACGCGCTGGGCGCGCATAGCGGCACGGGCTTCATCAGTACCGGGAGGATCCAAGGGGGAGGGCTCAGTAAGGTACAGCGGGGTATATTCTCCCTTTTCGAAGAGGCTGCATGAGCTCAAAAGCAGCGCTCCGGCTGCCAATAGTACGAGAGGTTTCATATGTGTCTGGTATTATATGTGTTTGGTTTGTAAGTTCGCAAGTTTGTAGGGCGTCATGATGCCATGAGGGCTTCACGGTTTACGAAGAATACGGCTCCGAGCACGCAGAGGAAGGCCCACAGGTAATCCCACTTCCAGTGCTCGCCCATGAAAAAGAGCATGAAGGGTACGAACACGGAGAGGGTGATGACTTCCTGCATGATTTTCAGCTGTGCCAAGCTCAGCCCTGCCGAGCGGCCAATGTGGTTTCCGGGCACGAGGAAGCAGTATTCAAAGAATGCCACTCCCCAGCTGCAGAGTATCAGCTTCCACCAGTTGCCGTGATCCACGGCCTCACCCGGTCGGCGGAGTGAGCCGTACCAAGCGTAGGTCATGACGATATTACTGATGATGAGTAGCAGGACTGTGAGGGCTATGCGCATGGAGTGTGGCTGAATCAGCGTACGAGGAAGAAGGAGCCGTAGAAGGTGTTTTTACCGGGCAGGTGAACGAGTATTTGGTTCTGCAGTGCATCCATGCCCAGCATGGAACGGTCTTCATCCGGGCAGATGAGGGGAGAAACCTGCGGGGAGATGATGCCCGGTGCAAGCTCGAGATCTGCAGCCTTGCCGCGCATAACTCGTGAGCGTGTGGCAGTGTCCACATCTCCCAGCTGAGCTACCACCTCACGGTCCGTACCGGGTTTCCAATCATTCCGGTACACGCGGGTGACGCTGCTGCCTGTATCAAGCAGTAGTTCCATGCTGTGCCCTTCGCAGTTTACCTGTATCATCATGCGGCCGTTATCATCACGGCTGCCATGCAGCGGCACGAGCGTGGCCCCTTCAGGGCTGCCCCAGTACATCTTGCCGGAGCGTAAATCAAAGGTGAACGGCAGAGAGCCCAGAATATCCATGCCCACAATGCCGTCTATCGGTTCCGCCATCATGCTGCGAACGGCTCCCAGATTCACCACCATCGCTACGTGCTGCGGCGCCCGGCCGGGCCCCACGCGAAGGGAGGCCTGAATGAGTTTGGGCTTTTGGTTGGAGTTACCGCGGAACTGCATGCGGCTGGTGTCTATCCACCTTACGTTCCGCAGGCGGGCTACGCTTTCCTCATGCAGCACGGTGTGAGTGGCGCCGGTGTCAAGCATCATTCGCATGGGCTGGCCGTTCACAAGGCAGGTTACCACCACTTGCCCGCAGCGGGCATCCTGCTCCATTTTCATTAAATCCACCACGGTGCTGGCCTGAGGCGGAGCCGGAGCGGTTGTTTCCGCCCCCGGGCTGAGGCTCATCATCATGCAGATTGCTGCCAGTATGTGATATGTCTTCATGGCTTTATTTTAACCGCTATTGATACGCCCGTCAACGCCTTTTTCCTTAAAAATATATGTCTTACCGTGTTATTTGCGTCTTTAGACTTGCAATTTTCTTTAAGAAAGTTAAGATATCCTCGTATGATGAAA
The DNA here is from genome assembly GCA_017517385.1 of Akkermansia sp. GTDB lineage: Bacteria > Verrucomicrobiota > Verrucomicrobiia > Verrucomicrobiales > Akkermansiaceae > Akkermansia. The sequence goes on from JAFWZG010000055.1 coordinate 24,486, forward strand.
AGCACACTTATAGCACTGAGCCTTACACTGCCGGTGTTTGCCATTGAGATGCCTCCCATGATACCGGATGGTCCTGTGACGTATGAGTCTGTATCGTATGAGGCACCCGCTCCTTCTCAGCCGTGGGCGCAAGAGCCCGGTGCCACCGCACCGGCTGCAGGAATGCCGGATGATAGCTTTTATGGCATGCCCGCGGCCGCTCCTATGACCCCTTCCGTAAACAGCGGTAATAACGGGTATGTGCGCCTGAATGCCTACACAAGTAACTATAATGTGCGCGGCATGGGCTTTACGAATGACCTGACGAATTATGGTTATTCGAGCGTGTCCGGTAGCTATATTCTGCCGAACCGTGATATGTTTAACCGCGGTATCTATCAGCGCCTGAGTGGTTCCTATGGCATCATCTGGGGGGCTGGTGACCATTTGGGTGATACGGATTTGGCGAACTTCAACTATGCTATCGGTAAGGAGATTTTCCCGAACTGCACGGTTGAGGTGGGGTACTCCCTGCGTTACGGCGGCTTTGAGGGCTTCATGGCCAAGCATAATGATGGTGCCGCTCATAGCCTTTCTCAGGATTTGAACCTGACGCTGAGCTTCAATGACCACCAGCGCGGCTTTTTCGGCAGCATGACATGGGGTTGGGCCTTCAAGGGGCTGAACGGCATTTATGGCGACATCGAGCTTGGTTACCGCTTCACAAATGTGCTTAACGGCGCTGTACTTGGGGCTGATTTGGAGCTTTCCGCCGGTATGGCACCTTCCTTCTCCTACTGGGCTTCCGGTGCTGACGGCATAGATGCCTACCGCCTTCGCGCCGCTCTGCCCCTCTTTACGCACAGCGGAACTCTGGGACGTGACGCTCGCGCTCAGCTTGTGCCGTGGATGCAGGTTTCCTGGTCCGGTAGCAACGCCGGTAAGATTGACCGCGATTTCTCCATCGGTGCCGTGGACCACTTCATCTTCACCGTGGGTGTGGATATGGGCTGGAACTTCTAAGCCGGATTTACTAAAAGTATACAGAGGAACGCCCCGTGCCATGAGCACCGGGGCGTTCTTCTGTACGACCGACGCGATATGCGCACTGCGGTGAAAGTCCGCGCGGAGCCGCGATGATGCGGAATCCCAGACCTGAAGAACAACTGCGGGGAGGTAACAAACCGTGGGAAAGGAAGTTCGAGGGGAAATCCCGACTGTA
>JAFWZG010000056.1 GCA_017517385.1 Akkermansia sp.
AGTCGGGATTTCCCCTCGAACTTCCTTTCCCACGGTTTGTTACCTCCCCGCAGTTGTTCTTCAGGTCTGGGATTCCGCATCATCGCGGCTCCGCGCGGATTTTCACCGCAGTGCGCATATCGCGTCGGTCGTACCTAAAAAAAGGGAGCCTACACGCAGCAGGCTCCCTTTCCTGTTTTCCATTCAGAATTTTAATAGCTTCTCGCCCAAAGAACACGGCGAGTAGTGGGACGACCGGTGAGGATACAGGGGGCCTCAGGACCTGTCCCCATCTCACCGTGCGGAATGCAGCGGATAGAGATGCGCAGGCTCTTACCAAGTTCCTCTTCCTCCTCAGGAGAACCATCCCAGGGGCACAGCAGCCAGTCCGCATCCGTACCGGCGCTGAAGTTAGCCTTCAGCTCTTCAAGATTATCGCAGGGACGAATGTGGCTATCACGGAAGCTCAACTGGCGATCAAGCAGGCTATTCTGCACCTCATCAAGCAATGCCACAGCATTTGCCACGAACTCATCTTCAGATACAAAGCTCTTATCATTGCTAGCCTTATCACGGCGAGAGATGCATACAGAGCCCTTCTCCAAGTCTCGCGGACCGATTTCTACACGAATCGGCACACCCTTCTTCACCCACTCCCACTTCTTAGTACCACCATTCAAATCACGGCTATCCACCTGCACACGAACCGGCAGGCCGTGGAAAGTCATAGCGCTAAGCTTAGCCGCGAGAGCCTCACAGTGATCCAGAATCTGCTGCTTTGTCTCAGCCTTGGGGGTCACAGGAATGATAACAATCTGCTTGGGAGCCACTCGGGGAGGACATACGAGACCATCATCATCAGAGTGAGCCATAATCAGCGTGCCAATCATACGCGTGGATACGCCCCATGACGTCGTCCAAGCATACTGGCGCTCATTGGTACGGCCTGCGAAGGAAATATTCTGAGCCTTAGCGAAATTCTGCCCGAGGAAGTGGGAAGTACCGGCCTGAATAGCCTTGCGATCCTGCACCATTGCCTCCACAGTATAGGTACGCACAGCACCGGGGAAACGCTCATGTGCAGTCTTTTCACCGGGAATGGAAGGCACTGCAAGCACATCGCGCTGGAAGTCCTCATACACCTTGTGCATGATAGCCGTCTCCTCCTCAGCTTCAGCCTGAGTCTCGTGAGCAGTGTGGCCCTCCTGCCAGAGAAATTCAGCCGTACGCAGGAAAATACGAGGGCGCATCTCCCAGCGCATTACATTGCACCACTGGTTCACCTTAAACGGCAAATCACGGTAACTCTCCAGCCAGCGAGAGAAGGCCGCACCAATCACCGTTTCAGACGTAGGACGAATTACATACTTATCCGTCAGCTCTCCGCTAGGAATCATCTTAGTCTTACCGGTCTCCGGGTCCTTAACCGCCTCAAGACGATGATGCGTTACCACAGCACACTCTGTAGCAAACCCTTCCGCATGCTCGGCCTCCTTTTCAAGATATGAAACAGGGATGAGCATGGGGAAGTAAGCATTCGTGTGCCCGGTGCGCTTAAACTCAGCGTCCATCTGCTGCTGAATAAGCTCCCAGATAGCGTAGCCCCAAGGCTTAATGACCATGCAGCCGCGCACCTCGGAGTTCTCGGCGAGATCTGCGGCCTTAATTACCTGCTGATACCACTCGGGGAAGTCTTCCGCGCGCGTGGGTGAGATTGCATTCTGTTGTGCCATACGGGTATAGATTATGATACTATATTAAAAAAAAGTCAATGCTTTAATCAGCCTGATTCCTGATACAGCGATAATTAAAGAAAGCGAGAGCTCCCATGATGAAAACCATCCACCATTCACCGAGAGCGAGAAAGAAAAAGGCCAGCATGCAAGCGAAGGTAAAACTCATTCGGTGCATACTGGCTGCGGAGCGCATCAGGCCGTGCATAATCTGCCCCCCATCAAGCGGAAAAACAGGCAAAAGATTCAGCACACTCCACCACACACAAATCTGAACAAGATACAGCGCAAACACCAAAACCATGGAAGGAAACTGCTCAATGAGCTCAACAGACACATTCCCCAGCGCAAAGCCTCCCACCGCAAGAAATCCCTCACTCACGCTGCCCAATGCAATAGACAAGACCACTGCTACCACTAACGCAGGAAGCAATGAAGCAAGCGGGCCGGCTGCTGTCATCAGCACGCCCTGCATACGAGTCAGACGCGCACTCTCATTGCAGCAGTCGCCACCGAGCCATGCAAGATAAACTTCTGGCGCACCCCCTCCGAGCATACGCCCTACTATGGCATGCCCCATCTCATGAAGTAACAGGCAGAAGAAAAGAGCCACAGCAAACAGAGCAACTCCGGCCACGCCGGTGGCAAAGCCCGTAAACAGGCAGCCAAGCAGCGCCAGCATCACCCACAGCGTGGGATGAATAATGACAGGTACTCTGAATAATGTGAAGCAAATCATCGCTGTCTCATATTTTATGCAGCGCCAAGCTCACAGACAAGCTACTCTCACGGCATAACGCGTATCATGTCAGAAAAAATCCAGCTTTTTAGCAGTCGCGCCCTACTCTGATAAGAAAAACCCCGCCCTGAAACATTCAGAACGGGGAAAAATAACATTATAGAGCAAACGCATTCAAGCGCGCCTCCCTCTCCACATAAGCAGTAAAAGCAACACCAGCACGCAGACTCCGGAAATACTCAGAGCCGCAATTAGCTCCGGCGTAATCTCATGAACATTTTTCCAAACAACTATTTGCTCCGGAGTGGCCAATACCGGCAGAATACTCTGCGCAAAAACATTTGAGTTCGAGAAACCGACCACCATAATAGCACCTCCCACCATATTTAACGCAAGAAAAATCACTCCGCATACGATGGGTCGATTCACATTTGTGCGCTTACACATCAAATCCGTCAGGAACAACGCAAAGAGCATCACATACAGAGCCCTTAAAACTGAAAGCGAACGCTCTGCCAGCTCTCTTGGGCTGCCCTCGCCATTATTCAGCCCCCATAAAACGCCAACGCACAGGAGCATACTCAGCACGGTGAAAAATGCAGCCTGGCCAATGCCGGGCACCTGAAGATACGCAGGAAGGACAGGCCAGACCCGCTTATCATGAGCCGCCAAGCTATACGTGGGGAGCAAAGCATCACTCATATTTACAAAAAGAGCGAACAAGAGAGCAACCTCCATCTGCTCCTCCAGAAGATTAGGAGCTACCCCATAGACCACAGGCGAAATAGCCAACGGCAGCAGAGATATGATTCGCACAGCACGAGAACAATTCTCAGCGGGCGCAGCATAACTGCGGCGAGCCAATTCCAACAGAGCCACCAGAAAAATGAGAGCATTAATCACTCTCAGCAGAAGAGAGGCGCCTACATACCCCGCAAGAAACTCTCCAATCGGATCATAGTTTTCCTCCGTTATCCATTCAGCTGTAATGAATGTTTCCGTGAACCATACAAACACGGCAAGTAGCACCATTGCGCCCACGGCCAAACGGAAAAAACGGCTCAGCTGCGCAAGAAACATAAATACAGCAATCATGATAACGCCTACAGCTACCACCAGCCCATAAATAGCCCACTTCTGCTGAATCGTGAGAGTTCGAGTAACTTCTCCCGCCAATCCACTAGCCAACTCATTCGGATTCAACATGGCCGGCGGAGTTTCCGTACTCAAATGCCACCACGTAATCAAGGCCCCCACGCCAGCTACCAGTAAAAGCTGAAAGAAGGCTGACACCCAAGTACCCCACACAATCTGACGCGAAGTCAGCGGAGTGAGCATCATGAAGTTCGTTCCTTTCACCTTCGCATCTGCTGATACTGAAGCACCGGCCCTATTCGGGATGACTCCCCACATAAGCACCATGGCAATTAACAACAGCTCAATACTACTGGTCACACCGCCACCGTCTTGCTCCTGAGTAGCGGCATACTGTACCCACACCGCCGCCAAAAGCGCCAGAGCCAACATAACGAGATACCCGCGCGTACGAAGACTACGGCGCAAATCACGCACCAGTGCCGGCGGAAAATAATCAGAAAAATACTTGTTCATTTTTTCTCCTGTAGAATGTTAACAAAAGTTTCTTCAAGATTGCGGCGGTGGCGAGACAACTCCAGCACCATATTTTCAGCAATAAGCCCACGTAATGCCAAAGCAGTCGCTTCCGCCCCCTCAACAAGACACCTTACCCGCACCAAGCCATCCGGCAGCAAAGTAGCCTCCTGCCATTCCTTACTCATTGCCAGCCATGCGAGCAGCGAATCCGTATCACCCACAGGACGAATATCATACACCGAGACGTTCTTCTCAGATTCAATCAGCTCTTCCTGCGACCCCCTGCGGATAATATGCCCGGAATCCATGAAAATCATCGTGTCGCACATCTCTGCCAGTTCCGAGAGAATATGCGAGCTAATGAGAAGCGTTTTACCCTGATTCTGCAGCGTGCGCACAAGCTGTTTGAACTCAATTCTAGCCTGAGGATCCAGCCCGGCCGCCGGCTCATCCATAATGAGAAAATCAGGGTTACCAATTAGGGTACGGGCCAAGGATAAGCGCTGAGTCTGCCCTTTAGAGAGTTTATTAATGAAGCGCTCATGAAGCTGTGCAATACCACAAAACTCAAGAACTCGCTCCACCTCATTTTCCCGCTTCTCCCCCGTCAGACCATAAGCGCGGGCAAAGAAATCAATATAATCAAAAACCGTTGTGTGATCTATCGGGTCGAAACCATCCGGCATCCATCCTACACGAGAGCGCACCTTTTCCGGCCAGGACGCAGCATCCATGCCATCAAATATAATCTCACCACTATCCGGTAAATCAAGCGTTGTCAGCAAACGCATTGTCGTTGTTTTACCAGCACCATTAGCACCGATTAGACCGACAGACTGCCCTGCTTGCAACTCAAAAGATATGCCATCCACGGCTTTCACGGTGCCATAATAACGCACCAAATCTGTGACTTTTAATAACGGCTCAGACATATGTAAAAAAATAGTAGTACAAAAAATTATTCCATACAAGGATAAAAACGAGGAATCTGCGTCAAACGAAAGATAACGACGTTCCTGCCGAGGAGCATTTATCTGGCATGAATCACTCACTCCTTCCGGAGAGACTCAAGCCGTTCAGCCCAAGCAGCCGCCTCAGCCTCAGTAGCCTCAGGATTGTCGCCATTGCGAAGAAGATTAATAAGCAGCGCTATAGCACGTGGATTATCCTGACCGGCAGAAAGACGCAGCATTGTCATTCCCCGCTCCGGATTAGCCGGCACCGGATCTCCGGTAAGAAGCATGATGGCATACACCAGCTGAGCAGCAGAATTACCACCCTCAGCAGCTCGAGCATACCACTCGGCGGCCTGCCTCATATCCGCAGATACCCCAGCTTGCCCCTTGGCATATATATTCCCCAAGTCACAAGCAGCCTGAGCAGCCAGAGCCGGTACATTACATCCAGCAACCGTACGGAGAAGCTGCAAGCCCTCCACTTGCGTATCAGGTGAGGTAAGCAAGTGTAGGCCTAGACGATACTGAGCTTCAGAGACCCCTCCGTCCGCAGCCTTACGCCAGTGCTGCATAGCCGCTTCACAATCCGCGGTACACCCTTTTCCATTGAAAAGGAGGTATCCCAAATAGAACTCAGCCTCAGCACTACCCTGAGCTGCAGCTCGAGAAAACCACTCCCGCGCCTTAGCATAGTCCGCAGCCACACCTTTACCGCCTTCAAGATAAATACCGGCAAGGGCAAGCTGAGCCTTCAGATAGCCGCCCTCCGCGGAGCGAGTAAGCCATTGAAAAGCCCCGGCAAAGTCTGATGCATCCCCCTCAACATTCGGCTTCAGCAGTTCCTGAGCGCGGACATACATATCCTCCGGTAAAGACGGCGTGGCCTTCTCTGCATCACCACATGCAGAGAAGGCCACAGAAAATAGCAACAGGGCCGAACCGCTGAAGAACTGCTTTTTCATGGCACGGCACAGGGATGAATAACTTAGCTCTTGTAGCTATCCACCAGAGCATGAGTGCGTTCGTGCACCTTCTGCACACGGGCCTTCAGCTCAGCCTTATATGCCTCCTTATCAGGCATAGGGCGGCGAGCCACACCGGAAATCACCGCAGCTTCAGCAATAGCTGGTGCGAGGAACTCAATCATGCGGGGGTCAAAGGGCTTGGGAATCACGTAATCGCGACCGAACTTCAGCTCCACACCGCCATTAGCCGCCACCACCTCCGCGGGCACCTCCTCACGAGCGAGGTCAGCCAACGCGCGAGAGGCAGCAATCTTCATTGCCTCATTAATGCAGGTAGCCTGCATATCCAAAGCAGCGCGGAACATGTAGGGGAAGCAGCTCACATTATTCACCTGATTCGGCCAGTCACTACGACCGGAACCCATGATGCAGTCCGGGCGGGCAGCCTTGGCCTCCTCATAAGTAATTTCGGGGTCAGGGTTAGCGCAAGCGAAGATAATAGGATTGGGAGCCATGCTCTTCACCATCTCGGGCTTCAGCAGGCCCTTCTTAGAAAGGCCAAGGAAGATATCTGCGCCCTGAAGAGCGACCTCCAGTGTGCAGTCCTCACTCTGAGCAAACATAGCCTTGGTGGGGTGCAGATCCAGACGGCCGGTATGAATAAGCCCCTTGGAGTCAAACATGAAAATGTTCTCGCGGCGAATCCCCAGAGCCATGTAGAACTTAGCGCAGGCAATACCGGCAGCACCGGCACCACATACAACGCACTTCATATCCTGCAGGAGACGGCCGGTAAGGTGAGCGGCGTTCAGCAGTGCTGCACCGGAAATTACGGCCGTACCATGCTGATCATCATGGAAAACGGGAATATTCATTTCCTCACGCAGACGCTGCTCCACGATGAAGCATTCCGGGGCCTTAATGTCTTCAAGATTGATGGCGCCGAAGGTGGGCTCCATGGTCTTAATAACCTCAATGAGAGTCTCAGGCTTCTTAATGTCCAGCTCAATGTCGAACACGTCCACATCAGCGTATACCTTAAACAGCAGCCCCTTACCCTCCATGACAGGCTTAGAGGCGTGCGCACCGATGTTGCCCAAACCAAGCACGGCCGTACCATTACTGATAACACCCACCAAGTTACCACGGCCGGTATATGCCGCAGACTTGTTAGGATCCTCTGCAATTTCCATACAGGGAACCGCCACGCCCGGAGAATACGCAAGCGTTAGGTCATCAATGGTGAAACAAGACTTATTAGGCAGCACCTCCAACTTGCCGGGGCGCGGCGTCTCGTGATAATTCAGAGCTCTCTGTGCTAAATCAGTACTCATGTTACTTCTGATGTGGTGAGCAGACATTGTACATCACTTTTCAAAAAAAAACAAGCCTTGAGTCTGACAGTTATGCAATTAAACTTGCCTGAACTACATTCCGGGACAAATAATCACTTGCTTTTCAGCTAGAGGCAAGCTACAATAGCCCGAGCATGAACTCCAAGCAAATTCATCAGGTACTGGATACCTTCAATGTTACCCCCTCCAAATCCCTCGGGCAGAACTTCCTGACGGATGAAAACATTGCACGCTGGATTGTGAGTCAACTGGATATACAGCCTGAAGACTGTGTGGTGGAAGTAGGGCCCGGCACGGGAGCACTTACGGAGCACATGGCACCGCTGTGCCGCAAACTCATTCTTGTGGAGTTTGATGCACGTCTGGCTGCATACCAGCGGGAGCGCTGGGCAGAAAGCCCGCACGTGGAAGTACACCACGCAGATGGCGCCAGCTGGGACCCCCGCAGGCTATTTGCGGAGCGGCCGGTTAAGTTCATGGGAAATCTGCCATATTCAGCGGGTGGGGCTATTCTGGCAAACTTCCTGACCTCTCCCTGCGCCTGCGAGCGCGCGGTAGTGATGCTTCAGAAAGAGTTCATTGATCGGATATTGGCCGTACCCGGAGATGATGCTTACGGCCTACTGTCACTGCGCATCCAAATGGATTGGGTACCCAAGGCACTCAAAACTGTTCCCCCGGAAGCATTTTCACCCCGCCCGAAAATTGACTCCACTGTCATGCTTCTTACTCCGCGCAATCCCCTTGAATTGCCACCCTTTAACCACCGCCTCATGGATGAGCTCATGCGCCGCTGTTTTGCTCAACGCCGCAAGCAGATGCACAAACAGCTCCCGGACACCCCATCTTGGCCGGAAGTTGCAGCAGCAGTCGGCATTCCTGTCACGGCCCGTCCGGAAGAACTCGGGCTTTCTCAGTGGGCAACACTCACCAACCACTACGATTCGCACCCCCTCGCCACAATCGCACAAAAAGATGATGAACTCTTTGACGTGGTAGATGAACAGGACAATGTGCTCCGCCAAGCCTCACGCCGTGAAGTTCATGGTAACAACCTGATGCATCGTGCCGTGCACATCCTCGTCTTCAACAAAAAGCATAACTGCCTGCTCCAAAAGCGCTCTATGTTCAAGGATCGTCACCCCGGCGTATGGGACTCCTCTGCCGCGGGCCACTTAGACGCCGGTGAAGACTATATAACAGCTGCCCACCGCGAACTCAAGGAAGAACTCGGCATCGAAAACGCTCGCTTGGTGGAAGTGGGAAGCCTCCCCCCATCCGAACAAACAGGCTACGAACACGTGCGCATTTTTGCCGCCATGCAGGATGGCCGCATTTCCTTCCCGGCGGCAGAAATCGAGGGTGTGCTCCCCTTCCCGGCAAAACTCATTGATGCCTGGCTCGCCAATCGCCCGGAAGACTTTGCATCCTCATTCGCACTATGCTGGCAGAAAGTGCGCTGCATGCTGGGAAACAAGGAATAGTTTTTTGTTATTTTTTGATATTTCAGCTTGCAAATATCAATTTTGCATGCTAGAATAGCTCTCAGAACAAGTATTCTTCAGTTCATCATGAGGGCTAAAAACATCTCGCGATACACGTACAAAAAGACGGCGTTTCAAGGATGGCGGCTTGCGTTGAGGCGACAGGGGCACCAATTTGTAAAATACTTCGCAGACCGACAGTACGGAGACAGCACGGCTGCATTCAAGGCTGCCGTAGCGCTCAGGAATGCCATACTTAAAGAGTTAAAGAAAAAGGAAGCAGACCCTGCAGTCGTATTTGCTGCTGCCCATGAGCTCATGGCACAGCAAAAGCAAAACGACAGCTGAGAACTACTCCCAGTAAGCCAACTTGGCACAAAAACGCTCAGCCTTTAAGAAGCCGGAGCGTTTTGATTTATTTCCACGCCAACAGCCTGAGCGGCCTTTCGGAGAGCCGGCAAATGCGGAGAGCGGGCAAACTCATCCAGAAGAATCAGGAAAGCAGCCTTTGCCCCCTCAACATCGCCGGCGGCGGCCATCGTAGAGGCTTGCATGATAGCAACCCGGAGTTTATCGCGCGAGCGGGAATAACGCCTTTCAGCCAGCTTAAAGTAAGCTGAGGCCTGTTCATATTGCTTCAGCTCCGTACAATGCCAAGCTAGCATCTCAGCATAAACTGCCGCATGCGGCGAGTTTCGCTTCTGCTCAACAGCGGCTTGGAGAGCCTGAAGATTTCCGTTAGCCCTGCGGCACAAATCTCTCCAAGCGGCATAGGGATTTCCTCCGCCGGAAACGGCATTACGGGGAAATGGACGATATAGAGGATCCCCCAGCACAATCTCCTGCCAACTGACAAAAGGCGTCGCCTGAAGTGCCGCCTCTCCCACCTGAGCACCCGCCAACAAATGTTCATAAAAGACGCCATAATTCAAGCAGGCATCCAGATAAGGCTCCGACACATTACCAGCGGTGACACAAGCACCACGCTTCAATAAAGCAGACACCCAGGACTTCCCATCATAGAGACTAATCGCGCTGAAAGAATGCAAATGGCTCGCGATAGCACCGCGCGCAAATCGGAAATCCGCCGGAGCACTTGCGCCGAATGGGCCGTTAGCATTCCTGATATACCAACCAAAGTATACGCCAACCTGCTGCATGAGAGGAAAAGCATCAGCCAAAGTAGAGCGTGAGGTTTCATAAAACAAAGGCTGATGACGTTCCTGAGCAAGTGCCGCCACGCGCTTCATTAAAGCATCCCCCTGAGGATAAGGGCCCCCTTGGTCCACCAAGACCCAGCCCCACAAACCGAAGCGTTCCACATCGGCGGGGTCATTAATCATGCGGTAAATACATTCCTCATTCGGCCCATCAATACGGCACACCATCATTACCCGCTGCGGTTCGCGTCCGCTAGGATAATCTTTCCTGTAATGAGGATTATTCAGCCTACCATTCAGCGGATAACGCGAGCCAAGAAGCATAAGTTCAGAATCCAGAGCCGCCTCATTGCGGCGCATTCCGGTAGCAGGCTGCTGCCCTGCCGGCGTACTTTCTTTAATACGCAGGGGCATATCCGGCATCAGAACCATGACGCGCATAAGCTTACGCCCATTCCGAGGACCAGCCGGCCACATAAGGCCCCTGCTGCGAGCCTGAGCAAGCAGAGAGGTCACCATCCCGTCAAACTCATCACGCGTTATATCCCCTCTTTTCACACCATATACCGGCAAAAGCTGGTCACGAGGTATACGCCGAACCGAACAATAGCGCAATGCAGCCGCCTTGCTCAAAGGCGAATCCGCATTATACACCACAGCCACTTCACCGGGCTCAAGAGCCAGCACATTCATGCACACCACAAGCAGCATCAGTAAATACTTCATATCACAACGCATACTATCACACAAGCCTCACAGCGTACAAGAAAAAAAATCCCCTGCAGCCATTTATGACAGCAGGGGTTAGCTTTATCAACTATGTTGAAAATTACTTTTCTTCAATGTGCACGTCATACACACGACCCATGATATTGAGTTTCATATCACGGCCGGAAATGGCAGCGGATACACCCACGGTGGAGAGAGATACGGGAGCGCCGTAGTTCTCCTCCTTCTTAGCGGTGGGCAGCTCGGGACGCTTGCCGGCATAGTAATCCTCCAGCTGCTGCGGGAACATAGCGTAAATGACGCAGTTCTCATCCGTAGCAGGGATATTCTTAGCGGTAAGCTTATCGCGAAGATCCTGCATACCGGGCTTAATGAGGTCAGCCGGACGGCAAGTGATGGGTTCCTTACCGGAGCGCTTGGCGCACTCAGCCTGAAGCTCAGGATCCACAGGAGCAGGAGTATGACCATAGTAACCAAGAGCCACATCCATAGTCTGGGGAGTAATCTGCTTCCAGCGGCCGAACTTCACATTGAAGGCTGCCTGAGAACCCACAATCTGAGAGGTCGGAGTAACAAGCGGAATCCAACCAAGTGCCTTACGCACCACGGGAATCTCAGCCATCACTTCATCAAACTTGTCCATGATATTAAGCTCCTTCAGCTGGTTGCGGAAGTTGGAAAGCATACCACCGGGCACCTGATAGAGCAGAGTAGCGCTGTCCACGATTTCATTCTTATGGCTGGTGAAGCGGCTAAGGCTCTCATAGATGGGCTGCAGCATACCGGAAATCTTGGTGAGCTTCTCAGTGAAGTCATCAGCCACCTCCGGGCAGCGGTCATACCCCTTCAGCAGAGCAAGCATGCGCATGCAGTCCGGCTGGCCAGTACCATTAGCAAAGGGAGCAATGGAGCAGTCCACCGCATCAGCACCGGCATTGATACCGGCTACGTATGCACCGGCACCCAGACCGGCAGTATCGTGCGTGTGAATCCATACGGGAAGATTCGTGCTCTTCTTGATAGCCTCCACAAGAGCAGCAGTCTCACTCGGGGGGATAAGACCGGCCATGTCCTTAATCACGATACCGTCTGCACCCATATCAGCAATCTTCTTACCGAGGTTAGCGAAGTACTCCAGATTGTGTACAGGAGAAGTGGTGTAGCAGATTGTGCCGTGAGCAATAGCACCTGCCTCCTTAGCGGCGCGGATAGAAGTGCGCATATTTTCCGGGTCATTCAAGCAGTCGAAGATACGGAAAATGTTCATACCGTGCTTGGCACTGGTCTTTACAAAGGCCTCTACCACGTCATCAGCGTAGTTGGTGTAGCCCACCATATTCTGACCACGCAGAAGCATCATGTGCGGGGTCTTAGGAGCCAGCTTCTTCAGAGTATCCAGACGCTCGAAGGGAAGCTCGCCGAGGAAGCGAAGGCCGGAGTCAATCGTTGCACCACCCCAGGTCTCCAGCGCAGAGAAGCCCATCGTATCAAGAATGGGAGCAATCTCAAGCATCTGCTCGGTGGACATACGGGTGGCGGCCAGCGACTGATGACCGTCGCGGAGGACTGTGCAGTTGAATGTTGCAGGTTTCATGATTGTAAAATCTTTTACGGGTACAGTTCACCCTATTTGGTTACGCAAAGACTACCATAAGTCACCCGCGCACGTCAAGAAAAATAACCTTTGTTAAAAAAAATCTCATTTTTACTGATATTTTTCTTGCCAAACGGAATTTTTAGTGTATCATCCCTGCACCATGACCCGCAAAGGTGGTATCAACAAGACACGTAAGGCTGTCGCCAAGCGTTTCAAGGTGACCGGCACGGGCAAGGTTCTGCGTCGCAAGCAGGGTAAGCGTCACATTCTCCAGAAGAAGTCCAGCAAGCGTAAGCGCGCTCTGGGCAAACCCGCTCTGGTGGACGCCACCCAGGTTTGGGCCGTTAAGCAGAATCTGCCCTTCGCTTAAGCCAAGGAACATGGCCACAAGCCAGCCCCGCCCGCAAATCGGGCGGCCTTCATACAGCCTGCCCGGCGTAATTTCGCCGCGGATTGAACGGACGAGACTGTAGGGAGGTGAGGAAGAACAGTCCGCTCACAATATACAAGATACAAAAATATGGCACGTGCTACAAATGGGCCGGCTTCTCGCGCCCGCCGCAAGCGCATCCTGCTCCGCGCCAAGGGCTTCCGCGGTTTCCGCAGCAAGCTCTTCCGCTACGCAAAGGATGCTGTTTACAAAGCATGGCAGTATGAGTACCGCGACCGCAAGAAGAGGAAGGGTCAGTTCCGCCGCTTGTGGACCGCTCGTATCTCCGCCGCCGTGCGTCCCCTCGGTCTTACATACTCTCGTTTCATGGAGGGTCTGAAGGCTGCAGACGTTGATTTGGACCGCAAGTCCCTCGCTGAGCTGGCTGTTGCCAACCCCGAGGCATTCAAGGCTGTTTTCGAACTCGCCAAGAAGGCAATCGACGCTAAGGAGGGTGCTGCTCTCAAGGCATAAGGAAGTCGAATCCAACACTACACATTTAACCGGGGCTCTGCTGACAAGGCAGAGCCCCAAACTTTTTATCAGCCCTTCTCTCCGCTGAATTCATACCAGCACCGGCTGAATGCTCTTGACTAGAGAGGAGCGGCATGGTAGAGTTGTTGTCATGAGTACGAAGTTCAGTTGGGAATTACGCCCGACGGACGGAGGTGTGGACTATGGCGAAGAGCTTAATCAGCAGCTACCGCTGCTGGTACGGCGAATATTATCGCAAAGAGGCATCTGCGGCCGGGAAATGGCGGAAAGATTCCTACGCCCCAGATTAGCGGATTTGGGAGACCCTTTTGATATGCGGGAGATGGATGCCGCCGTGGAGCGCATCTTCCGCGCGGTAGATTACGGCGAGAGTGTGTGCATATACGGCGACTATGATGTGGACGGGGTAAGCTCCGTCACGCTGCTGCATACCATTCTAACGGCATACGGGCTGAAGCCCACATGTTTCATACCTGTGCGCACCCAAGAAGGCTACGGCCTGAGTGATGACGGCATACGCCACGCCATCGAGCAATGCGGTGGCAAGCCCGAACTCATTATCACAGTGGACTGCGGTACCTCATCCGTGACCGAGGTGGCATACCTGAACAGCCTCGGCATCGACGTGATTGTGCTAGACCATCACGAAGCAAGCCCGCTGGGCCGCCCACCTGCAATTGCGGTAGTAAACGCAAAACTGGAAAAAGAAAGCCCCCTGACCTACCTGTGCAGTGCCGGTGTCGTCTTCAAACTGGCTCACGCTCTGCTCAAACAGCGGAGATTAGCAAACTTTGACCTGCGTGATTATCTGGACGTGGTAGCCATTGCGACCGTAGCGGATATCGTGCCTCTTGTAGAAGAAAATCGTCTGCTCACCCGCCATGGCCTACGCCTCATGGCCCGCGGTGGCAACATCGGCATTCAAGCAATCAACGAAGTAACCGGCCTGCGTTCCACGCCGAATGCCAGTCACGTCTCCTTCCGCATTGGCCCGCGCCTCAACGCAGCTGGTAGAATGGATTCCCCCAGAGACGCTCTGGAACTGCTCATGACCAACGACTGTGCCCGAGCAGCACAGCTTGCGCACTGCTTGGAAGCCCATAACCGAGCACGCCAGCAGGAGGAGGAAAAGATACGTGCTGAAGCTACGGAAATGCTGGAAGCCTCCGGTTTCTCACCGGCGCAAGACAGAGTCATCGTGCTGGGCTCTCGCTCATGGCACCCCGGTGTGGTAGGCATTGTAGCCTCCCTACTGATGAGGCGCTACCACAAGCCCTCCTTCATCATATCGCTGGATGAAACCGGCCTAGGAAAAGGCTCAGGCCGCTCGATACCAGGCATATCCCTTGTGCAGGCCATCCATGCCTGTGCCGACACGCTTGTTTCAGGCGGCGGGCATGATATGGCAGCAGGTCTAGTCATCCGCGAGGAAATGATAGACGCCTTCCGCGAAGCATTTGATGCATTCGTTCGAGAAAACAGCTCAGAAGAACAACTGAAGCCCCGCCTCAATATTGACGCCGAGGTATGCTTCCGTGAGCTCACTCTGGATCTTCTGAACTGCTATGAGCTGCTGGAACCTTTCGGCAACTCAAATCCTCAGCCCATTTTCATGAGCCGGAACGTCATGCTCTCGGACGCCCCGCGTCACCTGCAAGGCAACCACCTGCGCCTTAGCCTGCGGCAAGGCACGTATGAATGTGATGCTATGTACTTTAACGGCGGGCACGTGCGCTTGCCGGATCCGCCATGGGATATCGCCTTCACCATTGATCGCAACGTATGGCGCGGCCGCACCACAATTTCCATGTCCATCCAAGACATCCGCCCGGCCGAAAATAACGGAACAGCATGAAACGCCCATATCAGCACCGGCCAGCATCCGCACCTCCGAAGCGCCCCCGCACCACTCCGGAGCATGGGGACTGGCGCGTCAGCTTGGAGCGCCCGGAAGAAGCTGAGCACTACTCGGCCCCTCCTCTGAACATGCTGATGAAAGCTAAAATTCGCCTCAGCGAATTGGAAAATGCAGCCTCATACGGAGAGCTCTGGAAATACAGTCTGAACATCACCTATACACCGGATAGAACCGCGGATGATTACTACGATGATGACTACGAGCCTCCTATTGTCCCCATCAGAGGCTGGAAGAAAGTCTTCCGCTTAATGATAGCGGTTTGCCTCCTGTTACCCCTCTCCATCACCCTCGTCTATGCTCTAGCATTGCAGCTATACCACGCATTACCCGCCACAGCCGCGGACAGCAGCTTCTGGCTCAGCGATCCCATCTACTTCACGCTGCTAGGCATCTTCACCTTCATCGCGCTCATGATTGCGAAGTTTGCCACTCCCTTGCTGGTATACTTCTACGTATTAGGGCATGAGCTCACTCATGCACTAGCTGCACTCACCTGTTTCGGGAAGGTAAGTTCCGTAAGCGTAGGCATGGACGGTGGATACATTGAAACCGATAAAGATAACACCTACATAGCGCTCGCACCCTACTTTGTACCATTCTGGATGCTCGTATGGGTGCTACTGGCGTGGATTACCGGCCTTTTCTTGCCGGAGGAATATGTCACACCGTTCTTCTTCGGCGGTGGCGGCTTCTGGTGGGCATTCCACCTGTACTGGACTATCTGGGTCATTCCCCGCGAGCAACCGGATTTGCTGGAAAACGGTGTCACCTTCTCTCTGCTCATCGTCATCATCGCAAATATCATTGGCGTCATCTTCCTGCTGCGATTCTTCAACTTCATCACACTGAGCGGTTATTGGCAAGATTTCGTCTCTTGCGCTTCCAGACTGGCAGAAACCTTCCGTTGGCTCATCTCGCTGTGTGTCAGTTAACAAATCTTTTGCTTAATTTTGACAGGATTTAGCATTGCAGAATGTGGGATATCTTGCTATAATAATTCAGTCCTGATGAAGTTCTTTAGGCCCATGCGTCTGCTGATGCTTACCATACTGCTAACTCTTGCTGTATGGGCTGCGTACCTGTGGAACTACGTCGTATACATGGCTGAGCCCGTACTAATACCCTTAAACAAATCATACTCAGGATATTCCATAGTACCGGAGAAAACTCAGGGACTGAAGCTTCAGCAGTTCACCTTCACCGGCTGGGATGGCGGCGAGGTACTGGCGGCCATAGCGGAACAAGAGGGTGAGGAATCCTCCCGGCAGCTCACCATTATGGGTGATTTACGCACAAATCCCGCCCAGCGCCTCGACTCCATTGATTATGCGCTCATATGTGTGGATTGGGATCACGGGATACGCTCCGCGATACCGCTGGCAGAATCACTGACGGCGGCTGGTATCACCTGCGTGCTGTGGGAATCCCGCGGCACGAACAACCGCCGCCCGTACTGCACTCACGGGCTAAAAGAACATGCGGACGTCCCCCTGCTGATAAATGAAATCATAAAGCGCAGCGGCAAGAGTGCGCCTGTCATCGTGGCTGTTGGCCAGGGCTACGGCGCGGGGCTTCTGCTTCAAGCTGCAGCGGTTGACACACGTATACAAGGGCTTATCTCTATCGATTCCTATGCCTCCTTGCGGGAATCTATCATCCGTACCATGCCGGACTCTCCGTTTACCATGCCCACCCTCTGGCTCATGGATTTGCACATCAACAGCAAAGTTGGCTACGAATGCTTTGACGTAGCCCCGGTGGAGAGCGCCGCTCGCCTTAGCCGAGACCTGCCCGTGCTTATCATCAACCAAGTGCAGGATAATCCAGTCAGCACACTAGACGACGCGCTCACTATCTATCGCCAGCTGCCGTGCGACTGTCGCACCATTTGGACCATGCGTAATCATTTAGATACCCCGGAAGCCACCACCCGCACCATCACAGCGGCTCGACTTGGCAAACATGACCGGGATAACACCATCGAAGCCGGCCTTCTTCAGGACGACGACAGCACGCCTACCGCCATCGTACGCTGGCTGAATGACACCTTCATTACCGCACTGGACGCTCCCCCCATTCACGTCCCGGCACGTCCCCTTCTCACTTCAGAATCTAAACTCTGACCCCCCATTCATCTTCCATGTATTCAGGCACATCATCTCTCACCACAGGCAGACAACAGCCGCAGAAGAGACACGTTAATCGCAAACGCGATGGATACGAGCTCACGAGCCAGCGTTCCATGGTACCCATCGCCCTAGGGGCATGCCTTGCCTCCTTCGCCGTATACAGCATACTGCTGTACTTCGCGCCGTATATTCTCACCTTTGACATCATGGTTCTTACCGACCATCAGCAAGAAGCTCCGGTAGAATATGAGCGAATCTACGTACGCGACACCCCGGATAAAAAGCTGACAGAAGCTGATGAAGCTCCGCCGCCTGATGAGCCCGCTGAGATAACCGACATTGCCCACGAGCCGGTCGAAATTGACATTCTGGACGCCAACGTAGAGGAGCTTATCATGGCCCCCGGCCCCACGGATTTGGCTGTTCCAGAGCCCACACCTACGGCAGAACAGCCCTCAGCAGTGGCAGAAATGCTGCCCGGTGAACTTAGTGATGATATGCTTTCCCTCCCAGAGGTGCCGGTAGAGGCTATGACCACCCCTGAGCCCACTCCCGTGAATCACAATGAGGTGATTGCCCGAGCCACCGCTCAGCTGGATGATGTGGACGGCGCAGAAGGACTCACCACGGCAGACCTGCAAAACACAGCAAGGGAAAGCAATGCCGGGGACCTGCCGGCTGATAATCGCTCGCTGGAAGAACTCATCGGCGAGTCCAATCTTGGTTCCTCCTCCGGTGTAGCCCGTCTGGGTACAGACTTACTCTTCGGCTTCAATGAATGCAAGCTCAAGAGCTCAGCCCGTATCACTATGCTCCAGCTTGCGGCGCTCATCCAGAAAAACCAGAATACAATCTTTATCATTGAGGGTCACACGGACAGCATCGGTGATGATAACTATAACGCCCTGCTTTCCATGCAGCGCGCAGCCGCCGTGCGCGAATGGCTCAGAAAGAACCTAGTACCTACAAACAATGTTTACATTCGCGCCTGCGCCAACAGGTCTCCTCTCGTGCCCGTCACCAGAAATCGAGAACAGGAAGCCAGCAATCGCCGCGTGGAAATTCACATGCGCAGAGCTGATGAAAAGATGCCCGAGGGCTGCGAAAACCATGATTATCCCGTTGACCTGACCTCAAAAGTCAGAGACCAGATTTCCTCCGGCGTCAACATCCCGAGAACTTACGTGTCCGCCTCTGCCACAGTAAACAACGAAGCAGCCTCCCAAGGCAGCTCTGCTCAGCCCCGCAGAACAGAAGGACAGCGCAACAATCGCCAGCGCAATCAGCGCAATCGCAGAAACAACAACAGGCGCAGTAGGAATAGATGAGCATCCCCACCATAAAGGAAGGCTCCATCCCTCCCGGTTTTGCAGCAGCGGCAGGTACTCCCTGCCGCTGGCTCGTTTCTCTGGATTATGACGGCACCCTCCAAAACCCCTCAGGTCTCCCTATTCAGCCTGAGTTCTTCAAGCAGATGCAGGCTTGGCGAGAAGACGGCGTACGCTGGGGCATCAATACAGGCCGCTCGCTGGATTACCTCCTGCAAGAGATTATCCCATGCAGTCCCGTGCTGCCGGATTTCATCTGCACCTGCGAACGCTATGTCTATATAGCGGATGCCGACGGCAAGCTCCTCCCCCAGCTTGAGCATAATGCGGCCTGCCACCGCCACAATGCCGAACTGAAGCACCATCTCGCCCCCACCCTGCATGCCACTCTCTCTGAGTTGCGCTGCACGTTTCCCCAGCTGGAATGGGAACTCGCGGTGGATGACCCGCTTTCCATTGAAGCAAAGGACAGCGAAACCATGGACGCCCTGCTCCCCCACCTGCAACCGCTCGTCACTCCCGCCTGCACCATCCAGCGCGCCGGGCGCTACATGCGCTTTGCTGATGCTCGGTACTCTAAAGGAACCGCCCTTTCTCTCGTCCTGCAGTACTGGCAGCTCAGCCCGGAAAACCTCTTCATCATGGGGGATGGCCAAAATGATTTGGACGCCTTCCGCATGTTCCCTCTGGCTTACTGCGCGGCTCCATCCTCTGCCCACCCCGAGGTGCTGGAGTGGCTGGAACACCGTCCTCACGTCCGCATCAGTAGAGAGCAAGGCGTCCTCTCTGAGCTTCGCAACTGGTATCAGGAACGTGTGCAACCCGTATTTTAAGAAAAAGTGTGTTCACAAAACGCTTTCGGCTTGACTTTTTCACAAAAAAATAGTTTCATATGTGCCCGTAAGTGTCTGACACGCTCACGAGCATGCTGACATGAGCACACAAGACACCACCGAGTGAGCTTGCCCCGCGCAGCAAACCGGTAGTAACATTCTCCCAAAGAGAAATAACAAACGAAATCATAAACAATTATGGGATCGCTTAAGAAGAGACGTAAGGCTAAAATCAACAAGCACAAGCGCAGCAAGCGCATGCGCCAGAACCGCCACAAGAAGCGTTTGCGTTACAAGTCCTGAGCTGCGCGCTTAGGCCACGTCCGCAAGCGACGCTGTTCTTTCCACGGCACTGTTTCTTCACGGAACAGTGCCGTTTTTGTAGCAAGGGTCCTCAAGTTCATCATCAGGGCGCTGATACCGTACCCGCGCCTGCTGCTAGGGCTCGGCAAAGTGCTCGATAGCATGCGGAAACTGGGCCGCAAAAAATATAAAACAGCGCTACATAACAGATAATCTGCTGACGCTTATTCACCTTGACGCCACGCCGTGTACGCGTAAAATAGGACACACGATTTTTTCAACACTATGGCAAACACCCACCAATTTCAAACAGAAGTTCGGCAGCTGCTTGACATCGTCATCCACGCTTTCTACAGTGACCGTGAGGTCTTCGTACGCGAGCTCGTCTCAAACGCCTCCGACGCTCTCGAGAAGCTGCGCCTGAAGCAGCTCACGAATGCCGCGGTATATGAGCCTGAGCGAGAACTGCGCATTACCATCACCACGGATGAGGAGGGCAAAACCCTCACCATCTCAGATGCCGGTATCGGCATGACTCAGGATGAAGTCATCGAGTATCTGGGCACCATCGCTCACTCCGGCACCAAGAAGTTCCTAGAGATGATGAAAGAGAGCCAAAGCGGCACGCAGGATCTCATCGGCCAGTTCGGCGTGGGCTTCTACAGCGTGTTCATGGCAGCTGATTCCGTGGAAGTCACCACACGCTTCTGGCAGCCGGACGCCACCCCCGTGAAGTGGACCAGCGATGGCCGCGAGGGTTACACCCTAGAAGACGCCCCGGCCGACACCCCGCGCGGCACCAGCATCCTCATCCACCTGAAGGAAGACGCCACGGACTTCTCCCGCGCTGAACACCTCCGCCATATCATCAGCCGCTACAGCAACTTCGTGGGCTTCCCCATCGATTTCAACGGCGAGCACCTCAACACCGTGCAGGCCATCTGGATGAAAAACAAGAAGGACGTCACCGCTGAGGAGTACGAATCCTTCTACAAGTACATTGCCCACACGGAAAGCGCCCCGCTCACGTACATGCACTTCAGCGCGGATGCCCCCATCGTACTGAACTCCGTGCTCTTCGTACCGCAGGATAACCCTGAGGCCTTCGGCTTCGGCCGTTGTGAGCCGAATGTTGCCCTGTACTGCCACAAAGTTCTCATTGATAACAAGCCTGAGAACCTCCTGCCTGACTGGCTGCGCTTCCTTGCCGGCGTGGTAGACAGCGAGGACCTCCCCCTGAACATCTCCCGCGAGATGCTGCAGGACAACTCCCTGCTGCGCCGCATCTCCGGCATCATTACCAAGCGCTTCATCAAGCACCTTGAGACGCTCGCCAAGGATGATGCAGACAAGTATGAAACCTTCTGGCAGCAGTTCAGCCGCTTCATCAAGGAAGGCGTCGTGACATCTTGGGAACACAAGGATGCTCTTGGCAAGCTTCTCCGCTTTGAATCCACCTTCACGGAGGCCGGCAAGCTCACCTCCTTTGCGGATTACATTAGCCGCATGAAGGAAAACCAGAAGGACATTTACGTGCTGTACGGCGCCTCCCGCGCCCAGCTGGAGCACAGCCCCTATCTGGATGCCCTGAAGGCCCGCGGCTTTGAGGTAGCCTTCTTCACAGATGGCGGAGACCAGTTCGTCATTGATACCCTCATGAAGGTTGAGGACAAGGAGATTAAATCCATCGACCGCTCAAATCTGGACCTGCCCCCGCTGAAGGCTCAACCGGATACCCCCGGCCTGGATGCCGAGGAGGCTACCGGCCTTACCTCTTGGCTCAGCTCCACCTTCAGCGAGGCCTTCAGTAAAGTTACCACCAGTGACCGCGTTACCAGCGCCCCGGCCATCGCCCTTCAGGGTGAGAATGATATCTCACCTGAGATTAAGGCATACATGAAGGCCATGGGCCAGCCTGTGCCGGAATCTCACCCGGAAATTGCACTGAACCCGCACAGCCCCATCGTGCAGAAACTCGCTGAGCTGCGTACAAAAGATGAAGCTCTGGCCACCCTTCTGGCTGAGCAGATTATGAATACCGCCCTGCTCCGCGCCGGCATGCTGGATGATCCCGCCAAGCTGGCAGACAACTCTCAGGCCCTACTTGAAAAGCTTCTCAGCAAGTAAAGCGAGAGCCTACACAATTAACTGTAATAAACTGCGCCGCCCGGAAAATCCGAACGGCGCAGTCTTTTTCCAATATTCAGGTTACAAAAAAAATTACTTATCCAATGAGGCAATGAGAGAAGGCATATCCGGAGCCAGCTTGCCATCTTCCATCATGATAGTGGGCAACTGAGCGATGCCGGCGCGAGTAATGAGCGGGAACGCCTCATCAGGATTACCCCCATTCTCGGAAGCCTTAATGGCCTCCTTTGTGCCCTGAATGAAGAAATCCACCAGTTTCAGGCTGCGGGCCACGCTTTCCTGCATATCCACCAAGTTAGCATGGGCCTGATTCAGCATTGCCAAACGCAGCGGCAGAGATTCCTCACCTTGCACGGTAGCATCAAAGAACTCCTTAATCTGGGCCAGCGTCACACGAGCCTGTTTCAGGCACAAAGCACCAATGAGGCAAGCCACACTGTCCTCACCGTAAACGCGGCGACCGGACTGTGTGCGCTCCACATGGCGGATAATACCCTCCTTTTCATAATAGCGGAGAGTATGTACAGAGAGGCCGGTCTTACGAGCCAGCGCAGAGATGGAATAACGAGTTTCTTTCGCAGTCATTTCCGTGTTGGTGGCGACATTAGACCATACTTCAGAATAAAGGTCAAGCCAAATTTTAATGAATATAATGTGACGATTTTGTCACGTTATGTCATGCCGCGAGCTTGCATGTTAGATTCTGATATGGCATGATGTGCAAGTACTGATATGGACACTTTTCTCAACGTCTTACAAACGATCGGCATCATCCTTCTTGTCATTCTCTTTTTCAACCTCATGATTTTTGTTCATGAGCTGGGTCATTTCCTTGCCGGCAAATGGCGTGGGGCCTACATTGACCGCTTTCAGATTTGGTTTGGCACTCCCATCTGGAGCAAGACTATCAAGGGGGTACGCTGGGGCATCGGCTGGCTGCCGCTGGGTGGCTTCGTTTCACTGCCTCAGATGGAGGATATGGAAAAAGTGGAGGGTGCGTGCAAAGACTTGCCTAAGGACCTGAAGCCCCTCAAGCCGCTGGATAAAATCATCATTGCCGCTGCAGGTCCCCTTTTCTCACTACTTCTGGCCTATGTATTCGCCTTCATCGTATGGGGAGTAGGTAAACCCGTGGCCGAGCTGCAGGGCACAAGGATTGGCCACTTCGCCCCGGATTCCCCTGCGGCAGCCTCTGGTCTGTTGCCCGGCGACCGCATTCTCGCGATTGATGGCAGACCCGTCACCAAGTGGGCCGGTAACATGGAAGGCGTTCGCGAACTCGTAGCGATGAGTGAGGGCGAAAAAATCAACTTCACCATCGCACGCCCTCAGGCTGATGGCAGCGAGCAGACGCTGGAAATCGCCAGCTCCTTCCGCATTCCTGAAACAGCTTGGTGGCAGCGCACCGCCCTGAGGCAGGTAGGCATCCTGCCGGCAGCCCCCACCGTGGTGGGCGCCATCCTCCCCGGTTCCCCCGCTGAACAAGCCGGGCTGAAGCCGGGACAAACCATCACAGCCGTAAACGGCACCCCCGTTTATACTCACTTCGCCGTGGTTGAGGTCTCAGAAAAAGCTGAACCCATGGAACTTACGCTGAAGAATGAGGACGGCACCACTACCACCGTCAACATCACCCCGGTTATCCCGACCAACTGGCAGGACAAACCCGGAGCAACTGCTATCCTCGGCATGGTTTGGGCAAACCCGGATGCCGCCATAGAGTTCGAACACCCCTCCCCCCAAGCTCAGGTAAACCAGAGTCTCAAGTGGATGAAGGACACCCTTGCCAAAGTTTGTGCACCCGGCAGCAGCATCGGCATGGAGCACCTGAGCGGCCCCGTAGGTATCGGCAATCACATGTACCAAATGTTCCAAGCCGGTGACGGCGTGGGCTGGCGCCTTGTTCTGTGGTTTGCCGTGGTGCTGAATGTAAACCTCGCTGTGCTGAACATCCTCCCCCTGCCCGTAGTGGACGGCGGTCACGTGGTGCTGGGCTTCATCGAGATGCTCCGGGGCAAGCCCGTCAGCGGCAAGTTCTTGGACTGGATTATGTTCGGCTTCGTATTCCTGCTGCTCTTCTTCTTCATCTTCGTTACCTTCAAGGATGTAGGTGACATGGTGGGCGGCGAGGAAACTCCGAAACTGCCGGCCCCCATCTTCTCCACCCCGCAGAACTGATTTCCTGTGTTGCGTACTCTCAAATGGCTGCTGCTCGTACCGGCTCTGCTGATGATAGCCTTCATCGTGGCAGAAAAGGCGGATTTGAACGCTCAGGCCGTTAGGCTTACGGGTGTGGACGCAGCAGCCTCTGGCGCTGTCAGCAGCCCGGATTTCGAAAGCCTGAACCCCGTCGGCTGCCGCTTCCGTTTCAACATGGGGCCGGGTGAGTTTGCCGCCCTCTGTGAGCAGCAGCTTACCCCCACCTCCGGCTGGAACAAGCCGGAAAAGCCCGAGGAGCTTTACTTCCCCTCCTTTCAGGAACTCCTCACCCCACAAGCCGTTATTTACGTAAATACTGATTTACCCACCCGCACACGCTGGGTCGTTTATGACCCTGCTTCTCAATACCTCTGGGTAGGTTACGTTACTCGCTGATTCTAACGCCATGGATTCCGACACGAAAAAAGCCATTGCCGCGGGCTCATCTGTTCTGTGGAGCGCCCTGCTGACTGTTATGAAATTCGTAGTCGGCATCATGACGGGCTCGCTGGGTATCCTCTCTGAGGCTCTGCATAGCGCGCTGGATATGCTGGCTGCACTGGGTACTTACTGTGCCGTAAAGATATCAGCCCGCCCGGCGGATGCAGAGCACCCCTACGGCCACGGCAAAGTGGAAAGCCTCATGGCTCTGGCGGAGACGCTTCTCCTGCTGCTGACGGCGGCATGGGTCATCATGGAAGCCGTGGAGCGCCTCACTAGTGATAACCCTGAGGCTCTCCACGTGGAGACTAATGTGTGGGCCTTCGTGGTCATCATCGTTTCCCTGGTGGTGGACATTAACCGTGCCGCCATGCTCAAGCGCGTTGCTAAGGAGACGAAGAGTGACGCACTGGAGGCGGATGCCGCCCACTTCGCTTCCGATATCTGGAGCAGCGCCGCCGTACTCCTCGGCATCAGCGGTGCCGCCGTGGCGTACATGACGGTGAAGGACAGCTGGCTGCACTGGCTCCTGCTGCGCGCGGACGTTCTCGCCTCTCTGGCGGTGGCCGTACTCATCCTGCACATCTGCTGGGACCTCGGCAAGAAATCCATTAACAACCTCATGGACAAGACGGACGGCGAAACTGCACGCAGCGTCCGTAACATCATGGCCGAGCGCATGCCCGCCTACCCGCTCCAGAAACTTCGCGTGCGCGAGGTTGGTAATAAGGCGTACATCGAGATGGTGGTGGCCGTGCCGCGCGAGCTACACATCGACACCGCGCATGATATCGCGGATGCCATTGAAGAACTCATCGAGGGAGACATCCCCGGCGCAGAAACCGTGGTACACATGCACCCGGCTGACGCCCCGGCGGATACGCATGAGATGATTGTGCGCCGCATTGCGCTTACCCACCGCTTCGGCGTGCATGGCCTTGTGCTGATGCGTGCGGAACAAGGCTACACCGTGTTTGCGGATTTGGAGCTCCCCGGCGATGCCACGCTGGATGGCTGGCGAGTGGCAGTCCAAGCCTTCCGGAAAGAAGTCAGCCTCCGCCTGAAAGCAGATAACGTGGTGGTGCACATGGAGCCGGATTTACGAGAGATTCCCGCTTTCACCACCCCGATTCCGGAGAACTGGGAGCAGCAGGTGCACCGCGCCATGATTGAAAGCGGTGCCCCCCTGCCCACCTCCATCAAGCTTTATACCAAGCAGGAACGCCGCTTCTGCATCATCACCATTCCGCAGGAGAGCTCGCTTACCGTCAGCCAGAGCCACGAGCGCCTTTCGTCCATCAACCGCAGGCTCCGCACCACCCTGCCCGCCGTAGCAAGGTTGATAGTAGTGTACGAATAAACACCCCTGCGCCCCCACAGCGCCATTACACAGGAAAAGCCCCCCGCAGGAGCCACTCATTTTTCAGCTCCAAAACAACCTGTGCACACGCTTTGCGCTTGAAATGAGAGATAAATCATGATAAACTCGCGCTCGTGAAGGTAATTGTTGTTACAGGAGGCATCGCATCAGGCAAATCAACAGTCGTTAGCCTGCTCAGAGAAATCGGTGGTGAAGGCATGCAAGTCTTTGACTGCGACGGCGCGGTGGAAGAGCTGCAGAACAGCGGCAGGATTTCCCGCGACCTCGTGACGGCCTTCGGCCCCGACGCCCTGAATGCGGATGGCTCCGTGAACCGCGACATGCTGCGTGACATCGTGCGCAATGACGCTGAGCGCCGCAGCAAGCTTGAGGAGCTCATCCACCCGAAAATTGCCCTCATGTGCCAGGAAGCACAGGCGGAAGCTCGCCGCAGTGAGCTCGTCCATACCTTCATCGTGGATATCCCCCTGTACTTCGAAAGCCCCGTAGACTTCTCCGCGGACCGCGTATGCCTCGTGGCCGCCAGCAGAGAAACCCAGATTAAGCGCATCGCTGAGCGGGATGGCTTCTCCCGTGAGGTGGCTAAGGGATTGATTAACGCCCAGATGCCCACTCAGGAAAAAATCGAGAAATCCGGCACGGTCTTCTGGAATGAAGGCTCTCTGGATATGCTGCGCGCTCAGGTGAAGTACTTCTTTGATTCTGAGCTTGCTAAGGAAGCTGAAGTCGTCCACCAACGCTCCAAGGTTGTGAACATGAATGAGCTGCGCAGCATGCCCCTCAATGAGCTGCGCAAACTGGCTCAGGTAAATATCAAGAAAGGCGCCACCGGCCGTACCCGCCACGAGCTCGTGCAGGAGCTCTGCCGCAACTTCGCTAAGCTC
The DNA here is from genome assembly GCA_017517385.1 of Akkermansia sp. Taxonomy (GTDB): domain Bacteria; phylum Verrucomicrobiota; class Verrucomicrobiia; order Verrucomicrobiales; family Akkermansiaceae; genus Akkermansia. Next base: position 26,801 of record JAFWZG010000056.1, read on the forward strand.
GGCAATCAGGTAATAGTCACCGGCGTGCTGGATCTCACCAAGGAAGGCACCGTACTCCTGCGCGATGAGCAGCGCAGCTACCGCCATGAGGTGGATGATGTGGCCCTGCCCGGCGAGCTCATGAAGCGCTTCGGCCTGCGCCCCGGTAACAAAGTGAAGGTCAAGCTCTCCCAAGATCAATCCGTCAAGGCAAACCGCCCGCTGCGCGCCGGTGAAGTGCTGGAGATTGAGGATAAACCCGCTGCGGAGTACACCCAGCCCAAGGAGTTTGACAAGCTCACACCCCTCTTCCCCCGCCAGCGTATTATTCTGGAAAACTCCCAGCTGAAGCTGTCCTCCATGCGCGTGCTGGATCTCATCACTCCCTTGGGACTGGGCCAGAGAGCGCTTGTAGTGGCCCCGCCCCGCGGCGGCAAGACCGTGCTGCTCAAGTGCATGGCAAAATCCATCCGCGCGAACTATCCCGAGGCCGAGCTGCTCATCCTCCTGCTGGATGAGCGCCCTGAGGAAGTAACGGACTTCGAGGAAACAGTGGATGCCCCCGTGCTTGCCTCCACCTTTGACGAACCCTCCCGCCGCCACGCCCAGCTGAGCGATATGGTGCTGGAGCGCGCTCGCCGCCTCGTGGAGCAAGGCAAGGACGTCATCATCATGCTGGATTCCCTCACCCGCCTTTCCCGCGGTTATAATGCTAATCAGGTCGGCGGCAGAATCATGTCCGGCGGCCTTGGCTCCAACGCTCTGGAAAAACCCCGCAAGTTCTTTGGCGCAGCCCGTAATGTGGAAGAAGGCGGTAGCCTCACCATCATCGCCACCTGCCTCGTGGACACCGAATCCCGCATGGATGAAATCATCTTTGAGGAGTTTAAGGGCACCGGTAATATGGAAATCCGTCTGGATCGCGAGCTCGCTGAGCGCCGCATCTACCCCGCCATTTCTATACCCCAGAGCGGCACACGTAATGATGACCGCCTGTACCACCCGGATGAATTTGACCGCATTCTTCAGGTGCGCCGCCAGCTCGCCAGCCATCCCGGCTGGGAGGCGCTGGAGCTGCTGCTGAAAAACATCCGCCGCACCCAGAACAATGCAGAGCTACTCATTAGCGGCCTCATTGATAAAAAGTAAAACGCGCACTTTCCTCCTCTATCACCCTCCTGTAATACCTACAGGAGGTTTTTTTATTCCCCTTTTCTCTCATATAACAGCTCGAAATTCTAAAATAAGCTTGAAAAATCAAACACGAAGTGCTAAAATCAACGCAGAGCCAAGTGAGGCTTGTCATTCACTTAAATATTAAACTCACCATGTCACTCGAAACATTCTTCAATCCGAAGAGCATTGCCGTTGTCGGCGTCTCTGCCGACCCCACCAAGCTGGGCGCCGTTGTGTTCAACAACATCATCTCCGCTGATTACAAGGGCAAGCTCTATGGTGTTAACCCCAAGATGGCCGGTCAGGAACTCTGCGGCAAGCCCTGCTATGCCAGCGTGGACACGCTGCCTGAGCCCATGGATCTCGTAGTCGTCCTCGTTCCCGCTCGTTTCACTGAGGGCGTTATTGATGCCTGCATCACCAACGGCACCAAGAACATCTCCATCATCACTGCCGGCTTCGCTGAAGTGGGTGAGAAGGAGCTCGAGAAGCGCATCGCCCAGAAGTGCTTGGACAACGGCATCAACCTCCTTGGCCCGAACTGCCTCGGCCACATCTCCACCTTTGACAACGTAAACGCCTCCTTTGCAGACGGCTTCCCCGCCCGCGGTAACGTGGCCTTCGTGTCTCAGTCCGGTGCTTACTGCTCCGCCATCATGGACTGGGCCGCCGGCAAGGGCATCGGCTTCTCCCACTTCATCTCCATCGGTAACAAGGCCGTGATGGGTGAGGACGCCCTCCTCGCTGCTCTGAAGGACGACCCCAACACCAGCGCCTTCGTGTTCTACCTTGAGTCCCTCAAGAACGGTAAGGAATTCCTCAAGGTTATTAAGCAGGTTTCTGACACCAAGCCCTGCGTTATCATGGAGCCCGGTAAGAGCGCTAAGGCTCAGGCCGCTTCCCTCTCCCACACCGGTTCCCTTGCTCCGAACTACCGCGTGCTTGAGATGGCGCTTCAGAGCGCCGGCGCCATTCAGGCTTATAATGACCGCGAGCTCTTCGGCCTCCTTGAGGTACTGCAGTACTGCAACCACAACCAGTTCGACGGCAAGGTGGCCGTGCTGACCAACGCCGGTGGCGTGGGCGTGCTCACCTCCGACCTCTGCGAAGAAGCCGGTCTGGACCTCGCTCCCCCCAGCGATGAGACCAAGGCTGCTCTCCGCGCCGTGCTCACTCCCGAGGCCTCCCTCGGCAACCCCATCGACGTTGTGGGTGACGCCAAGGCTGACCGCTACGAGGCTGCTCTTAAGGTTCTCTGCGAGAGCGGCGAGTACAAGAACATCCTTGTGCTCCTCACTCCCCAGCGCGTGACCGATTGCCCCGGCACCGCCGAGGCTGTCATCAAGCTGGCTCCCCAGTACCCCAACGTGAACATCTACTGCTCCTTCGTGGGTGGTGCCCGCGTGGACGAAGGCCGCGTGCTGCTCGACAAGGCCAAGATTCTCAACTACGAGTACCCCGCTGACATCGTGCGTCTTCTTGGCCTCCTGAAGGCTCAGATGGCCTTCCGTGGCAAGAAGCTCGCCACCTGCGAGACCGGCGAAGTTCCCGCTGAAATCAAGGCTGCCGTTACCTCCGCTAAGGAAGCCGGCCTTGCCTCCCTGCCCCAAGACACCGTGAACATGCTCATGGACCACTACGGCATTGATTATCCCAAGTGCGGTAACTTCACGGATAAGGAAGAAGCCCTTGCCTTCTGCAAGACCATCTTCCCGAACGCTGTGGTGCTTAAGCTCTCCGCTCCCGATGCTCTGCACAAGACCGAGATGAAGGGCATCTACCTGAACATCAATGATGAAGCTTCCTTCACCGAGGCCTGGGAAGGCCTCTGGGGCTCCATCACCAAGTTCAACCTCAAGGGTGCTTCCGTGCTCATCCAGGAGATGATTACCAAGGCCACCGAGACCATCATCGGTGTGAACAGCGACAAGAACTTCGGACGCGTCATGGTGTTCGGCACCGGCGGTATCTACACCGAGGTGATGCGTGATACCACCATGCGCATCCTGCCCGCTGATGACTTCTCCGCCATGATTAAGGAGACCAAGGTAGGCACCATCCTGAACGGCGTGCGCGGTGAGGCTCCCAAGGCCGTAGGCCCTCTGGCTGACACCCTCGCTAAGGTGCAGAAGCTCGTGCTCGAGATTCCCGAGATTACCGCTATCGACGGTAACCCCGTGCTCGTCACTGCTGACCGCGCCGTGGTGGTGGACTTCAAGATGATTCTGAAGTAACCCCCGCGCCTTAGGCAATAATACTTCTAAGCGCGCGCTCTGAACTAGAGCGCGCGCTCTTTCATCAACTACCTGCCATACAATCTAATGAAAAATCTCCTTAGCCTCGTCACGCTGGCACTGCTGAGCCTTTTTCTGCTCAGCTGCGGCAATGAGCCCAGCACCCCGCTGCGCCAATTATATGAAGCCGCCGCCTCCGGTAATGCCACAGCCCGCCACCAACTCTTCACCTGCATCGGCACCGAGGCCGGCATGTTCCAAGAAATGCTCGCGGATGATATGGCCTACTCCGATCCCGACGCTGCAGAACAATGGTGGGCTCGCGCCAAGCAAAACGGCGTCCAAAATGGAGGGCCGAACGTCTATGCTCTCTTCTGGCTCAGGAAGTACTGGTACCTCGCTTCAGCGCTTGCCCTTGCCCTGCTTTTCCTCATTCTCAAACTCAAGCCCAAAAGAGGCAGAAAAAAGAAAGTCTCCGGAGGCAAGGTACTCATCATTGACACAAACGTATGGATGGACGATCAGCTCCGCCCTTGGTTTGGCAACTTGGAAAAAAAACTTAAGAAAAACGGGTGGGTTATCCTGCTGGAAAGCATCGTACTCGGTGAGCTCAAAGGACTGAGCAAAAACGAGGAAAAACGCAAACTCGCCCAGCTTGGAATGTCGAGAATCGAACGCTTGCAAAATGAATTGGGCAAGCAATTCCGCATGGAAGATAACTCCACCGCCAAAGATACCATCGCTGATACCGTCCTGATGAGAACCGCAGCTAGGCTGAATGGCAGCATGCTCATCACGAACGATAAAGAACTGCGAATCCTCGCCCGCAGCAAGGGAATCAACGCCCTCAGAAGCGGCGACTGCCAGTTCTAAGGATTACCCGAGCACCTGTTCAGCAGTGGCAGCACTGGTGCTTCTGTAAGGCCCCAAGAATAGCAAAAATCCTGCGGGCAAATGCCCGCCTAATATGAGAACCCGTGCTCGCGCGGGTGGTATAGGGTAGCCCGGCGGTGATGCCCCGCTAGGGGCAGAACCCCGGGAGCAGGAATAGAATTAACATGAACCCCGAAGGGGTGGCATAAAGGGGCGCCACACGTCATAATCTTTTCATTATTTGAGCATTGCGCATTCATAAAAGCATCGCACATTTTAACTCTACGCATTATGGCACCCCTCACCGGGGTTCAATTTTCTTTTTCATCATAACCCGGGCTTCCGTCGCATTCGCGACTCCACCGCCGGGCTAGTTTATGCCGCGCCTCCGGAGCTCCGGGCTAGGCTCGCTACGCTCGCGTTTTCTTGAACAGCGGCCATTCTCGCTTTGCAACAGTTTACCGAGGTCACCGGCACCCTTTCCGAGCACCTGTTCAGCAGTGGCAGAACTGGTGCTTCTGTAAGGCCCCAAGAATAGCAAAAATCCTGCGGGCAAATGCCCGCCTAATATGAGAACCCGTGCTTGCGCGGGTGGTATAGGGTAGCCCGGCGGTGATGCCCCGCTAGGGGCAGAACCCCGGGAGCAGGAATAGAAATTAACATGAACCCCGGAGGGGTGGCATAAAGGGTTGCTACACGTCATAATCTTTTCATTATTTGAGCATTGCGCATTCATAAACACATCGCACATTTTAACTCTACGCATTATGGCACCCCTCACCGGGGTTCAATTTTCTTTTTCATCATAACCCGGGGTTTCGTCGCATTCGCGACTCCACCGCCGGGCTAGTTTATGCCGCTCCTCCGGAGCTCCGGGCTAGGCTCGCTACGCTCGCGTTTTCTTGAACAGC
>JAFWZG010000057.1 GCA_017517385.1 Akkermansia sp.
CGGGACGAATTGAAGGGATGAACTCTATGATTGCCCGCATCCAACTCAAAACCCGAGGTCTACCTTCCGTTGATTACCTCCGGCTCAAACTCAGGCAGCTAACCTCCCCGTCATTCACGCGACTTTTTTGACGCAGTGCCAAAAAATCAATGTCTAGTGTTATTTGTGGAAGATAAAAATGGAGCCCGCACAAGGCGGGCTCTATTGATGTATGCGGTGTGAACTTGGAAAAGCTCAGCTTAAAACGGTGCGAGCGTGGCTCCGGCGGATTAACTACGACGGGGTTTTTTGGCGAAGCGGGAGAAGAATGGTGCGTCACCGCCTCCTTCATAGCGATTTCCACGGTCGCGCTCGCGGCGATCATAGCGGTCACCCTTGTCGCGCTTGCCGGAGTTGTTGTGGCGTTCTGCGCGCTCAAAACGGCCTCCGCGCTCATTGCGGGAGTTGTCGCGCCCGGAGTATGAGGAGCCTCCGCTGCGGCGGTCGCGCACATGTACGGATGGGCGGGAATCAGAATCGCCCTTCTTGTCTTCACGCACGTTCACTTCATACCCGCAGATGGAGCAGGTGGCAAGCTGTTTCGTGAGTTGGGGAGCAATTTCCGGAGAAACTTCGATGAGCGAATGCTTCAGGAAAATCTTGATGTCGCCCACGGAGCCCTTGGGGGCGCCTCCTTCATTGTAGAAGAGGCCGGCGATGTCCTTCGGGCGGATGCCGATGAGCTTGCCGCCGTTCATGAAGAGTGTGGTGCTCTGCTGAAGGCTGCTCCAGTCATTGCCCTTTTCTGCGGCGGGGGTGTTATCACTATCTGCAGCAGAATTTTTGGCGTGGCGGCTGGGGCGGTCTTCGGGAATGGCTTGAAGTTCACAGCTGCCCTTAGCTACAAGGAGCTTGAACATGGCGGCCATGAGCTGCTCAGCGGGCATGTCGATATCCTTCAGCTCTTCCGGAAGTTCCGGTTCTGCTGCGGCCTGTTCCAAGATGTCATCTACAAGCGCCTCTTTACGAGCTTCTTCTACCTGTACGGCCGTCATGACTTTTTCGCGCTGCATGCGGGTGCCGATGAAGCGCTCGATACGGGCCAAGAGGGAGAAATCTCTGCGGCCAATGAACGTTACAGCTTTGCCTTTGCGGCCTGCGCGGGCTGTGCGGCCGATACGGTGCACGTAATCTTCCGGGTCACGCGGCAGCTCGAAGTTCACCACGATATCCACATCATCAATATCCAGACCACGGGCGGCAATGTCCGTTGCCACGAGCACATTCAGGTTACCGCGGCGGAAGGTATCCATCACGCGTTCACGGAGAGTTTGGGGCATGTCGCCGTGTAGGCGGTCCACAGAATAACCGCGGGCCAGCAGGCCGTCCACCACATCATCCACCACTCGCTTGGTATTAGCAAAGACGAGCCCTCGCTTCATGCGGCCCATCTCGATGAGGCGGCTGAGTACCTCGATACGAGAGGAGAACACAACTTCATATACGCTCTGCTCGCACGTGGGTACGGTAAGTACCGAGCGCTCGATGGTGATTTCCTGAGGATTTTCAGAGATGCGGTTGATAAGAGCCCTGATGGCAGGGGACATCGTAGCGGAGAAGAAGAGCGTTTGGCGCTCAGCCGGCAGCATAGCCACCACGCGGTCAATGTCTTCCTGAAAGCCCATATCCAGCATTTCATCAGCTTCATCCAGAATCAGAGTGGTGATATGCTCTGTGCGAAGCTCACCCTGTTCCATGAGGTCAATGACGCGCCCGGGTGTACCCACTACGAACTGCACGCCCCTGTTCAGGGCTGCCAGCTGCGGAGCAAAGGATGCGCCACCGTAAATCGGAACGGCAGAAATACCATCAAGGAACAGTGCCAGCTTATCTACCTCTCGGCATATCTGAACTGCCAGCTCGCGCGTGGGCGCAAGGCAGAGCACCTGTACGCTGCGTATATTCGGGTCAATGTTCTCAAGAGCCGGTATAGAGAAAGCAAGTGTTTTCCCGGAGCCGGTATGGGAGAGGCCCACGATATCATGTCCATCCAGTGCAGCGGGGATGGCTTGTTCTTGAATGGGAGAAGGTGTTTCGAAGCCGAGCACTTCAATGGCTTCTAATATTTCCGGGCATATTCCGAGTTCAGAGAATGACATAGACGCGGCAAAGAATGCCTGAGAAAGCCTCATTTGTAAAGCACTTTCTATGGCAGCTTCCTAAATAATACGGAAGCGGACTTATTCTGCCGGGCGTTCGTAGGCTTGCACCTTGTAATTGCGGCGGAGAAGAATCTGGGTTTCTGAATCTGCTGCGCCGCTGGGGGAGAACTGCAGCTCAAAGGTGACGCCGAAGTATTGGTGAGATTCTCCGCAAAGGATGGCAAAGATGGGGGCCCCTTTCGGGAATGCATCGGCTGCGGCGCTGAGGTGGACATCACTCATCCACTCTTCGATGGTGCCGGGGATATCATGGCGGAAGAGTTCATCCGGGTCTGATGAATAGCGTGCCGGGAATGAGAACAAGCGCAGGAGGGTCTGCTGTTCGTTGTGAGCCCTGATAGCAAGCAGGAAGGTGCCGGGCCTGCCGGGGTTGGCGTGAACTTCAGCCTGATAAACCCCGTATTGGTTATTCGGTTCGTTGACTCGCAGTTCGGGCGTATTACCGCGAATTTTGCGCCGTCCTTCACACATGTGCTGGGCGTTTTCTTCCGTGGGATTAGCTGCGAGGCGCTCAAACATGCTATCAATCGTGGTGATTGCGGCATTAATGGCTTTGTGAGCGGTCTCTCTGTGAGTCGTGCCGCGCCAAGCCAGCAGCAGATAATGTTTGCCTGAGAGCTCGAGGGCTATATCCGGGATTTCTTCTTTGTCAGCTGCTGATTGTGGGAATGGGGCACCCGGACTTACCGGGATGAAGCCGGCTGGTATGGGCTCTCCTTCAGACACGGTTCGGAAAGTGGCATGAACGGTGCCGGGAATGCCGCCGGTGGCCGGAGGAACGAGTACCACGTGGCCGGGGCGGGTATAGAACGTATCACTGGTATCCGCATGGGCCCAGCGTGGTGCTTTGCTGAGGTAAGAAGCCAGCAGTTCGCCATGCTCGCTTTCCAGTTTGACGAGATTGTCCGCGGTCGCGATGTAATCAGCCGAGGCTTCTTCCGGATTGATGGCTATGACGAGCGACGCCGGGCCGATGAGGCGCTCCGTAGGCTGATGCAGGGTAGCGGTGCTTTGAATAGGCTCGGCCTTAACATCTTCATAGGGGGAGGGAACATCCGCCTCAATGGCCATTTGTGAGAAAATCATGGCGCTGATCCCCCAAGTGGCAGCCCAGATGGTAAGATTACCGAGGGCCCGGAGATTGTGCATTTTTAGGAAGAGGTAAGTACAGCTGATGGCTAATATGATAATGGAAGCCACGATTGTACCCAGAATGATGCAGCCGGAGCGGAGTTCTTCGGGGGAGAATTGCCCGGTAGTAATCTGTTCAGGCCAGAGGATAGGGATGCAGGTCAGGAGTGCCACCAGTGCGCAGACGGGGTGCAGCAGCCACAGCGCTGTCATCACCGGATTGAGTGGGGCGTTTTTCATGGCTGTTCCGTGGAGGATGTCGGGAACTGCTCAGGGTGAGCCAGAATATACCGCGCCATAATAATGCGGGGGCTTGGGGGCGGCTGCTCTATGTAGCTGTGATGCGCGGCTTGAATGGAGTACCGGTCATCGGTGAGGGAGCCATTCTTGAGAAGCGTGGCCACGATATCAGCATATTTGCTGAGCCCCATATCACGGAAGGCGGCAATGACGCGCTCTACCACTCCTGAGGATAATGCACTGATGTCATTGTTGCGCAGCGCTTCATCCACCAGTGCACATTCGTAAAGCCTACGGTGGATGGGCTGCATGGTTTCCGGATTATTGCCGTATAATCGGTGGAACACATCCTTTTCCGGGACGGGAAGGGAGAGCCGCTGCAGCATGATGCGATGTGCTGTGTAGGCAAGGTTTGCCTCGTTGCATTCCGCATACTTACGAATGAGGGGCTCTGCTCGGTCGCCCTCGGTGCGCATCAGCATCGTGAGTAATATGCCCATGGGCTGTGCGGCATCACAGTCAATCATTTCGTCTGGTGAGCCGGGTAGCATGCTATCCAGTTTTGCAAGGGCTGTACGCAGGGCTTGCGGGGCTACGTCCCATTCCAGCTCGGCAAGAGCCTTGAGCATGAGCGCCGGTACTTCCTCCAGAAAGTGCTCGCCGTGTTCCCAGTAATTGAAGGAAAGGATGTACTGCTGGGCTTTTTCTTCATTAGCCAGTCGCATGAAGGCCAGAAGTGCGCAGAGGTCTTCGTATGAACGGTAGCGTGCACCCGCTGCAGAGAGCATAAGCGTGACGTGCTCTTGCGCTCTGTCATATGCAGGTGCGCAGTACTGGCTAACGAGGTATTCGCGTGAGGCCTCGTGTCTAGTCAGCTCGGCTTGTGAGGTTCTCTGCTTAATGTAGCGGAGGAAGGCGCGGGTGTCATGAGGGATACGCACGGAGAGGGGCTTGGGGAGTAAGCCTGCCTCTTTGAGTTTTGCCATGAGCTCCGGCTTGCTGTGCAGGAAGAAGAGAGCATTGCAGCCGCTCTTGTTTTCATGCATGATATCAGCTCCACTGCGCAGCAGGAGGATAATGGCCTCATCCAGAGTTTGTGCAAAGTGAGGGTCGTTGTTGTAACGATAATCCATCTCTATGGCCCGGCATAGGTAGAGAAGCGGGGTGTCTCCATTGCTGTCTGTCTCATTAACCTTTGCGCCGTCAGCGATGTAATGGCGCATGTCTTCCAGTGAAAATGCTCCGTCAAAGCTGGAGGTGGCATCTTGCAGGGAAATGGCTACCGGAACTTCCGGCGCGATGTCCTGCTGTTCATCGGCAGAGGAAGAAGTCTGCGCACTCAGGGGGAGGGCACAGAGAATCAAGGCTGTCGTGGAGGTGAGAGTTCGCATGTGTAATAGGTGCCTCATGGGGCATCAGTGGGAGAGACTGAGGGTCTCAGAAATTCTTCTTTATTGTTCAGCATGAAGCGAGCGGTAGCAATTTCTAGCTCATAGGACCACTCATCATTTGTTTGCATGATTTCATCCAATTTGTCCGGATTACTGAGATTATCTGCTATGTTGCGGTAGGCGGTGGCTGCGCGTTCCGCGCCAAGCTCATTGACAAGGCTGATAAATTCCTCAATCTGAGCAGATTCCATATTGCCGTACCACAAATCTTCTATAGATGTGAGCAATAGCGCTTTCTGTAGCACGGGGGAGTCTGCGCGGCGTCCTTGATTAGCCAGCCATGCAGCCACTGAGCCATTGCAGGCAGACGGGAGGCCGGCTTTGTAGAGTAGGGCGCCCCAAGCTCCGGCGCGAATAGGCAGGCGGGAATCTTCCAGAAGGCCGGCCAGCGCCTCGTCACTGTCAGCGCAGCGGCCCAGCAGCTCTGTGGTGATAGCGGCATTCTCGTGGGCCTTGTTTTCCATGAGAATTTCTGCGGCCTGCAGTAAGAGTTCCTTAGGAAGAATGATAGAGGGCGTGTCCTGCATGGCGTACAGGATGGCCATGACGGTGTGATTGTGCTCTATGAGGGCCTCGCGGTCTTTCCAGATGGGAAGTGAGGCGATGAGGGCTGAGGTGCGCTCCGCATCTACGTTTGCCAGAAGGATGACCGCACTGCGAAGGGCGTCCGGGTATATTTCCTGACGGCTCATCTCCGCGGTGGGCGTGAAAAGGCGAGCGATGGTATCGAAGTACGGGGCAATCGTTTCTGCTGAGCTCTGCGTTAAGCCGGCACGGCAGACGTCCGCCGCGAGCATTTCGCCACCGCGGATAATGAGAGGAGGGGCGGTCAGTGCTATGCCACTTGTGCGGAGGTGCTCCATGATGGTGCTATCCTGCGCCATGAGGTCGTAAGCGGAGAAGCCGGGGTATGTTTCATCATGATCAGCGCGCAGGTGCGGGTCAGCGCCTTGTTGCAGCAGGAAGGTGAGCAGTTCGAGCGCGGCTTCTTTTCTGCCATATTCTTCCAGAGTGCTGTAACCGGCGGCCAAACAGAACAGAGCGGTGCGGCCTGCTTCATCTGTAGCGTTTACCGGTACGCCTTGTTCCAGAAGATAGCGTGCACATGCAAGGTGCTCGCCGGGGAAGTAGCCGCCACTCATGTGGGCCACGATGGTGATGAGGGAGTGGTGCTCAGTTGTGAGGCCTCCTTTTTCTTCCAGAAGGCGCTTAAGAGTACCGAGCCAGCCTCGGTAGGCGGCTTCTTGCAGCTCGTTGCCGCTACGAGGTACGCCGATGTCCAGCAGGTGGGCATATACGGCTTCGTGGGCGCAGGTGAGGCAGGCGTTGTATGTGAGTGATGTTTCCACTGAACCGGGTGTAGCCAGTGAGGCACCTCCCGCTACCAGCACATCAATAAGAGCGTTAATTGTCTCAGCCGGAGTGTCCGGGGAGTAATCCGCCGTCAGGGCGCAAAGAAGTGGTGATTCTGCCGGTGAGTTTTCTATGATGGTGAAGGCGTTCGGGTCCGCCCCGTCCAGCAGTAGGCAGCGAGCAAGCTCAGGCTTTTTGAGCATGCAAGCAATGTGAAGGATGCTGTATTTGCCGGTGGGGGAGATGTATTTAGCATCGGCTGTCTGCACGAAGTTCTGCACGGTCTGCTGCAGTTCTTCGGGGTTGTATTCAGCCATGAAATCCGCCGCGGTCAAAATTTCCACTTCCTGACGGAGCTCGGCAAATTGCTGCGCAGCCTCCGGCGTGGCACTCCCTCGGGGGGTGCCACCATCACAGGAAATCAGCAGCCCGAAAGCTGCCAGCACAAGAACAAATTTGCAGTGTGCTCTCCTCATGCACGGCATTTTAGCATAAACTGTGCCTTACCTCAAGCCGGAAATTGGCTTTCTTAGCAGGTTATGCAGGTATTTAGGTGCGCTACGTGTACTTCGCCGGCGTGGTTCTTCTCCAGTTCGCTTTTCAGCGCCGCGGTACATTCCTTTTCTCCATGAACGAGATAGACCTTGTTCTTGCTTCCTCCTGTGCGAGTAAAGTACGCCAATAACTCATTGTGATCCGCATGGCCGGAGAAGGAGTCCAAGGCCTGAATTTTGGCGCGTACCGGGTATTCATCCCCGAGAATTCGTACTTGCAGAGCTCCGTCCATGATGCGGCGGCCAAGAGTGTTGGCGGCGCAGTAGCCTACGAAGAGGACTGTATTTTTATCACGGCTGATGCCGTTCTTGAGGTGGTGCAGGATTCGTCCGGCCTCGCACATGCCGGAGGCGGAAATGATGATGGCCTGCTCACGAAGGTTATTCAGGCGCTGAGATTCAGAAACGGTACGCACCATGTGTAGCTGTTCGAAGCCGAAGGGGTCGCGCTCGTTGAAGAGGAAATTATAGACGTCCTGATTGAAGCATTCCGGGTGGATGCGGAAAATTTCTGTAGCGCTCACGGCCATGGGACTATCCACATACACCTGATAATTAGGAAGTTTTCCTTCACGGTAAGCGCGGTTCAGAAGGTAAAGAAGTTGCTGGGTGCGCTCTACGGCGAACGCGGGGATGTACACGTTGCCTCCACGCTTCATGGCCTTCTTGATGGTGCTGATGAAGAGCTCCGGGTCTTTGGCCGGGGCTTCGTGGAATCTGCCGCCATATGTGCTTTCCATGAGCATGATATCCACATTCGGCACGGCTTCCGGGTCTCGCAGCAGTTCGTTATCACCGCGGCCTACGTCGCCGGAGAAAAGCAGGCGCTTGTGGCAGCCATCCTCCTTGTCATCAATATCCAGAACTACCTGAGCAGCGCCGAGAATGTGGCCGGCATCATAGAAGGTGAGGGTTACACCGTCTGCGATGGGGATAGGCATGTGGTAGCCCAGCGTCAGGAAGCGGCGCATGGCTGCTTCTGCATCCTGTTCGGTATAAATGGGTTGGGCCACGCAGCCATCGCCGCCCTTACGGCGATCCATCTTGTTGAGGAACTTGCAATCACTCTCTTGAATGCGGGCCGCGTCCGCCAGCATGATGGAGCAGAGGTCTCGCGTGCCATAGGTGGTGTACACGAAGCCTTTGAACCCTTTTTTCACGAGGTTAGGCAGGTTGCCGGAGTGATCAATGTGGGCATGCGATAGCACCACGCAATCCACGGATTTTGGGTCAAAATAGGGGAACTCTCTGTTGACTCGGAGCTGATCTTCACGATGACCTTGGTACATACCGCAGTCCAGAAGTATGCGCTTGCCATTCACTTCCAGCAGATGCTGGGAGCCCGTCGTCGTCTCTGCTGCACCACAAAAATGAATTTTCATCACCTTGTATACTAAACGTTTTGTGCTACATTTTCAAGATTAAAAATCTTTCTTGCCCCATTTAACACGACTTTGTCTCATTTGCTACACTTATTTCCGGAAAAAAATGAGTTTTTGTTCACTTTAGGCTGGAAATTCCGGAAAAAGTGCGTATAATGCGCGCGCTATGTCAGAAAATACACAAGCAGTTGTCAATACCGCTCCGGGTTCTTCTGAGGAGGAACTGATTGCCGTACGCCGTGAGAAGGTGGGCAAGATTCGTGACTTGGGGGTTAACCCCTATGGTGGCCGTTTCGATGTCAACACCAATCCGGGTGAAATCAAGGCTAACTTCGAGGAGGGTAAACAGGTAAAACTGCTTGGCCGTATCAACGCTCTGCGTGACATGGGCCGCACTCAGTTCTTTACCGTGGCTGACGTGCAGGGCAGCATTCAGTGCATGCTTACCAAGAAGTCTTGCTCTGATGAGGCTTGGGCTCTCTGGAAGTTGCTGGAGCGTGGTGACTGGGTAGGTATCGAGGGTGAAACCTTCATTACCCGCACCGGTGAGCCTTCCGTACGCGTGGACTCTTTCAAGGTGCTTTCCAAGGCTCTTCGTCCTATGCCGGACAAGTTCCACGGCTTGGCTGACATGGATATGCGTTATCGCCGTCGTCACTTGGACCTCATGAGCAATCCTGAGAGTGCTGACCGCTTCGTGAAGCGTTCCCTCATCATTCAGGAGGTACGCCGTTATCTGACGGAGCGTGGTTTCTTGGAAGTGGAAACTCCCATGCTGCAGGATATCGCCGGTGGTGCTGCCGCTAAGCCTTTCGAGTCCTACTATAACGCCCTGAAGAAGGCCGTGACGCTGCGAATTGCCCCCGAGCTTTTCCTGAAGCGCCTGATGGTGGGTGGTTTCCCCAAGGTGTTCGAGCTGAACCGCAACTTCCGTAACGAAGGTGTGGACCGCCGCCATAACCCCGAGTTCACTGTGCTTGAGGTGTATGAAGCCGGTGGCGATTACGAGACCATGGCTGCCATGATGGAGGACATGATCTGCACCGTGGCAGAGAAGGTGTTCGGCACGCTGAAGTTTGACCAGTTCGATGAGAACGGTAACCTCCGCTGGACGGTGGACCTCACTCGCCCCTGGCGCCGTGCTGATTACAATGACCTCGTGAAGGAGGTGGCCGGTGCCGATTGGTTCGAGCTGACCGCCGAGCAGCGTCGTGACCGCGCAGAGAATGAGCTTCACCTCCAGATTGGTGAGGATCTTGATGATACTGCCGTAACTCAGCAGGTCTATGAGAAGCTCGTGGAAGAGAAGCAGGCTAACCCCCTCTTCGTATGCCACGTGGCCCGTGACCTCGTTCCCCTTGCCAAGGCTAATCCTGAGAACCCCGAGGTGGTGGACGTGTTCGAGCTGGTGATGAATGGTCAGGAGCTCTGCCCCGGTTACTCCGAGCAGAATGACCCCATCGAGCAGCTGGAGCGCCTGAAGCATCAGGCCGGTGAGGAAACTCAGAAGATTGACTATGATTTCGTGGAAACGCTGGAAAGCGGTATGCCCAGTGCCGGTGGTATCGGTATCGGTATTGACCGCCTCTGCATGCTCCTTACCGGTGCTTGCTCTATCCGCGATATCATTCTCTTCCCCCAGCTTAAGAACCGCAGCTGAGTGAAATAAAAATATCCTTTCGTTCAGAGCGTCATCCTTTAGAGGGTGACGCTCTTTTTAGGCGCGAGCGACTCAGGATGTTGTGGTTGCCTGTTAGGTTTATCAGCTGGAACTCATTTAGCCGGAGTTAGTTGGTCCGATATTTCCAAGTGTTTCGGTGCAGAGGGATGAAATGAACCTTTTCTAGTTTATTTTGTTGGTATGTGTGTAATTGTTTGCCTATTTTTGAGGTAATGTCATTACGCATGAATGATTTTTGCTTTACATCATGTGATTTGTGGTGTAGACTACAAATGTTAGATGTCGAGAGCTGTATAGCTTGAGATAATGTTTCTGAATCCTCTTCAAATACATAATGCAATGAAAAAGACTCTGATTTTGATGCTTGCCCTGGCGTCGGGCGTGGCTTGCGCTGAATACAAAGATGGTAACGGTGGTAAGCAGGTAGTTACTTCCGGTAATTCGGTTACGATAGAAAATCCCACCATCAGTGAGTATCATGTATCCGGTAAGGGTGGTGCGTTTTATGTGGAAAATGGTGCTACTCTCAACCTGACGGGATCTGTTGATTTCTCTGAAAACTATCAGGATGAGGAGATTGCGGAGGGGGCATTTGACGGTCATGGTATATACAATGATGTCTACCTTGAGAATGGTGCCACGCTTAATATCTCCGCAGAAATTGCCGGTGTTGATGCTAATATGCACATTGATACCGAGTCCGGCGCGTATTGGGAGATTGTTGGCGGTGTGCTGGATAGCGTTTCTATGACAGGCAATACGTTCAGCGGTAGTGTTGCAGATTCTATCGTTTCCATTGAAATTTTGGATGGTTCGGCCACGCCTGCTCTTACTCTGACAAATGTGTCGCTGATAAATAGCACGATGACGTTTGATCCCGCGGTGTCCGTTTCTGCTTCCGGTCTCGCGTTGGACGCCTCCAGCTACTTCGGCGGGGATGTCCTGCTCAGTGGCAGCAATACTATGACTCTTGCAGGCTTGAAGAGTGACCAGCTGGAAGGTGTGACCTTGGGTGAGGGGGCCGCCCTTGCTCTCACTCTGACGCAGGAGCAGCTTGAGGAACTTACGGGTTCGACTGTCACGATTGAACTCGTTGGCCTTTCTCTGGAAGGTGACGCTGCATTTACCGCCATTAGTGAAGAGGCTGATTCCTTGCAGATTCTCGGTTATACTACCACTGATGGTGGTGTGTCTGTGACGGTATCTACCGTCGTTCCCGAGCCTACTACAGCCACGCTTTCTTTGCTCGCACTGGCGGCTCTCGCTGCTCGCCGCAGACGTCGCTGAAGGTAATTTTTACATCTCTTATTCGCCTTACTCTTAGTTTTGTGACTCTGAGTAAGGCTTTTTCATTCACTTACAATCTAATTTTTTTATATGTCTCTAGTGCCAACGGAAATTATTTTTGAGGTTACCAACCTGAACTCTTCCGGTGAAGGTTCTCTGGCTTGGGCTATTAGTCAGGTCAACTCCTATACCGGCGACCTCCGACCGGTGGTGCAGATTGACTCCTCTTTAGCCGGGCAGTCTATAGCCCTTAGCTCGGCTCCGACTATCTCTAAACCCTGCGTTGTGCGAGGGAATGGCGTGTCCATTACTGGCTATGCTATCAAGACTACCGCCGCTGTGGAATGGTCCGATATCACTCTGCCGCAAATTACTCTTTCCGGCGCCGGTGCGCTTTCCGGTGAGAATATTACCCTTACTTCTCAGCGAGCCGTGTACTTGGAAAACTGGAGTTCTGCCGCAGACTTCTCCGGTATTAAAACTACTGCCCAAGATGCATATATTGGTATCAGCGGCACGCTGGGAGATAGTACGTTTACGCAGCTTCCGGATACCTTGCCGGGCGGGTATAGAGTGGTCAATGACGTAACAGTAGCTGCTGGTAAAACGGTGACCTTGGAAGAAGGCGTATGCTGGAAGTTTGATTACAAAAAGAGTTTGTTTGATTACAAAGAGAGTTTGTATATTTACGGCACTTTTGTTGTGAATAATGCTACCGTGGCTGATGCGTTGGTGGCAGATAATAATTACGTTTACTGTGAGGTAGAAAATGGCGGCAAACTGCAGCTGACAAATGCGAATCTGAAGCAGTTGTACAGGGTGTACTTGTATTCCGGCGGTACGCTGGAGATGACCGGCGGTACACTGGATTCCCGATATGAGCTGGAAGTTTGTGCCGGAGCTACAGCTACGCTGACGGGTGTAACGGTGAAGGACTACATCAACAACTACGGCTGTCTGACGCTGGAGGATTGTAGTATAAATAGCTACATCAACAACTACGGCTGTCTGACGCTGGAGGATTGTAGTATAAATAAGTACATCAATTCAGAGGGCACGCTGAAGCTGACGGATGTAAACTCTACTTCCTACATCACAGCGAAGGGAAGTACCACTTTGGACGGGGTGACTTGTACCACTCTGGTTGTAGATGGTGATGCCGATGTGAGTATCGGGGAGAAAGGCATAGTCCTTACAGGCACAAA
>JAFWZG010000116.1 GCA_017517385.1 Akkermansia sp.
CGGAATTATTGAAAATATAAAGTCCCGGGGGATTGAGTGCGTCCACTTTTCTCAGGTGGAGGCAAATCCCTCCACAACCACGGTTTTTGCCATAAGGGATATGTACAGGGCTGAGGGCTGCGACGGTTTTCTTGCCATAGGCGGCGGCTCACCCATGGACGCTGCAAAGGCGGCGGCTGCACTTATTGTGCGGCCAAACAAGCCCATAACCAAAATGGCGGGGCTTTTTACCGTGCTTAAAAAGATACCTCCCTTTATTGCTGTGCCCACCACTGCCGGCACAGGCTCAGAGACTACCATTGCCGCGGTAATAACGGAGGCTGAGACACACCACAAATACGCCATAATGGATCTTAATCTGGTGCCGCGCTATGCCGTGCTGGATCCGGAGCTTACCCGGGGTCTGCCGCCCAAAACCACCGCCACCACCGGTATGGACGCCCTTACACACGCAATAGAGGCGTATATATGCTGGACAAACCGCACCCCTGAGGTTGACAGGCTGGCGGAGGAGGCCACGGTCACCGTTTTCAAATACCTTGAAAAAGCCTATGCCGACGGGGAGGACATGGAGGCAAGAGCCGAGATGCTTATGGCAGCCTATAAGGCAGGCTTTGCCTTTACAAGAGCGGGTGTAGGCAATGTGCATGCCATCGCCCATACTCTGGGTGGACTTTACGGCGTGCCCCACGGACTTGCCAATGCTGTAATACTGCCGATAGTGCTGGAGGATTACGGCGCTGCCGTGTATTCCCGCCTTGCAAGGCTTTCGGAGCTTACGGGGGTATGTACCGAGGGAAGCGAACAGGAAAAGACCCGGGCCTTTATAGCCGAGATTTATGCCATGAACCGGCGTATGGGCTTACCCAGAGGCATTGACTGCATAAAGGATGAGGATATAGACCAGATGGTGAGCTGGGCCCTTAAGGAGGCAAATCCCACCTATCCGGTTCCCGTGGTATATGACGAGCAGCGCTGCGCCGCACTTATCCGCCGTATAAGAGACATGGCAGACTGAGCGATATTTTTAGGAGAAACTGTTTTGCAAATATCTGAGCTTAAAATGATAACAGCCAGTAATATTATCCGGCTGAGAACCAATGCGGGCATGACCCAGGCCAAGTTGGGCGCCGCGCTTAATTATTCAGACAAAACCATATCCAAATGGGAGCGGGGAGACGCCCTGCCCGATGCCTATGTGCTTACACAGATGGCGGAGATATTCGGCGTCAGCGTGGATTACATCCTCTCCTCCCACGACGGCTGGGAGGCTGCGCCGGAAACGGAGGAAAAGCAGGAGCGCACATACAGTGCCGGCATGCTCATGGCGCTGGTATTTGTCGCAGTGTGGACAACGGCACTGAGCGTCTTTATCGTTCTGTGGCTGTTTGACATTATCTGGTGGCAGATTTTTGTCATTACGCTGCCGATTTCCATTATAGAGCTGCTGGTTTTTGCGTGCATATTCAAAAAACGCAAGTATCTGCCGTTT
>JAFWZG010000058.1 GCA_017517385.1 Akkermansia sp.
AGGGTATCCGGCGAGGAGAGATAAAAGAGTTGCGGCAGGAACATTAGCTCCGGGACCAATCACACGCCGAGAAACCGCCGTATGCCATAAATGGCACGTACGGTGGTGTGAGAGGGGGACGAAAGTCCCCCTACTCAATTTGAAATGCTGTGGCAGGGAGGGGCTTAGTGCCATACCAGCCCCACGGCCTCGCGTACGCGGGTGAGGGTGATGTTTGCCTCTTCTCTTGCGCGGGCTGCACCATCCGTAAGCACGCCTGTGACGTAGTCCGGATTTGCCACGAGCCACTCTCTCTTCTCGCGAGCGGCACGGAAGTATTCCCAGTATGCTTCAAAGAGGTCCTTTTTGAACTGGCCGTAGCCTACTCCGCCGCGCTTGTGGGCGTCTACCATCTCATCGTACTGTTCAGCCGTTGCGAAAAGTTTGTAGAGAGCGAGAATGATGGAGCCTTCCGTGGGTTTCGGATCCTCCAGCGGCGTGGCATCCGTCACTACCTTTTTGTTAATAATCTTACGCATGGGCTTTTCTTCGCCGAAGATGGGCAGGGTATTGCCATAGCTCTTGCTCATTTTCTGTCCGTCCAGACCGGGCACGATAGCCGTTACCTCGTTAATGATGGGTTCCGGGAGTTTGAAAATATCACCGCCGAAGGCATCATTAATCTTACCGGCTAGGTCGCGGGTTACTTCCACATGCTGCTTCTGATCCTTGCCTACGGGCACGGCGTCACTGTTGTACAAGAGAATGTCCGCGGCCATGAGGGCTGGATATGCAAAGAGTGCATGATTCGGAGAAAAGCCCTTGGCAATCTTGTCCTTATAGGAATGACAGCGCTCTAGCAGGCCCATGGGACACACCGTGGAGAGAATCCAAGCGAGCTCATTTACTTCCGGTACAGCAGATTGGGAGAAGATGATGGCCTTCTGCGGGTCCAGTCCGCAGGCGAGGAAATCAATGGCTAAATTAATGGTGTACTCACGCAGTTGTGCGGCGCTTGTCATGGTGGTCATCGCGTGGTAATTAGCGATGAAGTAGAAAGCCTCACCTTTGTTCTGAAGCTCTACGGCTGATTTAATGGCACCGAAGTAATTGCCGATGTGGAGTTGACCGCTGGGTTGTAATCCTGTCAGGAATCGCATGTTGGAATATGGGGATAGATATGTTTGTTAAAGAGATTTACTCGCCGTTTTCGGAGAGTACGTTGTGAATGAAATGGGTGAGTTCTTCGGGGGTACATGCCTCCTCAAGGGTGCGTAACTTCACACCTTCTGTATACAATATGGTGGTGGGAACTTTAGCGATATTGAATTCCTGCGCCAGCACTGGGAATGTATCAGCATTCACTTCTACTACCTGAACGCCGCCTTTCTCTTGCTCTGCCATAGTTTGCAATGACTTACGCATGGTTTCGCAGTGTGGGCACCACGGAGCAGTGAATACCAGTAGAAGGCTGCGCCCTGCCACGCCTGTCACTTGCCGGATATCTTCTCCCTTATATTCGCTAAAAAGCTCGAATCTGGGGGCTCCGGGCAGGCCGGTACTCACATCCAAATCTCTTCGGATGAGATTTTCCAAGGGTTCTCTGCGGGGGTTAGGCGCAGGCTTTGTTGCGGTAGTGAAGCGGGCTGCGCGGTCTGCCTGCAGAGAATCAGAATCATCACACCCGGTCAGCAGAATTAGTGCCGAGGTGCAGGTGAGCAGGATAATGCGCAGAGCCAATGACATGAGTCTATTTTCTATCTTATTGTGTTATCTGTGAAGTCTGTAGTGTGTCTTACCCTTGTTTTTTTGTAGGACGAGGAGTGGAAGAGGGCACAAAACGCAGAACTCTGCGTGCCGGGAGCACCATGGAGCGCCCGCTTCCCGGTAGCAGAAGCCGCCGCGGGGCTACTTTCTTCATGCGGAAGCTGCCGAAGCGCGCTAATTTTACTTCACCATCTTCCCGGAGCCCGTCCTGAATGGCACGGATGACGGCTGATAATGCCAAATCCGCCGCGCTGTGGGTTGCTGTGCCGCCGAGTGCCTCTCGGATGAGTTCCAATAATTCTCGACGGTTCATTCTGCTGAAGAGTCGGGGCTGAGGAAGACGGGGAAGTATTTTGTGCGGCAGAACTCGCGGGAGGTGATGAGACCGGTGCTGCGGCAGCTGATATAACTGGCCGCATATTGCTCTTGGAGCTCATGGAAGCGGCGGCTGCGCTCGGGGGCATTCCGCAGGATTCTCTGTACCTCATTTATTGTATCCGGGTTGTTGGCGATATGGTTGATGGCGAGGTTTAAGCGGCTGTGCAGAGCTTCTATCGTTTGAGCTGCTGCCGCCGCGCTTTCGGCGTCCTGCACGCTGTCCTGCAGGGGAATAAGCTCGGAGTAGATGATGGTCAGCAGATTGAGGTAAAGCTCAGCATGTTCCCGGGGGCTAAGTAATTCGTACGGAGTAACATCGCTGGGGGGTAGTTCATTAGCCGTAAGCGTCTGCAGAAGACTGAGGCTAAGCAGGGCGGATAAGGTAAAGTTACGCAATTTCATGGGGGATATTGAGGTGGGGTGGATGTGTTATTCGCGGCTGCGGGCATTCAGCAGCATCAGCGCGTAATAGACAAGCATGGCGATGGAGGAGAGTGCGGCTGCCACATACGTCATGGCGGCCCAGCGCAGGGCTGTGCCTGCCTGTCCGTGCATGGCTCTGCTGGCAAGTCCGGATTGTTCCATCCATGCGAGGGCTCTGCGGGAGGCATCGAACTCCACAGGCAGAGTTACTAGCGCAAACAGAGTTGTGGTGGCGAATAGTGCTAACCCAATCCACGCTACTGTAGTGCCGGTGCCGGACGCCACCAGTATGAGGCCAATCATCAGGACAAACTGGCCGAGGCGTGAGCCTATGTTTACCAAAGGCACCAGTTCACTGCGCATCTTGAGCCAGGCGTAGCCCTGTGCGTGTTGTATGGCGTGGCCGCATTCATGTGCTGCTACAGCCATGGCTGCCACTGTAGCCTCTGCATATACTGAATCACTCAGATTTACTGTACGGTTGGCGGGGTTATAATGGTCTGTAAGGGCGCCCGGGGTGTGCGTTACCTGTACATCATGCAACCCGTACTGTGCCAGCATGCGGCGGGCTACCTGCGCTCCTGTGAGCGGGGCACTTGTGGTGGAGAACTCTCGCATGCTTGCTCGCATGCGGCTTTGTACGATGCCGCCTATGAGGCCTGCGAGCAGAATGAGCCCAAGGCCTATAAGCGTAGCACCTCCATACATCCCCATGTGAGCACTGCCGGGGATGTAGCCGGTGTTTTCTGTGTAATATGTGGCGTATTGTGCCAGTGTGGTGATGAAAAACTCAGTCATTGTAATCTTCAGAGGTTAGTATACATCTTAGACGCATGAAAAGCCACTCTTGTTTACGTGTGTAGGGTAGAAATATGAATGAGAGGATGAAATAACATTTATTCGTTATTATTTGCCAGTGGTAGCACGTTTGCTCGGAGGTGGGGAACCCCGATTCTGCGAATGGGGGAGCCGGTGAAGAGCTGTTCAAACTCCTCAGGCTTTAGTTCTGAGAGGGCTTGCGGGCTGAGTTTGCTCAGTGGTGCCGGCATAAGCAGGTGTGGGTCAATGGTGGGGCGGGGGGCTCCCGGGCGCTGGTGGTTCCAAGGGCACGCCTGTTGGCAGGCATCACAGCCGTATATGCGTTCCCCTTGTGCGGCGCGGATATTGTTCGGCATTTCTTCCTTAGCCTCTATGGTCCAGTAGGACAGGCAGAGGCGGGCGTCACAGGAGCCGTTACGGAGGGCTGCTGTGGGGCATGCCTGTTCGCAGCGGTAGCAATTTCCGCAGCGGTTCGGCATGGGCGTATCATATGGCAGTTCCAGTGTGGTGAGTATACTGGCTAGAAAGCAGTATGAACCGCCTTTTGGGCGGATGAGTAGCCCATTACGCCCTATCCATCCCAGCCCGGCTCGTGCCGCAAAAAATCGCTCACTCACAGGACCGGAATCCGTAAAACAGCGCTGTGTGCCTCCGTAGAAACTCAGCGTTTCATCTAAATCTGCCAGCTTGCCGGCTAGAAGTTTGTGGTAATCGTCACCTTGGGCGTAACGGGCTATGTTACCCGGTGCGCAACGGGAATCTTCCCTGCTGTATTCATAGGTGAGGATGATGACACTTTTGACGCCCTTCAGCACCAGCTCAGGGTTTAGGCGAGCCGGTAGGTGGCGTAGCATCCATTCCATGCCGGCATGCTGTCCCTCTGCAAGCCAGCTTTGCAAGTGCTCTCCCTGCGGTGCATCAGCGGGCGCCACGCCGATTGCTGAGAAACCTAGGGCTTGTGCCGCATATTCCACGGCCCGGCGGGCAGCATTCATCATGGCCGTTGCTGAGCCCTCCTTTCACGGGCGCGAAAAGGAGCTGTAAGCCAGCGCTTAACGCGGGGTGAGACCGGGAGTGTTTCAATAACACGAGTGGCCGCGTGGTTTACTCGGAGGTCATGAGGTGTGCCAGTTTCCAGCTCTGCGCGGATGTAGGCTAGGCGCTGCATGTTGGCTGAGGCCTCTCGATTACCTAAATCTGCAGCCTTTTTATAAAGTTGCAGAGCCATGCCGAGATTTCTGGTGGTGGCAATTCCTCGCTCGTACATGGCCGCGAGATTATTGATGGCCCGGGGGTCTTTTACGCGTTCTCCCAGCTCGTAGCATTCGAAGGCGAGGTGGGGCAGGGGGCGCGGTAGCCCGAGGCCTCGCATGTAGATGTGACCGAGATAGAAGAAAACGTTGGGCGTGTGAGGATCTTGCTTTGCTTGCGCTAGGAGTAGCTGGAGTGCTCTGCGGGGATTGCTGTATGGCCGGCGGGTATCCATCAGGTAACGGGCCAGTTCTGCGCGGGCTCGTCCTACACCGGCATTTGCCGCCTTGAGCATCCACTGTACAGCCTCGCGCTCAGATTTTTCACGCCCGTAGCCATTTTCACAGTATAAGGCGTAGCGGAACATGCCTTCATTCTGTACGCGGGCGGACTCCGGGTGTTCGGGGTTGAGCTGTAGTTCTTTCGTGGCGAGGGTTCGGGCGAGTTCTGCTGCCTTTTGCGGCTGTGGTGATAGGCCTTTTCTTCGGCCTTCATATACATCCAGAAGCAGGGCTGCCGCAAGGGGATGGCCCCACTGTGTACAGCGCTCCAGCATGGCTGTTACTCCGTGCACGTTACTGATATTCGGGTCATCCAGTATGTAGGCAGCACGTGTGTACATGCCCTCCAAATCACGTGGGCGGGAGTCGGTCGGCCCATTTTCCTGAGCCATGCTCAGGGGGGATGCCGCTAGCAGCATGGCTATAAGCATGCCGATTCTATGGTATTTAGTTCTCAAGACTGCTAAGGTAATAAGTGATGAGTTGCTGGCCAAAGAATATGTAGATGAAGGCGCCGGTGATGAATGCAGGCCCGAAGGGCATGGGTTCACCCCGCTTTATTTTGGTGATGATAGCTTGTGCGATGCCCACAAAACTGCCTGCTACAAGAGCGAAAAGCACGCCTTGCCAGCCACAGAGAGTGCCAATAGCTAGCGCAATGTGAGCGTCTCCGCTGCCCATGGCCTCGCGTCGCGTGGTCAGGCCATGGCAGATGCCACTGAGTTTTTCGTATTCTTCCAGTTCCAGTACGGAGCCGTCTGCTAGAGTCGCGGTGGTAGTGCTAAAGGTGATATCCCCTTGTTTTTTTTCTGCGGCTGAGATGGTGGCATTTTTCAGGCACACGGTATTAGCTGCTTCCATGAAAAGCTCACTCCACAGGTAGGTGTCTTCGCCAATCTTGAGCTCGAGGTCATCTCCGGCTTGGGCAAGACTCCATTGCCGGGCGGATTCAAACTCCTGCGTTTTCCCGCCGAAGAGCAAGCGCCCCAACAGGGCTACCAGCTTTAGCAGCAGAAAGGCACAGATGCCGCCACACAGGCTCCACATAAGGCCTTCACCCGCTGTGATGGAAATGGCATCTGCCAGCCATGGTGCAAAAAGAGCGGTCAGGACGCCGGCGGCCGCTGCGCTGTTTGTTAGCACCGGCAGTACCACCATGTGTTCCCGATCAATGAAGAATACCGCTATCATGATTGAGGCCCATACGCACAGCAATATCTGGGCGGGAAGTGGTTCAGCGTAAAATCTCCATGCCAGTGCGCCGAACAGTACAGCCGTGCCTAACTCTACCAGACAATAACGCGGCGAGATTGGCTTTTTGCAGCAGGCACTTTTCCCTCTGAGCATTAGCCAGCTGATGACGGGGATGTTCAGGTACCATGGTATCGCCTGCTTACACTCCGGGCAGAAGGAGCGGCGAGGCTCGTTTACACTCAGGCCGAGAGGGAGGCGGTAGATGACCACGTTCAGAAAGGAGCCCACACAGGCCCCGAACATCGCAAAACACAGCGGCAGCAGCCACGGCGTTTCTTCACTGATGCTCAGCGTCAGCTCGTTCAGTATCTCAAGCATGAGCTTATTCTAGCATACTTCTTCAGCGCTGAAAAGCTCTTTCCTCTGCCATGTTTTTTTGCACTTTGGGCTTTCGCGGCGATAGGCTCAGGGAGATGAGGCCGAAGAGCGCCAGCACACCTCCGGCAAGGGCCGCCATGGTAACGGGGCTCATCGAGGGCGGGGCTATTTCAATATAGAGGTTTTGAAGTTTTGCCTGATTGGCAATGCTGATTTTTTCTGCGTCCAGAGCTGTGCCGTTCAGGATGATGACGTCTGAGTTGAAGCAGCATTCGTGGTCAAGGGTAATAGTGGTATTTCTGCCATCACAGTCAATGCATACCTCAACTCCGGCGCTGATGTGGCAGTGCGCTTCCTCAATGTCCGTAGAGTGGCCGGTCCACATTACAGGTAAGCAACCGGGCTCGGCTGAATAGTATAAAGTGCCATGGTTGGGTTCTGTAGTATAGGCGCCGTTATCCTTCAATTCGCTGCTGTTTTGTGTATTGAGACCCCAGAGGCTTTGCATCATGTTAACGAGATAGTAATTATCCGTTAGGCGTAGGCCTGCCGCATTTTCCGGAATATCTGTTATATTGAAGCGTATTTTATAGGTGCAGCCGGGTTCGTACCCGGCCATTCTCAGCGGCTCTGTCAGTGCAGGGGTGAACTCATCCGGCGTATTTGCTGTAGCCAGCCCGGCGAGGACAAGAAGTGTGAAAATGATTTTTTTCATGCTTCGTTCAGATGTTATTGCTCATTATCTTGTACCAGTATACGCTCTGGTGTATTACTTGTCTAGCGAAAATCAGAAAAAACTCTTGCCAAATGGTGCTGATGCCTGTATGCTGACGCCGTGAATGTTTTTTCCACCTGCTGGAACAGTTCCCGCCACAAGGATGGCGGTGCTATGTGTGATGAGATTCGAGAGATGGGGTTTGAGTCCATTGAAGCGTCTCATGGGCTTTCTCTGTCGCTGATGCCTGGTTTGATGCAGGCGGTTGATGAAAAGCGCATACGGGTGATGGGGGTGCATAATTTCTGCCCGGCTCCCATTGATATTCAGGGTGACGCACCGGACGCTTACCGTTTTACCTCTCACCGCGTGGAGGATAGGGAGCGCGCTATGAGGCTGAGCATGGAGACCTTGCTTGTGGCGGCTCGTTTGGATGCTCGCTATGTGGTACTTCATATGGGTGAGGTGGAGCTATTTCGGGGGCATGAATGCACGCGTAAGCTGCAGAGGATGGTGCGCCAAGGCTATGTCGGTACGCAGGAATATGCCCGCGTGAAAGGCGAGTATGTGCGCCGCCGCATGAAGATAGCTCCGCTTTATCTAGCCCGAGCACGGGAAGCCTTGTACAAGCTGGCAGAGAAGGCCAAAGAGCTGAACTTGGTGCTTGGTGTGGAGGGACGCAGTCATTTTGAGCAGGTGCCCGGAGAGCTGGAGATGCCGCAGCTGCTGGCAGAGTTCGCTGATAATCCACATGTGCGCTATTGGCACGATTTCGGGCATATTCAGCGCAAGCATAATCTGCTGCTGTTGAATCATGACCGCTATCTGAGCGGCCTGAAGCCGTATATTTTCGGCGCGCATGTGAATGATGTGCAGTGGCCGCAGCGGGACCACCGAGCCCCGTTCCAAGGTGGTGATGTGGATTTTGATACTCTGCTGCCAAAGTATTTCACTCAGGCCATGCCGCTCACGTGGGAGCTATCTTCCTCTGTAACTCGTGAGGCTATTCTGGAGGCTAAAACCCGTTGGGATGCTCTGCACGCTACTCTGCCTTTGTAATGAGAGAGTCGATTACTGAGTCTGTTCGGGCGCTCTGTGAAGAGCAGGGGGCTACGCTGCTGCTGCTTTGTCTAACCGGTTCTCGGGCGTATGGATGCAATGGGGCAAGCAGTGATTATGATGTGCGCTTTGTGTATGTATATCCCCCGGCTCGCTATTTTGAGCTGATTCCTCCGCCTGATGAGTTACGTCTGCCGGATGGTGACGTACTTGGTTTTGAGCTGGGGAAGTTCTTGCGCATTATTCGCAAGAGTGGATGGAATGCGCACGAGCTGCTGCATGCTCCTGCATGGTACGCTCATCCTTGTGTGGAGGAAATGCGTGCTTTGTGTGAGGCTGTGCTGAGCGCGGAGCCTATGGCACATGGGCTTTTGAGCGGTGCTCATGTATACTTGCGCCGCCTGCAGTATTTGCCTGAAGGTGAAGCTGGCACGATGCGCGAGTGTAAGCTGTGTATTGGCGCTCTGCGTATGATGTTGGCCGCTGCATATGTGCTGGAGCAGCAGCGCATGTTCCCGATTTGTATTAAGGATTTAGTTCTGTGTGTCGGTACTGCTGCCCAGCGTGGTACATTAGCTGAGCTGGTGGCTTGTCGCACTCACGATAAACTGCCGCCGCCTGAGCTTCTTGCGGGGGCTCGCGTTCATACTGAGCAGTTATTCCAAGAACTTTCTGCGAGGGAGTATTCTCAGGAAATGATAGAGGACTGCTCCCCGCTTGAAGAATTTTACCTCCGTGTTGTAATGGGGCTGGCTTAATGATTTATACTAAAAAGCCGCAGCGTTTCCGCTGCGGCTTTTTTATACAAGGATATTGCTGAGAATCAGAACAACTTGGTGTCGTCACCGAAGGAAATGCCGATTTCCTTCGCGGCTTCCACCAGCTGGCTCTTACTATCCACAAGGTGCAGGGTGCGAACGGCTTCTTCAATGGGCATGGAAACCATGTCCACACCATGAAGCGCCACTGTTTCACCGAACTTGCCCTCCTGAATGAGGTCAATAGCCTTGGCCCCGCAGCGTACACCCAGCACGCGGTCGAAGGGAATGGGGCTGCCACCGCGCTGGATGTGGCCCAGCACGCAGTAGCGAGTCTCGATTCCGGTGATGGTTTCCAGCTTGGTGGAGAGGAAGGAGGCAATGCCACCCAAGCGTACTTCACCCTTGGTCTCTTCGTCCAGCGTGAGTAGCTTGCCGCCAATCTTGGCGCCTTCGCTGACTACGATGATGATTTCGCGCTGGCCAAGAGCCTTCAACAGCTCTACTTTTCTCACGATTTCTTCCAGCTTGAACTCAATCTCAGGCATCAGGATGACGTCTGCACCGCCGGCAATACCGCCGTACAGGGCAATCCAGCCGGCGTGGCGGCCCATCACCTCCACCACCATCATGCGCTTGTGGGAGTCTGCAGTGGTGCGAAGGCGGTCCAGATTTTCACTTACTACGGAAACGGCTGTCCAGAAACCGAAGGTGTAGTCCGTGGCGCCAAGGTCGTTATCAATCGTCTTGGGCACGCCCACAATGGGAAGGCCAATGGCGCGAAGCTCGTTACCGATGGTCTGAGAGCCGTCGCCACCCACCACGATGAGTGCTTTCAGGCCTAAGCGATCCACAGTAGCTTTACTGCGAGTCAGCACATCTTCAGCTATTTGCATGCGTCCACCCACACCGCTCTTCACGGTGAAGTTACCCTTATTCACGGTACCAAGGATGGTACCACCGCAGGAGCGTACGTTGTGACAGTTCTCAGGGGTGAGAATCTTCCAACGTTCGTTTTCTGGAGTGGAAAGAAGGCCTTCGAAGCCATCGTAGAAGCCGTAGACCTTCCAGCCGCGGGCTGTTGCAGCACCCACTGCGCCTTCAATCACAGCGTTGAGTCCGGGGCAGTCGCCACCGGCGTTAAGAATACCTATGTTCATGGCAATAAATGTTTAGTGTGGCAGGATAATGAATTTTGAATGGTCCGAGAAGTCGTTGGATCTCTGCCAGATTTCCCATTCGCTCCAGCTGTCACGCAGGAGGCCGGAGGCCACCTGATAACGCTGCTCAGAGTTGGGCATGCCGGCCACGACCACTAGCAGGCGCTGGCCGTATGTGGAGGGCTGACCGGTCTGCGGATTGGTCAATTTCACGGATGAGCGGGTGCTGCTGGCGATGAGGCAGCAGCCGGCGCTACGAGAGCGGGCAGCCTTCACACCGTCTACGTTGTCATATGCCAGCAGACGATTGGAGTTTGTGATGGTAACCTGACGAACCTGACCGTAAGCGGTCGTGATTGTCGCAACGTGTGTTCTCTTGGAGCTGATTCCTTTATAGGCCGGTTTTTGGATGGCGTACATGCCCATAAGCGCGATATCTCGAGTGGACGCCAGAGAGATAACGGCTCCGTTACTTCCCTTAAACCGGGTGGCATTCATGCCGATGGCAGCGGCCATCTGGTTCATCTGAGCTACGAAGGCACCTTCGGGATCTGTTTTGCTGAGTGTGTAGCCACAGGCGTAAGCCAGAGTTGTGGCTGCGGCGCTGTCATCCCACATGATGGTGGAGTGCAGGGCATCACGCAGAGAAATGCGGTCTCCCGGGCGCAGGTGCAGCAGGTTCGTGCTCGGCCACTGGCAGGCTTGCTGGGGTACCGTCAGCATGGTATCCATGCTGATACCTCGGCTGTTCATCCAGTCAAGGATAACGATGGCGGTAGCTACATTTGCCAGCATGCCGATAGGGCGGCGTTCATTGGGGTTCGCGGCGTAAAGGATACGCCCGGAGTGCGTTTCCATGGCCACATAACTGGGGCGCATTTCTGCGGCTGTTTTGGTGGCGCATGAATTAAAGCTGAGCAGGGCAGCCCCTGCACAGGCAAAACCGGCTATAATGGAGGTCAGTTTTTTCATTCCTTTGTTTTGGTGTTCTTTCGGGGCTTCGCTGCTGGAGCTGCAGGCTCCTCAGCCGGGACTACAGACTGGCTGCTGAAAACTTCTTCCGGTCGGCGGTCACCGAAGATGATGCCGAGGTCACGGGCAGTACGTACTATCTGGCTGTCAGCCGAGACCATACGGGGCTTGGCGATAGCCTGAGAGATGGGTACGCTGTCAACGTTGAGGCCATTGAGCACGACGGTACGGCCGAAGTTGCTCTGTTCAATGAGCTTCACTGCTTCTACGCCGAAGCGGATGCCCAAAATGCGGTCAAACGGGCAGGGACTGCCACCGCGCTGGGTGTGGCCGAGCACGCAGTAGCGTGTTTCAATGCCGGTCATCTCTTCGAGCATCTTGGACAGGCGATTACCGATGCCGCCGAGGCGCTCATCACCGTTATCCTTATTGCGCACGGTGATGAGTTTGCCGTTCAGCTTGGCACCCTCTGCCACCACTACGATTATCTCTCTCTGACCCTTGGCTTTACGGGCCTTGACGCAGTCAACCACGTTCTGCATGTCGAAGGGTATCTCGGGAATGAGTACCACATCTGCTGCAGACGAGATGGCGCTGTGCAGAGCAATCCAGCCGGACTGGTCACCCATCACCTCCACCACCATCATACGCTGGTGGGCGTTGGCTGTAGTGCGAATGCGGTCAATGGATTCGCTCACTACGGAAACAGCGCTCTGGAAACCAAAGGTGTAGTCCGAATCCGGGCAGAGATCGTTATTAATGGTTTTGGGGATGGAAATCACAGGAAGCCCTTCTTCAGAGAGCAGGTTTGCCGTGCGGGCAGAGCCGTTGCCGCCGATAACTGCCAGAGCTTGAAGGCCAAGAGCCGAAATAGTCTTGGTGGCTTTAGCCATAATTTCGGGCTCCACGCGGGGGATGCCGAGCTTGTTGATGACAACCTGAAAGTTACCTGTGTTGGTGGTGCCCAAAATGGTGCCGCCGCGTGAACGGATTTTGTGCGTCTTCATGGGGGTGAGCATCTCATAGCGCCGACCGCCTTCCACGGGGAGCAGGCCTTCAAAGCCATCGTGGAAGCCGATTACGCGCCAACCACGGCTGTATGCCGCAGAGACGTAACCCTCAATAACTGCGTTGATGCCGGGGCAGTCACCGCCTGAATTGAGAATGCCGATAATCATATATGGTTGAGTTCGTGTGAAGGGTTATTTATTGAGCCGATGTCGGTGCGGGGATGCAGCCCAGATAGTGGGCGCAGCACCAGAGGGCGCGCGGGTGGTGGAAGAAGGACTTCCACATGGAGCCTTTCAGTCCGTTTGTGGTTGTGCCATCCTGATTGCAGTAGCCGAACCACTCTCCGTGCTCCTTGTCCTGAAGGTGTTCAAAGGCCCAGTCATGGATGCGCTGGTGCCACTCTGCATATTTTTCATCACCTGTCATGACGTATGCGAGGGCTGTGCCGATGAGGGCTTCATCATGCGGCCACCAGAACTTCATGTTGTGCCAGTATTCCTGCACAGGCTTGTTATAGACGTCCGTGTAGTACAGCAGGCCGCCGTACTTTTTGTCCCAGCCGCGCTCGAGTGCCCAGTCAATCATCTTGCAGCCGATTTCGATGAGCTTCTTGTCTCCGCCACGGTAGCGGGCCTCCTCCAGCACGAACCAGCCACCTTCGATGTCGTGGCCTGGGTTGAGGACGCGCTCGTCGAAGTGGTCAATCACGGAGCCATCGGGGGCTACGTTCTCTAGTACAGCCTTGATATCCTCGTGCAAGAAGAGTCGCTGAAGGTCATTGATGCAGCGGTCAATCCAACCGGTGTAGAAGCCATCGGCATCGCCCAAATAGCGGCGCAGCTCCTGAGCCGTGACAATCATAATCATGCGGCAGCCCAGGTTTTCGCCGGGGCGGTTGCCGGTGCTCTTGGGTGCCATCTTGCCTGGGGTGAAGAAGACGTCTGCATACACGTCAAACCAGTGACGGGCGCGTTCGGCGCTCTTGGGGTCACCTGTGGCGCCGTAGTGGGCGGCCCATGCGATGGCGGCAAAGCATTCGCTGTACGCATAGCGGCGCTTGCGGATGGGGGTGCCGTCAGCTGTCATGTGGAAGTACATGCGGCCATCGGAGGGGTCCACACACTTCTCTTCAAGGAACTTCAGGGCGCTTTCAGCGTATTCCTTCCATTCCGGGCGCTTCTCGATGCTGTTGTAGCAGGTAAGGAGCATCCAGGCCATGCGGCCCTGTGCCCATACGTTCTTGTCAGTGTCTACCAGCGTGCCGTCTGCAGCGTAACAATGGTAGAGCCCCCCGTTCTCCGTATCCAGAGAACGGGGGAACCAGAACGGTACTACCTCATTGAGCAGCTTGTCTTTGTAAAATTCGCCAAGTGCTTTTGTATCCATGATGAGGCAGATTTAAGTGGTTATTTGTAGATGGCCCAATCGTAGAAGCCGATGGCCTTCAGCTCGCTCTTGAGTGCGTCCAGAGTAGCCTTGTCCTGCTTGCCCATGGGAAGACGAGCCGGGCCGAAGTCCACGCCAGTCCATTCGCTCATGAGGTACTTACAGCAGCCCATGTAGCCCTTACCGGCGATGATGTTAATCATGGTGACGGAGAGCTGCTGCAGGCGGCGAGCCTCTGCGAGATCACCGGCGTCTACTGCCTTCATGATGTCATCATACAGCTTGGGAGCATAGTTGAAGGAGGAACCTACACCGCCCTTAGCACCGGTGGCGTATGCACCGAGGAACCATTCGTCAACACCCCACGGAATGTCATACTTGCCGCCTTCGTAGTTGAGGGCATCCATGTAGAGGGCCAAATCAGGGTTGGTGAACTTCACGCCCACGAAGGTGGGAATCTTCTTGGCGCATGCTTCCATGACCTTGCAGGGGTTGAAGCCTACGTGGGTGAGCACGGGGATGTCGTAGAAGTAGAAGGGAAGCTCAGGAGCGCCGGAGGCAGCCACAGCAAGGCTGTCCACAAGCAAATCAATGCTGCCGGGCTTAAAGTAGCAGGGGGCGTTGCTGGCGGTGGCAGTAGCGCCGCACTTCACAGCATAAGCGGCCAGCTCACGGCCATCATACACGCAGTTGCCGCCGGTGTGTACGATAACGTCGATTCCGTACTTCTTGCCGGCTTCACCCCAAGCGGCCATGTTTTCCTTACGCTCGGTGAGCTGCATGTGGGCGGATTCACCGGTAGAACCGGTAATGAAAACGGACTTGATGCCCTGAGAGGCGAGGAACTTAGCCTGGGCATCCACTGCGTTGGGATTGCAGGAGCCGTCAGCGTTCATGGGTGTGTGCGTAGCTGCACAGAGGCCGTGAATTTTGAATGTTGTTTCCATAACGAGATGCTGAGGGTGTAAATAATTTCCCTACACATGTTTTACCCTTTTTTTGGCTTGGTTTCAAGATAAAACTGCTTTTCGTGGTATTTTGTGGGCGAAAATGCTGCTGAACGGTGTATTTTTGGCTCGCATCCGGGCTTTTTTTGTTGCAGGCATCGGGGGTATCTGATAGAATAATAAGCGACAAAACTTTTTCCTTATTTACAACCATGACTACAGATCACACCATTCGCGGTAAAAAGGTATTCGAAGATGAAATCGCAGCTCTGCAGGCCATTTGCGCCCGCTTGGATGACTCCTTTGTGCAGGCAGTTAATGCTATGCGCAAGGCAATTGAAACTGGCCATAAAATCATCGTGGTTGGTGTAGGTAAGAGCGGTCTTATAGGTAACAAGATTGCGGCCACGCTCACCTCTACAGGAGCGCCTTCCGTGGTTTTGGATTCCATGAACGCTATGCATGGTGACCTCGGCATCGTGCAGGATGGTGATGCTTGCATTGCCATGTCCTTCTCGGGTGAGACCTCCGAGCTGCTCACTCTTATGCCCTTCCTGAAGCGCTTTGATATGACCATCATCAGCATGACTGGTAAGTGCAGTTCCACTCTGGCTGAGCTTTCTGACGTTGTGCTGGATACGGCCGTAGAACGTGAGGCTGATCCGCTGAATCTGGCGCCGACCTCATCCTCCACCGCCATGTTGGTTATGGGTGATGCTCTGGCTATGGCTCTGCTGGAGGCTCGCAACTTCACCAAGGAGGATTTTGCTCGCAGTCACCCCGGCGGTTCTCTGGGCCGCGCTCTTCTGATGCGCATTTCGGACATCATGCGTAAGGAGTTTGCAACTCAGCCGGAGAATGCCACAGTGGCGGATTGCATCATTGCCATGACGAGTGCCCGTGCCGGTGCTTGTGTGCTGACTCATGAGGATGGCACGCTGGCCGGTGTGTTCACGCATGGTGACTTTGCTCGCGCATATCAGGCGGATGCCGCCTGTGGTGCGCAGCCTGTGGCTAGCCTGATGACGAAGAATCCCGTGTTTGTGGAGGCTGATAAACTGGCCATTACTGCCGTGAAGACTCTGCGCGACCGTCGAATCGACGACCTCGTAGTGTTGGACGCCGATCATAAGCCCGTGGGCCTGATTGATACGCAGGATTTGGTGCGTCTTAAGCTGATTTAAGGCTCAGATTGCAAAAAAAATCAGGTAAAACGCACTTTAGGCTTGCTTTTTGTTCAAAAAAGGTGCATTCTTTGCCGACGCTTTTTGCGAAAGCAAGATATCTTACTAGAATACGAGTTATGAGAAAGTACGACGCACTGATCGTTTTTAACATGAAGGGTTCCGCCACCCTTGATGAGCTGACCGCTGACGTTAAGGCCCAGCTTGAGGCCGCCGGCGCCAAGGTTTCTGAGGTTACCAACGTGGGCCGCCGCGAGTTTGCCTACGAGTCTCAGCACCTGAGCCATGGTCAGTACATGCTCTTCGCCTTCGAGGCTGAGCCCACCGTAATCCGCACCGTCCGCGAGGCTCTCGCTATCGACGAGCGCGTACACTACCAGTACTACCGCGCCAAGTAAGCAGTTCTGCTCACTTGCTGCACGCATTAAGCCTTTATTTTCAGGTCGGGCAAGTATCTCAAGTGAGGTACTTGCCTGATTCTTTGTTGTGTCGCTTTCCGTATGGAATAAAAAAGCCCCGGTGGTACCGGGGCAGGGGAGGTAAAGAAAATTAATCTTTGACGAGAGAAAACCGCAGAGAAAGTGGATAATCCTGCACTTGGATAAGTTCAACTCCATACATGGCCGCAATCTCCGGAGCGCGTGACTCTGCGTACTTTTCTCCGTAATAAATAGTCTTTACGCCATGAGCGCAAAGCGCCTGCATGCAGGATGTGCAGGGCATTGTAGTGCAGGCTACAATGCGGGCTTCTCCGCGCTTGAAGAGGCTGCAGAGGTTAATTTCCGCATGCAGCATGAACTTCTGACGCTCCTCACGAGAATTCCAGAAGCCTTCGGGCGCAGCGAATCCGGGGTAAAGACCATTGTACGCCGTTCCAATGACGCGGTTGTCCTTATCCAGCGCGGCGGCTCCCACCTTGCGGTATGGATCTTCGGATCTCAGGGCTGCCACATGGGCCAGAGCCATGGCGTACTGAGGAATGGAGAGTCTACTCATGCGGGAATGATAGCGTAAAATGGAGCATTTGCAAGCATAATGCGCTCATTTTTCAGAGTTTTTTACCTTTGAGGGTAAAATTTCTTCATGAAGGCAGGGTTTCTTTCTTCGTACAGGCATTCTGCCAGCTCGTCTGCTGTGTGTATGAGTAGCTTTTCCGAGCAGCACAGGAAGGGGGAAACTTCGTTCAGCTTGCCTGATGCTGCATGGTTGGTGCAGCCGCAGGAATTTAAGCAGCGTTTTTTGAGGTTGCAGATTTTGCATTCCGGAGTGGCGCAGCCACGCTGGGCGATGATGGCATGTTGCCGCGCGCGGTTGATGCCCTCATGCACGTTTCCGAAGTTCAACTCCGTAGAATCACCATCTCCAACAAGTCGAGAGCAGGGGAAAAAGTTTCCATCTACACTCACGGCAATTTCTCGCTCGCCGATGCGGCATTGCGGTTTACAGTTTTCATGTATATGTGTGGCGATTTTATCGTCCACACAACGCAAGTTGATAGGAGTTCCATTTCGGTAAGATTGCAGCACTAGCTGGGCGACGCCTGCGTATTGTTCGCTGAAGGTTTCAAAGTCCTCATCACTCCAGTGGCTCCAGTAGTCAATGTTCAGTGAGATAGAGCCGTTGTAATGCTCTGCAATCCATTCCACGCCTTCTCTCATATGGTGGACATTTGCCGGAGTTACTACGCAGATAAGCTGTTTTTTTAGCTTAGGGAACTTGCTGAATAGGGCTAGTGCTTTTGCTACGTCTGCATGGCTGGCGCTGCCGTCCGGATAGCATCTGAGGCTATTGTGCATGGCTGGAGAGCCGTCCAAGGAAAGGCCTATGAGGAAGTCTCTTTCTGCTAGCCATGCGAGGCGCTCTTCCGTGAGCAGGGTGCCATTTGTTGTAATGCTAAAGCGTGGTGGCAGGCAGAGCTTTGTTCCATGTTCTGTTGCGTAGGTATAGCACCATTGCAGCAGTTCCCACTCCAGCAGTGGCTCTCCGCCGAAGAAGCTGATGTCTGCCGCACATCCTGTCTGCTCAGCCTCACGGAATACAATATCTATGGCCTTTTGAGCGGTGTCTTTGCTCATGGCGTGCTTGTATTTACGCCCGGCGTAGCAGTAGCGGCAGCGTAGCGTGCAATCGTGTGTCAGGCAGAGGGTGCAGGTGATGGTGCGAATCATGGCGTAAAAAAAAGGTGCAATCAGTCTAGCAGACGCTTGCATGTGATTGCAAGAAGAAAGATGGCATGCTGGGCCTTTTTTGATTGATACGGGCTTCTTTGTCTGCTAGAATGATGGTGTCGTATATGAGTAAGAAAGAAGAGGTCTCATTTTATTCTTTGGCACGCCCGATTTTGCATAAGTACCTGCCTCCGTACAAGGGGCTGGTCATCGCGGGTGTGTTTGTCGGTGTGTTGGCTGCCGCGGCTTCTGGTTTTGGCCTTCCCGTGATTGTGCAGAAAGTGTGTCCTGTGGTTTTTGGGGAAGTGCCACCGCCTGCATGGCTAGTGGATTTTCTTTCCCGCTATGTAGCGCCTGAGGATATGCTTACGGCCACATTGGTGGGTGCGGCATGCATCATACCGATTGTTATGATGGTTCGTGGTCTTGCCACATACTTTAATGTGTATTTGCTCACCCGTGCGGGTGTGGGGCTGATGGCTGGATTGCGAACGGATTTGTTTGCACGGCTTCAGTGGTTGTCATTTTCATTCCATGACCGCAACTCACGCGGTAATTTGATGACGACGGTTATTCAGTATACCCAGAATCTGCAGCTTCAGCTTATTCAGGTGCTGAATGACCTCGTGGTTCAGCCGCTTACTCTGGTGGCCGCGTTGGCGTACTTGGTGTATGCCGCTTTAAGTAATCATGACAGCGCCGTGCTGTTGGGGAACTTGTTGATATCTTCTTTGTGCATACCGATTGTGCGATATGTGGGCAAGAGCGTGCTCAAAAAAATGCGCAAGATGCTCCTCGGTATGAGTGTTATCACGGCAAACGTGGAGGAATCTTTGGCTGCACAGCGTGAGGTGCGCGCCTTTAATCTGGAGGAGCACCGTGAGAAGGAGCTTGCGGGAAATATCACTCGCTTTAACAAAATCCTCATCAGAATTGAGGCTTGGCGTGCAGGGCTTTCCCCTGCTATTGAAATGGTGAGTGCTCTTGCCCTTGCTTATGCACTGTATCGCGGTAGTGGTGATGGGCTTACGCTGGAGGCATTTACTGCTATAGCCACCGCTTTTTACTTCTGCTATGATCCCATTAAGCGCTTGGGCGTGGTGGCGAATCAGTGTGAGATGATGAAGGTGGTTATCAATGCCATGAATGATGTGCTTCTGGCAAAGGATGAAACACCTGAGCCTGAAAATCCCCACCCCTTGCCTGTCCCCACGGCCGGTGTGGTGGATTTTGAGAACGTGTCTTTCTCGTATGATGGAGAAAAGATGGTGCTGCGCGATATCAATGTGCATGTGCCTTCCGGTGATGTGGTGGCGCTGGTGGGGCCGAGTGGCTCAGGTAAGACCACGTTCATTAATCTCATCTGCCGTTTCTATGATCCGAACGTGGGCTCTGTTAAGATTGACGGTGTGGATGTAAAGATGCTCAGCCGCGCGGAACGCACCAAGAACATCGGCCTTGTCTCCCAATTTGCTGCATTGTTCCGTGATACGATTGAGGAGAATATTCGTGTGGGGCGCCCGGATGCTACGGATGAGGAAGTACGCCGAGTTGGAGATATTGCCTGTGTGAGTGAGTTTGCTGATATGAAGCCGGAAGGGTATAAACTCCTGCTGGCTGAGGGCGGCGGTGGCCTTTCCGGGGGACAGCGTCAGCGTGTTTCCATAGCACGTGCTATTCTGAAAGATGCTCCCATTCTCATACTGGATGAGGCTACATCTGCGCTGGATATGCGCAGCGAAGCCGTTATTCAGAAAGCTCTGGATGATATGGCCAGCAGCCGCACTACATTCATTATCGCACATCGTTTTAGTACTATTCGCATGGCTCGCCGTATTCTCGTGTTTGAAGAAGGGCGTATTGTGGGTGATGGTTCTCACGAACAGTTGTATGAAAGCTGTATGCTTTACAAATCTCTCTATGATGAGCAAGTAAGACAGGCTGATAAGGAAAAGAAGGAGACTCAGGCATGATTAATCGTATATATAAATTCGTCAAAAGCTTTCTCTTCCCGCATCTTCACTGGTTGTTGGCTACGATTCTGACCGGTATTGTGGCCGCCGCTGCCAGTGGCATGGGTGTGCCGCTCATTGTGAAGTTCGTCTTCCCCGTGGTTTTCCACCAGACCGGCCAGACTGAGCCTGAGTTGTTGGCATTCTTCCCCCAGTTGAAGGACTTGCCACATTCCACGCTACTGCTTTGGGCATGTGCCTCACTGCCTCTGATTTTTGTACTGAGAGGTGTGGCTATGTGGATGAACACGGTGGTGGTGAACATTCTTGGCCTGCGTATTCTGGAAGACTTGCGCACAAAGGTGTTTCACCACGTGCAGCAGTTGCCTATTTCTTATCTGGAAGGCCAGCGCAAAGGTGATTTGGTGAGCAGGATTGTGGCGGATACTCAGAATGTTCAGAATGTGCTTTCACACATTGCCAATGATTTGGTGAAACAGCCTATTACCTGCCTGTGTGCACTTTTCGCATTCCTGTGGTTGCTGTTCTCTGCAGGTCGCTGGGAGATTTTTCTTGTTATGCTTTTCATTGCGGCAGCTGCGTGGCCGATTATTACCTTTGGTAAACGTATCTCTGCCAAGGCTCTTCGGGCTCAGGAAGGGCTTGGTGAGCTGAATACTGTGGTGCAGCAGAACTTGGAAACTCAGCGCGAGGTGAGAGCTTACGCCCTGGAGGAACGCCAGATTGCGGACTTTGAAGCAGCTTCCGAAGGGTATTGCAAAAATACGGTAAAGCTTGTCAAATACCAGAAGGCTATTATTCCGATTGTGGAGACGGTGACAGCGCTTGCCCTGTCATTCTTGCTGGTGTGCGGCAGTATTTGCGGTATGGCGTTATCAGACTTCATGGCGCTGGCAGCAGCTCTCTTCTTCACTTTTGACTCCATGAAGCGCGCCGGGTTGGCATATAACCGCCTGAATGAAGCGCAGGGCGCCATGCAGCGCTTGGCTGATGTGCTGGATGAGCCGAATTCCATAGATGACCCCGCCAATCCGATACAACTTCCTGAGAGGGTAAAGGGGGATATCACCTTCCGGAATGTGACATTTGCTTATGATGCTGGTAAGCCCGTGCTGAAAGATGTGAATGTGCATATACCGGCAGGGCAGATTGTAGGCCTAGTTGGACCGAGTGGCGCTGGTAAGACCACTTTTGCCAGCCTCCTCCCGCGTTTTTATGAAGCCACGGAGGGTGCCGTGCTTGTGGATGGGATAGACGTGAGGGACGTAACTCGTCATGACCTGCGAGAGCAGCTTTCCATCGTAGGTCAGCAGGCTTTGCTCTTCTCCGGTTCCATTCGTGATAATATCGCACTGGGGCGTAGAGGTGCCACAAATGAACAGATTCAGGCCGCGGCTGATGCTGCTCGTGTAAGCGTATTTTTGGGTACACAGTCCGCCGGGATTGACACCGAACTAGGGCAGGGGGGCTCCGGATTATCCGGTGGTCAGCGCCAGCGAGTGGCTATTGCAAGAGCTTTTGTGAAGGATGCTCCTATTTTGATATTGGATGAGGCCACGGCATCTTTGGATGCTGAAAGTGAGCGAGAGATTCAGGAGGAGCTGGATAAATTGGCCCGCGGCCGTACCACTCTCATCGTAGCGCACCGTTTCAGTACGCTTCGCAATGCACACCGCATTCTCGTGTTTGACCACGGTCGTGTGGTGGGAGACGGTACTCATGAGGAGCTGTACGCTAACTGTCCGTTGTACCATGAACTTTATAATCGCCAAGGCGCGGTGAATAACGCAGACTGATGAAAACTGTTCAGACTGTGCTCTCTGTGGCAGAGGAAAAATCTGCTGTGCAACATCTGGGAAATCGAGCCCCGGATTTGATTCTTGCCGAGAGTGAACTCCTACTCGGTGAGCACCTCCGGAATTGTGG
Source organism: Akkermansia sp. (assembly GCA_017517385.1). Classification (GTDB taxonomy): domain Bacteria; phylum Verrucomicrobiota; class Verrucomicrobiia; order Verrucomicrobiales; family Akkermansiaceae; genus Akkermansia. Next base: position 21,730 of record JAFWZG010000058.1, read on the forward strand.
TTTGCGCCATGTGCGCCGCGTATCTCCCGTTGGTTCTACTGAGGCCCGTATGGTTGCTCCGCATTTTACTGCGGCTGATGCCGAGGGCACGGTGGAAGTATACGTGCTGAGTGTGGCGGGAATGGCTTCTCAAGCGGCGCTTACTTCAGAGCAGATGCGCCGCTGTGAGCGTCTTGTCGAGCCGAAGCTTCGCATATGTGTATTGCCTTGTCTTGTGCAGCACTTGCGTGGGGGGAAGGCTCGCTGTGTGGCACTGCCTCCTGTCTGCGTTCGCAAGCAGGGAAGCTGGTTGAAAGCGCCGGAGGTCATGCAGTATTTATCTCCTGCGCACCGAGAGGGTACAGCTTCAGAAATGCCATGCAGCGCTTGGCTGCTGAAAAAGCATAATCTCACGCGAGAGGTGGCTAATTATGGAATTCAGCTATTTCCTTTGGTGAAAGGCTTTGCGCACTCGGGGCATATGCCTGAAGGAATGGAGCTGAAAGCCTCTGGTGAGCAGGAACCACTGATGCTTGTGCTGACCGAGGGGAAGGTGGAGGGGCATTTGCAGCTGGCGTATGCAGACTTTTATTCGGCTGAGAATGCCGTGAATGAACTTGTAGTGAAAGAGCTGCCGGCTGATGAGGAAGAGGACGCTTCTTCACTGCTGTTGGCCGCGGAAGATGGTACGGAATACCGGGCCCGTTGCGCAGAGCTTCTCATGTTCCCGGGGCGGATGGAGTGTGGCCTTCGTTTTCGCTGGGCTCTGAGTATGCTGTGTAATCATTACCGGCGTTTGCAGGCAGATGAAGAGTCTCCCTTTGTTGCCGCCGGTGAATTGAGCGGCAAGATTCGCCGGTTGAGCAGAAGCCGTTTCTGTGGTTTGCCGCTGTGCCACATCGTGGCAGATGCCGGTAAGCAGACGGTGAATATCTATGTGCCGCTGCATAGCGATAGCTCTCCAATGCCGTCGGTCGGGGAGACGTTCTGTGTGCGCGGTGCGTTGTATGCAGTCCCGGATAAACTGCTAGGGTATGAAAAGGATGTAGCCGAGCCTCCAGCAGTACCGGAGCCCGCAGCAGTACCGGAGCCCGCAGCAGTACCGGAGCCGAACGCGGACGCTGATATGCTCCCTCATAGCCTCGCTCTTGCTGTGGTGAATGGCGGCTTGAAGGCAGCCGGATATAAGTGTGCGGCTCCATTTAAGCCGATATTTCGCATGGGACGGCCTGAGTTTCAGGTGCGTACTCCGGAAGGTAAACGTGTGGTCGTGCTGGTGGACAGTGTGGTGAACGGGCATTCTGACACCCGTGGGTATAGAAAATATGCCTCTACTTCATATCCTGATTTCATGGGGGCCGTTCCTCCGGAAAATGAGCCCGCCGAGCTGCTGTTCCTGACTGTTTATCTTGATGCTGTCGGAGAAGGCGCTTCGGGGTTCCGTGTAAGAGTTGAACAGAATGGGGCCGCGCAGAAGGGCCTGACGTTCTGCCGCGAGGTGACATATGCTGAGGCTTCCGGGGAGACGGAGATGACAGCTGCCCGCCTTTTCGGGGAGATGATGCATACGCAGAGCTTTTCTGATTTTCTTCAGGTACTGTGCGAGGATGTGCATTATGCATCTGAAACCGCTGGCATGCAATTACACAGTAAGATGGATTTTGTGCGTTACATGAGGTCTTGCTTTGACCATTGGCGGCAACGGGATGAGGTGAAGAACCTGGCATTTCTGCTTTCCTCAGTGGAGCGTAACGGGGTGCGCCGTCCTTGCGCAGTGACCTGCCAGAATAACCAGATAGTTCTCGCTACGGTTTTTGATATGAAGGAAGGGCGCGTGGCCGGAGTGACTACTTTTGCCGGGGCGGCACTTAACACGCTTAAACCTGTCCGTCTGGATGAATTGACATGAAAATACCACCTTTTTGGGTTAAAGAACGCCGTGAAATAGCCGGCCGAACCTTTCGCTTGCACGGGCTTTCCTATGAATCTCAGGAGGAGGCGCGCCGGCGTTTGGATGAGAAGGCTGTTTTATGGCAGTCTATGTTGGCTGCTCCTCTGGGTGCTGACTTGCAGATGGTGAGTGAGCTTCGCCAAGAGTTGAGAAGGCTGGATGAATGTAATCTCCCCTATAGTGCCGCTATTCTGGAACCTATAGAACAGCAGCTTGATGAAGAGAATATCATCACTCGAAATCGGTATGGCTGTTTAGTGTTGAACTCTGAACGTGTGTGCTTTGCTGATGTGGATAGATTCAGCCATGGTATCTGGGCTTCACTTTTCGGCAGCCGTGAGAAGGATGAGCAAAAGCTCATAAAGGCCATTGGTAAGCTTTGCCGTGAGTCGGCTTCTCTCTCCGCCCGCCTGTATCGTACGGCACATGGCTGGCGAGTGATGTTGAAGGAGCCCTCCCTTACTTTGCTTTCAGCGCGGGAGGCTTACTTGTTTAAAGCCTTGCATGCAGATTCTCTGTATGTAAAGCTGTGCGCTACACAGTGCTGCTGGCGAGCACGCCTTTCGCCTAAGCCCTTTCACCGGGGATTGAAGCGCTTCCCGTCCATGCTGGATTCTCAGCAGCGGGCTGCTGAGTGGGTGGCGGCATATGAGCGGGCTGTCGCCGGGATGGGCGTTTGCCGATTGGTGGAAACATTCGGCCCCGTGATGGATGACCCCGTGGTGGCTTTGCATGATGAAGCCACTCGTGCACTGACCCCGGAGCTTGAGTTGGCTTGAGCCGCTCAGCAGAGAGTGGCCAGAATATCGCTGAGCTCTGCAAGTGAGCTTACTCGAGCCAGTGATGGGCGAACTGCTTTGCTGCCGGGGATGCCTTTGGCATATGCCAGCAGGCGTGCTCTCATGGCCCGCATGGTGATGAGTTCATCCCCATAATGTGCGCTTTCAATGGCCATACGAGTGTGGCGCAGCATAAAATCCAACTTTTCTTTCGCAGTGGGCTCCGGTGGTATGGTGCCGGTGTTCAGATAGACCTTTGCTCGGCGGAAGAGCCAAGGGGCATTCATGGCCGCGCGGCCAATCATGACGCCGGATACCGCGGTGGTCTCTCTAACTCGCTTCACATCTTCCGGCGAGGCTATATCACCATTGCCGATGACGGGTATCTGCACCAATCGGGCGCAATGGTCTATCATCCTCCAATCAGCCTTGCCGCCGTACTGCTGAGAACGCGTACGCCCGTGGATGGCAATGGCCTGTACTCCGGCATCCTGCAAACGTACTACGGCTTCCGGTGCGCAAATGTTTTGGGCGTCCCAGCCTATGCGTATTTTTGTGGTTACCGGGCAGTCCGATCCCAGTTCCTTTACCACTGCGGAAGCGATATTCTGCAAAAGCGGGAGGTCTTTGAGAAGGGAAGAACCGCCATTCTTGCCCACGACCTTGGGCACAGGACAGCCGGCATTGATATCCAGAAAGTCCGGGTGCATGGCATCCACGATGATGCGGGCAGCCGCAGCAGCGTGTTCAGGCACAGAACCGAAAATCTGAATTCCGAGTGGCCTGTGCTGCTGTTCAAACTCCACATACCTGCGGTTTCTCTTCCATGCTTGCAGTACTCCTTCGGCTGAGACAAACTCAGTTTCCATCACGTCTGCACCTTCTTCCTTGCACAGTGTGCGGAAAATGGGGTCCGTTACCCCCGCCATAGGGGCCAGATACATGGGAAAGGGATTATCACACCACGGAAGCGACATGCGCGCATGCTACCACATCATCCCTTCATGTGCAAGCGCGAATCTCAATTTTCTTCCCGAAATACTATATGTTTTCTCTCGCTCGGCGAACAGGGATTGCGAATTGCTCCGGCATCTGCTACCTTTAATCCCGTACCGATTACTCTATACTCATTATGAAGAAAATCAAACTCTGCTTTTTGGCCCTCTGTGTGTGCTCTTCTGCTTATGCCGGCTCTTTCTCTGAACCGGTGAGTATTTTAGAGCAGCCGCAGTATTATTGGGAGGTGGCTGGCCGTTACAGCCACTCGTGTACGGATATTGACGCAAATCATTCATCGCCGTCTATCCATACTTGGGGAATTGACTTAACCGGTCTTTACCGAGTGCATGGTAACCATTACCTGACGCTTCGTTTGGGCTATGCGCAAGGTGAGGTTCGTGGCTTTGAGCTTTACCAGTTTTCCTTAATGCCGGGGTATCGATATGAAGCTCCTCTTGGGGAAAGTTTGCGTGTTTATGCAGGCGCGGGGCTGGGGCTAGGTGTCTCCATTCTTTCATATCCCGGTATTCACTCATTTTCCCACAGTATCAGCTCAGAGGATGATATGGCCAATTTGGTGTACTCGTTGGAAATTGGGTTAAAGTATGAAATCACGCCCTCTGTGGACGTTGGGGCTGCGTTGATATTCCATGGTGGTATTTCTCCCTTTCACGATGCCGAGTTTGAGCATGCTTCGGAAGAACAGTCTGCCATAGGAATTCGTTTTGGTTTCAGTGGGTCATTTTGAGTGAGAGTGGCAATGGCGTATGGATTGATAATTGATTGAGCTGTTATGAGATAACAAGAATAGGCCGGCTTTTGGTTGGAGCAGGGGCGGGGCTTTTTTCGTGAGGGCAGGGGGCGCATGACTGCAAAATGGATTGCCAAATGGCGCCGGAGCTGTTAAAATCTCCGCCGTTGGATGCTATGAAGATGATTTGCCGTTTCATTTTTGCTCTGTCGGTGTTTGTGCTGTCGGCTTGTTCACAGTCACAGCAACAGCAGCAGGCGTCTGCTGTGGTTCATTCTCCAGACGTTTTGTCTCAGTCTGTTGTGACACAGGGTGATGAATCTTTAACTCCTCGTGCACAGCGTCCGCAAGCTCGCTCTGCTGCAGCGTCTTCTCGTTTGGTTCGCCGTTCGTCTAGAGTCGAAGATTCCACGCCCCGGGCTGCTTCTACTCGTTCATGGGAGACCGTTCCTGCTGCCTCCGGGCGTCCTTTCGTGCCCCATGCGCCCGGGCATCGCGTGGCTCAGGTCAGCGTGCCGGGTAATTATGTGGCTGTTACCTTTGATGATGGTCCCAGCTCTGCCTATACGCCTCAGGTGCTGGATATTCTCCGCCGCCATGGCGCACGTGCCACGTTCTTCGTGACAGGCCGCAATGCATCTCATAACAGGAGCTTGCTTGCCCGTGCTGTGGCGGAAGGCCATGAAATCGGTAATCACACTTACAGCCACATTAAGATGACTGCAAGCGGTAGTTCAACAATAGCTCGTGAAATTGAGCGTACCAGTGAAATCATCCGCGAGGCAACCGGGTATTATCCTACTGCGATGCGCCCTCCTTATGGCGCTGTGAACTCCAATCTGGTGGAGCAGATGTTCCAGAATTACGGCATGCATACCGTGCTGTGGGACGTTGATACGCGTGACTGGCAGCATCCCGGTGTTGCTACAGTTGTGGAGCGTGCCGTGGGGAAGGCTCAGCCGGGATCTATTATTTTGCTTCATGATATCCATGCATCGACGCTTGCGGCTGTGGAGGATATCATCGTGGGGCTTAAAGCTCGTGGCTTCAAGTTGGTGACGGTTTCTCAACTGATAGCGATGGGTAATCGTGCGGCGGGGGTGTCGACAGCTCCAGCGGCTGCCCCCGGTGCTGCAGGGACTTCACCTGCGCTGCCCGGTGCTGAAACCGGATTGCCCGGTGCTGAATCTGCTGTGAATCCTTCTCCGGGGGAGGCCGTGATAGGTAGTCCTGCCGTTCCTGTTTCAGAGCCTAATTCAGCCGCCGCGACTGTGGAAAATCTGTTGCTCCTCTAATCGTTATATAAGCCATGAGCGTAAGTGCAAAGGGAAAAGTTTTTCTGGTGGGTGCCGGCCCTGGTGACCCTGAACTTATTACAGTCAAGGGGCTTCGCCTTTTACAGCAGGCAGATTGCGTGGTGTATGATGCGCTGGCGGACGCTGCTCTGCTTAGCCATACTCCGCCCGGTTGTGAAGTGCTCTACGTTGGGAAACGTGCCGGTAATCATGCCATGCCTCAGGAGCAGATTAATGAGCTACTGGTTGCATGTGCTTCCCGCCATGCCTGTACTGTGCGCCTGAAGGGGGGGGACCCCTTCGTGTTCGGCCGAGGTAGTGAGGAGGTGCTTGCTCTGCTGAAGGCCGGTGTGCCTTGCGAGGTAGTGCCCGGTATCACGTCCTCTATCGCCGGTCCCGCCTCCGTGGGAATTCCTGTTACGCACAGAGGCTTGAGCTCACAGTTTACCGTATTTACCGGGCATGAGATGCCGGGGAAGGCTGAAAGTGGCTTGGATATACCTGCCATTGCCGCTACTCGTGGTACCAAGGTTATTTTGATGGGAATGAGCCAACTGCGCTCCACGCTTCAGGCTTTGATAGCGGCCGGTATGTCTCCTGATGAATCTGCTGCAGCCGTGCAGTGGGCTACTACACCTCGCCAGAAGTGGGTGAAGGCTACCGCCGGTACGCTGGCTGACGCTGTGGAAGGAGTTCTCGGCTCTCCGGCGGTTGTGGTGCTGGGAGAGGTAGTGACGCTGGCGGATGCGTTGGCGCCTGCTGTTCCTGTTCGCCCATTGGCCGGAAAGCGTATCGTGGTAACCCGCAGTAGAGAGCAGGCGAGTGCTCTTTCCGCACGTCTTCGAGAGTATGGGGCTGACGTGATGGAGCTTCCCACTATCCGTATTGTACCGCCTTCAGATCGTCAGGACTTCGCGGAAGCTGTGGTGGACAGCCCTCACTATGATTGGCTCATATTCTCCAGCCCGAATGGCGTGAAGAAGTTCTTTGAGGCCTTTTTTGCCGTGTATGAGGACATCCGTGAACTGGGCGGTGCTCGCATAGCAGCTGTTGGCCCCGGTACCGCGGCCGAACTGAAGAAGTACGGCTTAATGGTGGATGTGATGCCCCGGAAGGCCGTGGCTGAGGAGTTAATAGCTGAGTTTGACCGCAAGGGGGATGAGTTTGGCGGCGTGGCAAATGTGACCATGCTTTGGATTCACAGCGAAAAGGGACGCGATATCGTATATAAAGAGTTAATGAAGCGCCAGGCTATTGTAGACGAGTGTATAGCCTATAATACTGTGCCGGAGATGGATGACCCCACCGGTGCCCGCAGTCGCCTGACTTCCGAAGGTGCGGATATTATCACCTTTACTAGCTCCAGTACCGTACATAACTTTATGGCTATGAATATTCCTCTGCCGGAAGGCTGCAGAGTGGCGAGTATTGGCCCCATCACCAGTGCTACTCTGAAAGAATATGGTATAGAGCCGGCTATCGAGTGTGAGAAGCATAATATAGAGAATCTGGTGGACAGTATCCTTAAGAGTGAGACAAATTGAACGCTGATATGGAAAGTGCGCCTCGGATGCAGTGTCTGGGGGTGAATTATCGTACAGCCCCGGTGGCTGTGCGAGAGCGCTTTTCTGTGCCTCGTTCCCGGCTGGTGCAGGGGAATATTCGTCTGCATGGACTCCCTGGAGTGGACGAGTGCGTGCTGCTTTCTACCTGTAACCGCACGGAGATTTATTACTGGAGCTCAATGCCGGAAATGGCGTATGAGAGTATCTTAAATCACTTTCTTGGAGATGTGGCGCAAGCAGACGCGCTTTCCTCTTGTTTCTATAATTTCTGTGCTGAAGAGGCACTTGAACATCTTGCTGCTGTTGCCTCTGGGCTGGATTCTATGGTGGTGGGTGAAACAGAAATTTTTGGTCAGATTAAGGATGCTTATCGGGCTGCTGTGGAGGGCGGTACCACCGCGACTTCTGCGAACCGAACTTTTCAGAGAATCTTCTCCATTGCGAAGAAGGTGCGCACCCGAACCCGGATTACGGCTGGTCCCACCTCTCTTGGAGCCGTTGCGGTACAGTTGGCTCACCGTGCTCTTGGCGGGTTGGAAGGAATTAATGTGTTGGTGGTGGGGGCAGGTGAGATCGCCCGAAGCACAGCGCAGAGTCTTTGTTCTCGGGGTGCTGAGAGCATTTTCGTAGCAAACCGCTCGTATGATCGTGCCGTGGCGCTTGCCGAACAGGTGGGCGGCCGAGTTATCCGTTTTTCTGAGTGGATTCCATATCTGGAGAAGATAGACATCGTTATCGTTTCTACTGCTTCTCCGGTATATGTGGTGTCACCTGCCGTGCTGCGTGCTACTCAGGGCTCGCGAGATGAAAGACCTCTGTTCCTGATTGATTTGTCCGTGCCGCGCAATGTTGACCCTGCCTGTTCTGAAGTGCCGGGTGTGCATGTTTATGATATAGATGATATGGAGGCCATGGTGGCAGACACGCGCCGGAGACGCTCCTCCGAGATTGAGCATGGGGCTGTTCTCATTCGTGAATGGATGCTTGAAAATGCCCCGGATTTGCTTTGCAGGCAAGTTGAGCTGGCAAGATTGGCGGATTAAATAAACTTTTTTTGATATTTTTTTGAACATATAGCTGACAGTACCGGTCACAAACTTCGAACAACCACAAAATCACAATTATGAAAAAGGAATTACAGGAACTGACGCATGAGGATGAGGAGAAGCTGGTGAAGGCGCTTGCTTCGTTGAGGGTGGAGTTAACCCCTGAGGCCGATTTTGAGTCGCGGTTTCTGGAAGATTTTCATAACCGTCTTGCTGAAAGCGAGGTTACATCGAAGGCTAAACTTCCTTTCTTTGTGCGAGTAAAAGCGGCGATTACCTCACCCTATGGTCGTTCTTGGGTTATGGGTGCATGCGCTGCAGTTGTTGTTGGCTTTTTGGTGGGTGGTTTATTGATGGTTCCTGAAGAGGGTAATGTTTCCGTTGTTGCGGAGAGATTCCCTCACGCTGGTATGGAGCCAATGTCGCTGAGGTGTGACAAAGGCAGCGCGTCTGAGGATGCTTGTTTTCAGGAGGGGCATGGGAGTGCAGAAGTAGATGTGTGCGCGGTAAATACTGTTGCTGATGAGGCTGCCGCTGATAATGAGGCCGCCGCTGATGAGGACAAGACTGAAGATACTGAAGTGCAGGACGGCGAATAATCGCGCCGTCCTTATATGCTTTTTTGAGGGTGAGATTAAGCAAGCCTAAGATGCCATAAAAGTGGTATCTAGGCTTGCTGTTCTATGAGCCTAGCGTCAAAACTGCGTTGCATTCAAGCTATTTTTGTGTGATATCTGTTCATAAAAAGGCGACTTAGCGAGTTAAAAGACGTTCACAACTGCCCGATTCTACTACCTGTAGATTTGAAACGGACTCCTTTTTTGGGTAAGTACAGATTACAGGCTTGCAAAATGTGTAGATTTTTGCTATATATGTCGGCGTGGAAAAGGAATGTATCAGGTGCAAGAATAAGTTTATCGCGTCTACTGCGGAACAGGATATTTGTTCCAAATGTGTAGGTGAGGAATTTGCTCAGGCTGGAGTTTCCCACTCTTCTGAGGTTACTGAGGCAGTTGGTATGCACAGGCGCATACAGAAGCGTCAGATTGCGAGAGCAGAACGCATGCGCCGCCTTTTGTCCAAGGATGCTCCGTATAGTCTTAGGGGGAAGGTGCGCTGTGGGCTGGCCGTAGTTCTGTTCCTTTCGTGTGTTCTTCTTTTCATGGTGGGCGCTGGCAATACGTTGAAAACACCCATTAATCAGCTTGAGACTCAGTATCAGCTAATGCTTTCAGTGGGGCTTTGTCTGTTTGCCTCATGTTGCCTTCTGCCGTCATTCCGAGACCATAAGTTTATCATATCGATTAGTATTGTTGTGATGATGGGTATGGGCGTGGCCATGCCTTTCATTTGGCACGAGGATGAGCCCGGTAGTGTTGGATATCAGAATGTTGCGCAGATGAATAGTTCTTCTCAGTCTTCCTCAGAGCTTACGGCGGATGCCGGTGCTGAAAACGGAGGGCCTGTGCTTACCAATAATGATTTGGCCGTTTTCCGACGGATTCATGAGGAGCACCCGGGGCAACTTCATTATGCCGTGTACATGGATAACCAGACGACGTCTACCCGTTCGTTGGTTCGAGAGTCTCTTACCCGCCTTCTGCAGGCTGAATATACACGCGCCTATACCTGCCGCGATGGTGCCTTGTTTGTGGTGGTGAATGTCCGTAGCCGTCGTGCTAATATAGCTGAGATATTGTCTCGCTTCGGGCGAATTGTGAGCAGTAATCCGGAGGCTGGTGTGTATGAGGTCAACTTCAGTGCTGATAAGGCAAACATAGTGAGCCGTTATTCTCAGGATGTGCAGAGCTCTCCTCGTAATCCTAACTTTGTGCCGGCGAATATCAGTGAACTGATGTGTCTGGACACCATGCGTGTGCGCGCTGCGGCTCAAATGCTGACTAATGTAGATGTGCAGGTTCTGCGTACGGATATTCACAGGGCCATTCTGAAGGTGCTCAGAGACCCTTGGGAAGCAGAAGAGGAAACATATAAGGCTATCGTGGAAGCCCTTGTGACATATGCTCCTCGTGGCCATGAGGAGTCCGTGCAACACATGCGGAGTTATTTTGATAGCTGCCGCGCAAATGGCCGCCCCTTGTCTCAGAAGGTGGTGAATCGTCTCATAAGTGAGAATCCGGCTTCGATGGTAGATCCTGTAGTGCAGATGTGGTCTGCCAATCCTGTAGCTTGGGCGCAGGTTATTGGTAATCTCGGTTCTCATGCTGAGGAGAAGTTGTTGGCTGACGTTTCAGCTGATTCTGAGCTGCAGCGTCTGGATTCTACTCTCAAATATCTTGCTGATTATGGAACGGATAAGGCGATTCCCTTTGTGGAGAGTCTTCTGAACCACTCAGATTCTCTCATCAGCCACAAGGCCGAGCGTACTTTGCGTGCCATTCGAAATCGCCATCCTAATCCTTAACGGTTCATTTTCCCTCTTTCCTTATGTCAACAAATCTGGTCAGACTTCTGGCTTTTGTCCTAGCCGCCATGGTTGGCGGCTACCTCGTGTCGTGGTTGTATGAGGTGGCGTCCGCGCCCTCGGGCTCGTCTCCGTCGCGTCCGGTAGCCTCCGCTCCGGTAACGCAGACGCCTGATGCTTCCTCTTCCGACTCAACGTCTTCTGATGAGATAGACACATCTCAGGGGGTGGTTATTGATGAGGATGGTGGTGTAAGTATGAACGATTCTGATATGGTCGGCATGGACGTGGAGGGAGAGGATGACACCGCATGGGAAGGCGCGGATGATGGAGACGGCGCGATAGAGCAGGATCCGAACTCGTATATGCCGCAGCCTGCTCCTCCCGCACCATTGCGGGAAATTGCTGAGGCAGATGTCCCGGAAGACCCTGCCCAGCAGGTCATTCCCGGGGTGTGTCCTACTGCGCGCGTGCGAAGTATTGAACGCAACGCCAAAAAGCTGGCTGAGGCATATGAACGCTTGGAGAAGAGCAATGATGGCCGTACCAATTTCCGTAGTGAAGATTATGCTCCGGATCGATGGAAGCAGCCGGATGTGATTTACAAGGAGCTGCTGGAGAAGATAATGGGCAAGCTGGGGAATGGTAGTGATGAGGCTATCTGGGCTTTCTTGGCGGAACCTGCCAATCGTCTGGACCTCGCGCGAATCACCCTTATTCGTAAGATTGGATACGAAGGTATTCGCCGCATTACCGAGCAGCGCATGGGCTCTGCAATGCTTTTCGAGCTTACAAGTGATTTAGACTGGATTAATGGTGTGATGTACTCGGGCCCGACGGATCGTTTGGGGCAGGGGCTTATTTATCTGGCTGCCATTTACTCCCGCTATTCTGAAGATATGCAGGACCCGGTGGCCCGCCGTATCGCGGCTACAACTGCTACGGAGTTTGCTCGTGAGCGATACTCTGAGGCGGATATGCTTGCTCGCTTTGCATATTACTTCAGTAGTTTCCAGGAAGGGAAGCTGAATAAGATATTTGATACGCTTCAGTACTGGGAAACCCGAATTGTAACTGGCTGCCGCGAGCCTTCCGGTTGGGGTAGCCCGCAGTCTCTGGCCTGGCAGCGAGATAACGTTCGCCTTCCCGCGGAGGGATATCTCGGTGCATGTAATCAGCTTGTGTACCGCCTGAGAAATGTGGCCGGTGACTCAGTGTTCTCTGCTGATTATCTTGGGCCTATTCTTAAGTATACACGTAATACCACAGCTTGGGCTCACCGTGAAATCGGTGGTGTGTGTGGTGCTTGCTCTCACTATGGTGCATATGGTGCACTGGCAGTTGGTATTCCGGCCATGACTATGGGTGAACCCGGTCACTGTGCCTACACCGTGCGCGTGGGAAATGATTGGAGAATGAGCTATTCCATCTATTGGCAGCACGGCATGCACAAAACATTCTGGGGGCTGCATGATTGGGATTTCCTTATTCTCATGCAGGATTTGTACACGGACCGCCATAAGACCGTTGTTTCTGACCAGCTGCTTGCTCTTGCTGAGCTGATGGCATCCCGCCGCATGACGAAGAGCGCATTGGAATGTTTTGATGCCGCTGTTATCAGCCAGCCTTTGAACTGGCCGGCCTGGGTGGCATATGCCGCATACCTGAAGCAGAAAGCTCCTGAAAATCGTGAAAAGTGGCAGGACTACCATGACCGCGTGGTGGAGACTCTGGCCGAGAAGTTCCATAACTGCGCCGCTACTCTTCTGAGCCGCTACGTCTACCCGCACTTGCTGCCGCTTGTGCCCAATCGTCGTGACAGAAACAAGATGTTCGCCGCCTTCTTTAAGCAGTGCGATTCTTATGGCACGAACCGCTGGGATATCGGCCCGCTGCTTACGGCTCACATCTCCGGCTGCCCGAATACTGAAGAGCAGCTCGCTTACATGAAGGAGGCTCTTAACGTACTGATGGACAAACCGGAGTATTCCGGCGCCGTGCTCGCATGGGGCTTGGATTATATCGCCTCCATTTCAACTTCCACTGAGGAAAATGAGCGTCTTCAGGAGGAGTTTAGTGAGCTTATTGTTAAGACGATGAGCCGAGCTCGCGCTACTCGTTCCACTATTGATGCTACTTGGGCTGCACTTGGCGAGGCTATTTACACCTCCGCCACGAATGGTGACAGGCGCACATTCCAGGCCATTGGCCGCTTAGCATACCGCAAGTGTAAGAAGAAGTTCCCCCGTAACCGCTTCCGTTTCCGCGGCTTCCCCGGCAGAATCGTGTCTGCGAATGGTCTTATCCGCACGGCAACAACGCTGTCTCCCGGCCAGATGCCTCACTGCTGTTTGCACTGGGCCGTACTTCAGAAGCATGGTGGTAATATTCCCGCTAAGTTTGAAGGAAACTCCGGCATGACGGTTGAGCTGGAGGATAACTCTCGCCTCAGTGGTGTGGTTTGCTTGTTTGGCGAAAATGCCCGCCGTGACCGTGATTTCAAGATTGAGGTGTCAGATGATGGCCAGAACTGGGCTCCGGTGCGTGCTACGTGCGAAGTGTCAGGTGCAGTACTGCGCTGTGATTTGAGAGATGCTTCTCCCTCCGCCCGCTTCGTGAGATTGCTTCGCGAGGGCGATAAATGGGAATCATCCGTCGTTGGCTTCTACGTGTATGGTAAGCGCCTGCGTGAAAGTGCGAATACAGCCTCAGAGGATTAAAGTTAAGAGAAGATAACCCCTCCACACATATTCAGATAAGATTATGTTCCGAGTCATTTCAATGTTTTTGTTCGTTGCTACGGCTATTCTTGCTCCCCGGCTGGGGGCGGCCGAGTATCAGACGGCCCTTGGCAAGGCAACGGATCGTAAACCAGTAGTGCTGTTCTGTTATGGTGCTAATTATGACCGTATCAGCGAGCAGCTCCGTGAGGATTTTGTAAGTCGCCGTCAGATTATGCGTTATGTCCGCGGGGCCGTCTTCCTTGAGGTGCCTGTCTACCAGCTGCCTAATGAGCGCGAACAGCGCGAGTACCGAAAGGTGATGGGTGATGCTTCCTTGCCCGGTGGTATTTGGAGTTATCCCTGCTTGGCTGTTGTGGATGGGCAGGGAAACCTGCGTGGTGTGGTGCAGGGGGCTGAGCAGATGAAGGATGCTGAAACTGCCGGTACTGCCGTCCAGCAGATTATTGAAGATTACAGAGAGCAGGAAGAACTCTTGAAAAAAGCTCGCAGTGCTAGCGGGCCGCGGCAGACTGCATTCTTGGCTGAGGCCGCGGATATGCCTAATGTGCGTATGCCTGCCAATCCGCTTGGGCAGGGCGTAAGCACCGGGCTGGGTTCTCTTGCAACGAACGCCACCGGTATGCTTGAGGTGGGGCAGAAAATGCAGGAGATGAGCCTTGATGCAGCCCATCGTTTTGTGCGAGCCTTCATTTCTGAGGGGTGTTATTCCCGCCGCCAACGTCAGGAAATCATAGCTGCCTATGCCGGACATGTTCGCCGCAATGGAGGTTCTGCTGCTCGTCTACGCGCCATTTATAATGAGATGCGCAATATTGACCCCACCTCCATTTATGGGGCGTATGCTGAAGGTGCCATCGAGCGTTGGGTGCTTCCTATGGAGCAGCGTGCCGCAGGCTCTCAACAGTAAGGTGCATAGATATGAGCGGTTTGGTGGTGTTTGCAGCCTGCGCGCTTGTCCTCGTGCTGGGATATTTCGTGTATGGTAAGGTTGCGGAGCGGGTGTATGGGGTGGATTACAAGATGATTATGCCCTGCGTCAGGCTTCATGACGGTGTGGATTATGTGGCCATGCCGGTCTGGCGTGTATTTATGATACAGCTGCTGAACATTGCCGGGCTAGGGCCGGTGTTTGGTGCGCTGGCCGGTTGTTTGTTTGGCCCCGCGGCTCTGCTTTGGATTGTGCTGGGCTGTTTGCTGGCGGGGGCTGTGCATGATTTTTTGTCTGCCGTGGCATGTGCAGAGCATGACGGCGAGACTCTTCCTGAGCTTGTGGGGCGTTATCTCGGCTCTCCTGCGCGCTTGGCTATGCGAGGCTTGTGCATCGTTCTCATGCTTCTTGTGGGCGTGGTGTTCACTGCTGGGCCGGCCGGCATGTTGCATGCACTGGTGAGTGACATTTCCGTTGTCTGGTGGAGTGTCATTATTCTGGGGTATTATTTCTTGGCCACAATTCTGCCCATAGATGCCCTCATTGGCAGAGTTTATCCGTTCTTTGGTGTTCTGTTTATTTTCATGGCTGTGGCACTGTCCGTCATGCTGCTTTTTACTCCGGAGGTGTCAGTGCTGCCTGAGCTTGATGTGACGAAGGCATGGCACCCAAAAAATCTGAGTGTCTGGCCCATGATTTTTGTTACCATTGCCTGTGGTGCAATTTCCGGCTTTCATGCTACGCAAAGCCCCATGATGGTGCGCTGCATGGAGGACCCCCGCCGCCTGCGTACCGTTTTTTATGGTGCAATGGTAGTGGAAGGGCTCGTAGCCCTTATATGGTGCGTTGTGGGGTTGAGTCTTCGCGAGCTTGCAACGGATTACGCGCTTGTGGCGGACGCTGCCGGTAAACTTGTTCCTCAACTTCTTCAGGATGGCGAGCAGGGGGTGACATTTAGTCAGCTTACCATGGCAAATCCAGCAGTTGCAGTAGACCAAGCTTGTACATGGCTGCTGGGGCCGATTGGGGCTGTCATTGCAGTGCTGGGTGTTGTGGTACTTCCAATCACGAGTGGAGATACGGCCTTGCGCTGCTGCCGTCTCATGCTGGCGGAGGCGTTTGGGCTTAGCCAGTCATCCAGCGTTAAGCGTTTGCAGGTGGCCATACCTGTTTTCGCGTGTGTTATTATTATCTCATTCGTGGATTTCAGTATTATCTGGCGCTATTTCGGGTGGGCTAATCAGGCGCTCTCTTGTTTTACCTTGTGGACGCTGGCCGTACTGCTTCGGCAGCGCAGGCGCTTCCATTGGATTGTAACAGCGCCGGCATTGTTCATGACGACCGTGTGCACCACTTATCTTCTGAATGCGCCGGATTGTGGTATCGCGCTTCCTATAGGAATCTCCACTGCGGTGGGTGCTGTTATTACTGTTCTGTGTGCTGTCTTATTCCTGTACCTTCGCGGACCTGCGACAGCAAGTGGTAAAAACTGACGCACTCCCGCCATTTGGCCTTGAATTAATGTGCTCTTTGTGGTATCGTATACCCACAGAGCATGGACGACCTTGATGAGTATCAGAACAAGCGGAAAGCCGCAGAATCTCGCCGCCGCAGCAAGGAGACGCGTAAGGAGCCCGTTGCCCGTACCGGCAGCAGGTGGAAGCGCTTCTTGATGCGTCTGGCTATAGTGGGATTCGTTGCTCTGCTGTTCGTTGGTATTGCCGGTTATGTAGGCTTCACAGTTATTACCGCTAAGTACCAGAAATGGGCGGAAGAGTTTGACCTCGAAGATATTAATAATCTGGATCATCCCTGTGTTATCTATGATAGAAATGGCCAGGAAATAGGGCGTATTTTTGACGAAAATCGCAGTTATGTTACCTATGACCGCATATCGCCCAGCATGATTGATGCCCTCGTGGCTCAGGAAGATAAGAACTTCTGGACTCATAACGGCTTTGACCCGGTGGGCATTATCCGAGCAGCTCGAGAGGCTATTATTGCCGGCGGTGCGAATCAGGGCGCATCCACCATCACCCAGCAGCTTGCACGTGGTGCTTATGATTTGGAGCGGCGCACTCTGGCTCGCGGCGGTAGCCGCTATGAGCGCAAGATTGTGGAGATTTTCCTTGCCATGCGCATTGAACAGAAATACGATAAACGCCAGATTCTGGAGTTTTACCTCAATCGTATTTACTTTGGCCGTGGTTTTTATGGCATTCGCGCGGCCTCTCTTGGCTATTTCGGCAAAGAGCCTGCTGATCTTACTGTGCGTGAAAGCGCCAGCCTTGCCGCCCTTATTAAAAACCCGGAGAACTATAATCCCATCCGTAACTTTGCGCTTAATCAGCGTTGGCGTAATGATGTGATTGACCGCATGCAGCGCCTGAATTATTTGACTCCGGAGGAAGCTGAGCGTTTGAAGCAGCAGCCCCTTGTGCTTTCTCCCAAGCCGCTGCGACGCCAGACTTCACACCTTCATTATCTCGTTCAGCAGCTCGCTGTTTCCATCTTCCAAGATCCGGTGAGAGGTGAAGAAATCGTAAAGAGTGCCGGCCTTCGGATTTATACCACCATCGATCGGGATATGCAGATGGCCGCAGAGGCTGCACTTGCTGCTCAGCTTGAGGCTATTGAGGGCAGGCCTGACTACGAGCATGTGCGTTTTTCCGATACCGAAAATCCGGATGCTGCTCGTCACCGCTATCTGGACGGTGCTGTTTATGCCGTGGACAGCAGAACCGGTGCGACTCTCGTGTACGTGGCTGGCCGTAGCTTTGAGCGAGATAATTATGACTTCATCGAAAGCGGGCGTCGCCCTGTAGGAACGGCGTTGCTGCCGTTCCTTTACATGTGTGCTTTTGATAATGGCTACACGCCTTGTTCTCGCCTCGTAGATGATGCTCTGGATAATCGCTTGGCCGGTATCGGTGGTTCGGAAGGTATTCTGGGTGAGTGGGGTATGGAAGTGGAGCGCGGTCGCTATCTTGATTCCGTGACCGCCCGTCAGGCTCTTTGCTGGTCCAAAATTGCCGCATCTGCTCGCCTTGGTATTGCCTTGGGCTCCAATCCTGCCAGAGCCGCAAGACCCTTCGCTAATACCCTTATGAACGTGGGTATTACCCCTCCGCAGCGCAATCCTCAGAGCACGGAAGCGCGCCCGCAATACTATCCCCGTGTGTACTTGGGTACAGAGCCTATGTCCCTGCGTGAGATGGTTCTCGCCTACACCGTTTTCCCGAATACCGGTAAGCGTCCTGTGGTGCCTTATATAGTGACGAAAATCACGGATAGTAATGGCCGCGTGCTTTGGCAGAATCCCCATGACGTTTCACGTAAGTTAGTCAGCTGCACCTCTCCTTGTACAGCGTATCGCTTACACTCCATCATGCAGGAAAGTCTGACTAATGGTTCGGCTGCTCGTGTACGCCCCTTCCTGCCGGATTCTTTCAAGGGTGCGGTAAAGAGTGGTACGAATTATGATTTTGCTGATACGACCCTCTTCGGGTATGATTCTGATATTACCTGCGGTGTGTGGATGGGCTTCCTGAATGATCATCATGCTATTTATCCCGAGGCCTTTGCCAGTGATACCTGCGCTCCTGTGCTGGGGGCTGTATTCAAAGCCGCTGAGGGCCATTTCCCGAATGCGGAAATAGCTATGCCTTCTGATACCGAAGAAGTGGAAATCTGTCTATCTTCCGGACATCGTGCTACGAACTTCTGCTTTGAAAGCACCATGCAGGATGGCAAGGTGGCTTATGTGCGCCCCACGTACAGAGAGTTTTTCCCCAAGGGGGACGTAACACTGGGCAGCTGTGCCGTGCATGGCGATGGCAGCCCGTCTCTGGGGGATTTCTTGGACGTTGGCCCGGGGGCTACCCGTGTGCTGCCAGTAGTACCTGTGCTGCCCAAAGAGCCTGCTCTTCGCGGTGAGGATCCCTACGGCTGTGTTACTACGTTGAATCCTCGCTACAGGAGCGCGGATGATCTCACCCAGTCCAGCGTTGCTTCCGCTGAGGATGTTACCCTGAAAATGGATGATGTGGCAGAGGATCCGAACCAGCCCTCCGTGGATAACACCATCCAGCTTTCGCCTCCTCGCCCCATGCGCACTCAGCCGGTTCTGCCTCTACCTTTCTGATTTTACACCATTTAACACCCTGTCACTTTTATGTCTTCCGAGACTCAGACACTCGCCGCAACTCAGGAAAAGGCCTTCCGTATCAACATGGATAAGGCGTTTTATGGAACCTTTGCAGAAATTGGAGCAGGTCAGGAAACGGCTAATTGGTTCTTCCGGAGCGGAGGCGCTGCCGGTACCGTCGCTAAAACGATATCTGCTTATGATATGACGGTGAGCGACACCCTGTACGGACCTGTTCGCCGTTATGTGTCACAGGAGCGCCTTGTGCAGATGATGGATTATGAGTATTCTCAGCTCATTAACCGCCTTGGAGCAAAGCGCGGAGCTGAGAGCTGTTTCTTCTCATTCTGCAATACAGTGAAGTGCAAGGGATACCGCGATAACGGGCCTTGGAGTGCATGGATGGGAGTGCGTTTTCAGCTGCGCCCGGAGGCAGAGCCGAGTGATTTGGTGATGCACGTGCGCCTTCTGGTGCCGGATCATGCTGTGCAGATGCGCATTCTGGGCGTGCTGGGTGTGAACCTGCTCTATTCACTGTTCTATAAGAGAGACCACATGGAGGAGTTCGTTTCCAGTGTAGGGGATAATCTGGACCGCAGCATGTTTGAGATTGATTACATGCGTTTTTCCGGGAATGGCTTTGGGATGTTTGATAACCGCATTCTGGCGCTCCAGCTTGTGCGTAGTGGCTTGAGCAAGGCTACTCTGTTCCGTCCGGATGGCACTGTCGCTCAGCCTGCGGATTTCCTTTATAAGCGGCCTATCGTGCTGATGCGCGGTAGCTTCCAGCCGCTGTGCAACATCCATTTGGAAATGATGGACGCGGTGCGTGCCAAGTTCTATGAAAGCCTCCCGGAGGCTCAGCGTGAGAGCGTGGTGGACATTTGCGAAATCTCTCTTTCTAACCTTCTGCGAGGGGACGGGAAGGATGTGGACTTGCTGGATTTTATTGACCGCGCGGATGCATTGGCCGCATGCGGCAAGACTGTGATGGTGACAAATATCACGCACTTCCACCGCATCTCCACACTGCTCAATCAATTTACGAAGGAGCCCATAGCAATCGCCCTTTCCATTGGCCTACTTAACGAACTCTTCAAGGATAAGTGGGCCACGGATAGCCCCGGTGGTATTCTTTCGGATATGGGTAGCCTCTTCCTGAACCGCACCAAGCTATACGTCACGCCTTGGATTAACCGCCGTACCGGCGAGTTTGTAACGGCCGGCACCTATGAGGCACCCACCAAGTATGTTCACCTTTACAAGTACCTGCTGGATAATGCTGATATTGTCTCCGTACCCTACTTCAATCAGAAGCTTCTTTTCCAAACACCGCGTGATATCATCCGCATGATTAATGATTCTGACAATACTTGGAAGGAGTACGTCCCTGAGCAGGCCTACCGCATGGTAGACCACATCCGCGGTATTCACTGATTGTATCTTTCCCCAATGGACATGATGTCTCTGAAATCTGACTTTCCCATCCTTGCCACCCGCGTTGGCAAGCGTCCTCTGGTTTATCTTGATAACGCAGCCACCACTCATAAGCCTCTGGCCGTTTTGCAGGCTGAGCTGGATTATTATGAGCAGGTAAACTCAAATATCCACCGCGGGGCTCATTACCTCAGCCGTCTCGCTACCGAGCAGCATGAGCAGGCTCGCAGCACCGTGGCTCGCTTTCTGAATGCTGCCTCAGAGCGTGAAATTGTTTTCACTTCCGGTTGCACGGCCGGCATTAATCTTGTCTCTCAGGTTTTGGCTCTTTCTGGGCTTATCAGCGCGGGTGATGAGATATTGGTAACCACGGATGCGCACCACTCCAACATTGTGCCTTGGCAAATGCTGTGTGCCCGCACCGGGGCGGTGTTACGCCCTATTCCGCTCACCCCGGAACTGACGCTGGACATGCCTGCCTACCTCGGCATGCTCAACCCTCGCACGCGTATCGTTGCTGCGCCTTACATCTCAAATGCACTGGGCGTGGTGAATCCTATTCCGCAGATGATAGAGGCGGCGAAACGGAATCGCTCGGATTGCCTCTTCCTTGTGGATGGCGCCCAGAGCACGGCTCATATGGCTGTGGATGTGCAGAGCCTTGGTGCTGATTTTTACGTGTTCTCCGGCCATAAAGTTTATGCTCCCACCGGCACCGGTGCGCTCTGGGGCAGGGAGGAACTCCTTTCGGAACTTCCGCCCTGGCTTGGTGGCGGTGAGATGATTAAAGAGGTATCTTTCTCCGGCACCACATACAATGAGCTCCCCTTCAAATATGAGGCCGGTACGCCGAACATCGCCGGCAATATTGTGCTTGCGGCTGCGCTGGATTATGTGAAAAATATCGGCCTTGCTGAAATTGATGCTCATGAGCAGAGCCTTACTCGGGCACTATATGATGGGCTTGAAGCACTTGGGGGTATTGACTTGCTTGGGCCGCGTGATGGCCGCGGGGCTCTTGTTTCAGTGGTTATCCCCGGTGTGCATCACTATGACTTGGGCACCCTGCTGGACCAGATGGGGATAGCCGTTCGCACAGGGCACCATTGTTGCCAGCCTCTCATGCAGCACCTTGGAACGACTGGTACCACGCGTTACTCCTTTGCGCTTTATAACTCGGAGGAAGATGTCGCCGCGGCACTTGTCGCCACTGAGAGAGCTTTGAACATGCTCAGGTGATTTTTCAGAAAACCTGCAAGGCGCCCACACTTTGCTGTTGCAAGTGTGGGCGCCTGCGTTTATAATGTGTGACATGAGCAGCTTTGATGTTATTGAAAGCAAGATGAAGTCCGTAGGACTCTCTGAGGCCGCCATAAATGCGTTTCGCCACAGTGTGCATGTGCTGGAGAGTAAGCAGAGCATGGTGATTCCCGAGAGCGATATTGTGCCAGCTGAGGGGGTGGCGGATTGGGAGGCTCTCGTGGCATCTACCCCAGCCGCGGAGGCTGACATGCTTGCGCAGACCGTGCTGATTAAGCTGAATGGTGGCCTTGGTACCAGCATGGGGCTGCAGAAGGCTAAGAGCTTGCTGGAAATTAAACCGGGAGTTACCTTCTTAGATCTTATCGTACGTCAGGTGAAGAGCCTGCGCGCTGCAGCGGGGTATCCTGTGAACTTGCTGCTCATGAACTCTTTCTCTACCAGTGAGGATACCATGGCCCACCTTGCTCGTTATGCTGAGGATGGCTTTGCGGATGCTGATAAGGTGGAGATGATTCAGAACCGAGTGCCGAAACTGCTTCCCGACACGCTGGAACCGGTGAGCCACCCCGCCAATCCCGAGCTGGAGTGGTGTCCGCCCGGTCATGGGGATATTTATCCCGCTTTGGTGGGTAGTGGTTGGCTGGATAAGTTACTGGCTGCCGGTGTGAAGTATGCGTTCGTTTCTAACTCTGATAATCTGGGGGCTCAGCTTGATACCCACTTCCTGCGCTGGTTTGCGGAGAGTGGCGCTCCCTTCGTGATGGAAGTAACCCGCCGTACAGAGGCGGATAAGAAGGGCGGACACTTGGCTACTCGCGTGGCTGATGGCCAGCCTATCCTGCGCGAAAGTGCCCAGTGCCCAGAGGAAGATGTGCCCGCTTTCCAGAACATCGACAAGCACCGCTACTTTAATACCAATAACCTTTGGATTCGTCTGGATGCCCTTCGTGACTATCTTGAGGTAAACGGCGGTGTGTTGCCCCTGCCTGTTATCTGCAATAGCAAGACGGTGGATCCTCGTGATGCTTCCACAGCCAAAGTTTACCAGCTGGAGACAGCCATGGGTGCGGCTCTTCAGTGCTTCCCCGCTGCCCGTGCCGTGTGTGTACCCCGCAGCCGTTTCTTCCCGGTAAAGACATGTAGTGATTTGCTCTTGCTGCGCTCTGATGCGGTGGTAATCAATGAGGCCGGTTTGATGAGCCTTGCTCCGGAGTGCGGTGGGGTGGCCCCCATCGTTCAGCTGGACAGCAAGCTCTACAAGCTTGTGGATTCTCTGGATTCGCTTGGTGTGCCCAGCCTTAAGAACGTGAAGAAACTCACCGTCACCGGTTCCCATAGTTTTGCGCCCGGGGAGCCGCTTAGTGGTGAGGTGACTGTATAAAGCCATGCCGGTTTCCCCTCAGAAACGAGATGAACTCCTTCAGCGCATGAAAGCGCTGGAGGTGTTCGAGCGTGATTTGGAGGAGACCTTTGTGCGTGGCAGTGGTAAGGGCGGCCAGAAGGTGAACAAGACGAATAATTGCGTTTGTCTTGTTCATCGCCCAACGGGAATCGTGGTGAAGTGTCACCGCGAGCGAGAGCGGGAGATAAACCGCTTTCTGGCTCGCCGCGCTCTCTGCGATGAGTTGGATCACCGCCTTAATGGTGCACCAAGTTCCAAGCAGATGGAGGCTATTCGCGCCCGTAAGCGAGGAAGCCTGCTGAAGAATATCAGTATTGTCCAGCGGAAGAACCCGTGATTTAGTTGAGCTGTAAGAGGGCTTCTGTCTGCTCCAGCCGGAGCAGTATTTGCTTGAGCGCTGTACCTCCGCGATAATTTCCGGGTGGATTGTGCGCTGGGAGCACGCGGTGGCATGGGCGGAGTATGGGCAGGGGATTGCCCGCACACACGCTTCCTACGCTTCGTGCTGGGCCGAGACTGCCGTAGGTGGCTATATGCCCGTAGGGAATGGCGCAGATGCGCTGCATGATTTCCTGTTGTAACGTGGATTCCCGGAACGCGGCACTATGAAAGGATACCGACAGGTGGTTCAACTCCCATGGCTCTATAAAGCTGAACTTGTTTATTGAGCACTTCTCGTACCAGAGGCGTTTTTCCGGGAATATGAATCATCTCTATG
>JAFWZG010000059.1 GCA_017517385.1 Akkermansia sp.
ATAGCCATTGTGTACACAAAATCAGCGTGTTTTGCCGAATTCTCCTTGGCCGGGTATCATACAGTCCGTTCATTGGCACAATTTTTCTTTTATCCCAACATCGGCGTAAGCCGCTTACTTTTAATTCGTAAATCGTAAATTTTAATTCGTAAATCAACGTGTCCCAAATCTTTGGGACACGTATGTCTATGTGTACCATAAGTTATGGCAAGCAGGTATTGGTTCAGAGAATGCGGGAAAAAACGCATATGAGGTTGACAAAATGGGAAGAAAGGGTAAAATGAGAGTCGGATGACGCGCCTATGGACGATGTTGAGTCTGCTGGTGACACTGCTGCTAATGCCTGCGGTGGGACTGGGTGCGTTTGTGAAGGATTGCGGATGTGGGCACATGGAGCATGTGCAAGTATGTCAGTGCCATTGTGAAGGGCATGAGCATGGGCATGATAGCCCGCGGCAGCATGGCTGCTTGCATGAGAGCTATCAGCTGCAGCTGAGTAATACGGAGGCGCCGGTGCCTGTGATTCTGAGCGTGAAGATGCAGGAGGTTTCGCTCCCCGGTTTTTGTTGTGAACAGAATGACCGCGGCTTGAAGCTGGCTGCCGTGGGCAGTAAATGGCCGGATGGCATACCACCGGGGCATCTGACGCTGCCACTGTTGATTTGAAGTGTTTTTCTGAGGTCTTCTCGTGATTTCGGGACAGGCCGCGGCGTGACTTTGTTCACACAAGCCCCGCACGGGGTAAACCTTTTCATTATTACAATTTTACAGAAAATGCTTAAATACAAATATATGGCGGCAGTAGTCGCCTTGCTGGTGACGGGTTGTGCACAGTATAGCCCTCAGCCCATAGACCTGAGCGCGGATATGACGAACTGGCATCAGGTGTCAGTGCAGATGTGTGGCTCCCGCCGCAGCATCAGTGCTGATGAGCTGCGCCGGATTGGTCTGATGATGAACCCGGAGCTACTGAAGGCCCGCCTCACACATGCCCGCAGTAAGGGGCGTGCAGAGTACGCCGGCCTGTGGGAGGATCCGGGGATGGGCATGGAGCTGGAGCGCGTGTTTGCCCACAATATCACGAATTACTCCATTTCGCCTTCACTGGCGCTTCCTGTGACCGGGCTTCCCGGGCTGCGTAAGCAGATTGCGGAGCAGTACAGCGAGGCTGATTACTGGAATGTGCGTGAGCTGGAGCGCATGTTCATGATGGAGTTGGACGTCCTCTGCTACAAGTGCCAAGCGGCAGATGCTCGCCTGAGCCTCATGCGCCGCCGTCTGAATGTGCTGCGCGATGAACAGGCACGTATTACTCGCCTGCATGAGGTGGGTGAGGTGGCCTTTGCGGATTTTCAGACGGCTACGGAGCGCCTGAATGAAACTATCAAGCAGGTGCAGGAGCAGGAGCGTGAACAGCTTACGCTGCGCCAAGAGCTGGTGAGCAGGCTGGGGCTGCATCCTTCCATTACCGGTATTCATCCTTCAGGAGGGTTGCCGCATGGCGTGCCGTCCGCCGTGGCTGTACCCGGGGCTGATATGCTGCTTGGTATAGCCTCCGTCAAGGCTCAGATGGCCGGTTACGGTGCCTCTGAAAACGAGCTGCGGGCCGAGATTCGCAAGCAGTTCCCGGAGCTGCGCCTCTCCGGCATGTTTGCGGAGGATGACGATACGGAGAAGGGGGCTCTGGGAGTGGAGTTTACTCTGCCTCTCTGGAACCGCAACCGTGAGGCCATAGCCGTGGCCGGTGCTGAGCGAGATCTTAAGCAGGCCGAAACCCTGCAGACGTGGCACGCTCTTCTTCAGGAGAGCACCGCGCTGGGGGCTCAGCAGCGCTTGCTTCAGAACCACTGCCGCTCGGAGTATTCCCGCCTGCGTGAACTGGAAACTGCCACTGCGCGCCAAGAGCGCCTCTTCTCTCTGGGTGAGAGCAAGCTCTTGGAACTTGCAGAGGCCCGGCACTTGGAATACGAGCGTCGCCTTGCTTATCTGGATTGCCTTGTCAACCTGCTTGAGGTGCAGACCAAACTCCTTTACCTTAACCCTTCCCATAACCAGCAATGAAATTTTCCCATATTCTCGGATTAACTCTTTCTCTTACGGCCTCTGCTTTTATAGCCAAGGCCCAAGAGCACCAGCACGGCCCCGGCTGCACGCATGACCATGCCCATGAGCACGCCGCTACGGAAACGGCTCATGAGCACCAGCATGGCCCCGGCTGCACGCATGACCATGCCCATGAGCACACCGCTACGGAAACAGCCCAGGAGCACCAGCACGGCCCCGGCTGCACGCATGACCATGCCCATGAGCACGCCTCTACGGAAACGGCCCAGGAGCACCAGCACGGTCCCGGCTGCACGCATGACCATGCCCATGAGCACGCCGCTACGGAAACGGCCCAGGAGCACCAGCACGGCCCCGGCTGCACGCATGACCACGGTCATGCCGGGCATAATCACGCTCCGGGCGAGAGCTGCGGCAGCGAGGTTGTCATCGTGGAGGCAGATGCCCGCGCTCGTGACCTGATGAACATGCGCATTGAGACCGTGCCGCAGCGTGGGGAGGTGCTTGTCCACTCCCTTTATGGGTTCCTGAGTACCCCGGACCACGCCATGCAGACCTACGCCTTGCCTTGTGGTGGCCGCATCACGCTGCATGTAAAATCTGCTCAGCAGGTGAAAGCCGGTGATCTTCTTTACTCTCTGCAGAGCCCGGATATCATGGAGCAGCAGGCTGAAGTCATCAGAATTCATGCCTCTATTGAGCGCTGTGAGGCAGAAATCGGAACCTTGGAACAGCGCCTTGCCGCGCTTTCTACCGCCGGTACCCGAAACAAGGATGTGGAAGTGGAGCTGGCCAACAAAAAGGCAGAGCTCACGCAGCATCAGCGTGAACTTGCTGCCGTGGAGGCTCGCCTGAGCATGCTTACTCTCGGTGGTACTCTTGTGGAGAAGGATAACCTTACCGTGTTGGAAGTACGCGCTGTGGCGGATGGCTCTGTGCGTAATGTGGGCGTGACTCAGGGCAGCTGGGGAGAGCAGGGCAAGCCCGTCATCTCCATGAGCAATACTGCTGAGATGGAAATCAGCACCTCCATTTACAGCTCGGATGTGCCCCACTTCAGTGCCGTGCGTGCCACCATTCCCGTGGGCCGTGAGCATGTGGCCGTGGAGGGTGTCTGGCGCTTGGCTGAGGAGGTGGACGCCGCCACCCGCACCCGCGAGCTTTACTTCAATCCCTCCAGCATTCCCGCCAACGTACAGCCCGGGCAGCTTTGCCGCTTGGATTTGTATGATGCCTGCGAGGATCACGGGCGTGTATCCATCCCGGATTCCGCCGTGGTGAAAGTGGGTGTGGATGACGTGGTATTTGTGGAAGTAGCGGAAGGGCGTTTTGCCATGGTGAAGGTGCATGCCGGCACCAGCCGCCGCGGGATGACCCCGGTGGATGGCCTTACTCCGGGCCAGAGAATCGTGGTGAAGGGTGGCTATGAGCTGCGCTACATCATTCCCGGAGACGGCCAGCAGCGCCGCGCCGGGCACTTCCATGCTGATGGCGTGTTCCATGAAGGTGAAGATCACTAAACAGCCATGAATGCTCTTATATCATTCTGCTTGAAGAACCGCATCACCGTGGTGCTTATCTCCATCGTGCTCGCTGCTGTGAGCACGTGGCTGGTGGGCACCCTGCCGGTGGACGTGTTCCCTGAGCTGGAGCAGCCCCGCGTCACTATCCAGACTGAGGCCGGCGGCCTCTCTGCCGAGGAGGTGGAGCAGTACGTCACCATCCCATTGGAATCCGCCATGCAGGGAACTCCCGGTGTGCGCAAGGTAAGCTCGTCTTCCGGTACGGGGCTGTCCTTTGTGTGGGTGGATTTTGACTGGGATGTGGATATCTACCGCGCTCGCCAGATTGTTTCTGAACGCATGGCTACCGTGCGTGATAATCTCCCGGAGCAGGTGGAAACGGAGATGGCTCCCATCGTTTCCGTGACAGGTGAGATTATGGTCATCGCCATTCAGGGTGATGAAACTGCGGACCCTCTGGAGGTGCGCCGTGTGGGCGAGTTCGAGCTGCGTAACCGCCTTCTGGCCATTCCCGGAGTGGGGCAGGTCACGGTGCTGGGTGGGCGCCTTCCTGAGTATCGGGTGGCCTATAATCCGGAGCGTATGCGTCAAGCCGGTGTGAGCTTTTCCGATTTGCGGAACACTGTGGAGGCCGCCCAGAGCAGCATCCCTGCCGGGTATCTGGAGGATGTGGCCGGTGTGGAGCTCCCCATCCAGCAACACACCCGCGCTTTCACCCCTGAGCACTTGCGCCGCGCTATTGTGACGGACCATCCTACCGATGGTGTTGTGCGCCTTGAGGACGTGGCCGAGGTGCGGATAGACGGCGCTCCCCGCCGTGGTAATGCCGGGTATGCCGGCCGTGAAGCCGTGGTACTTTCCGTGCAGAAAGTGCCCGGTGCCAACACGCTGGAGCTTACCTATGCTGTGGATGCCGCGGTGAAGGAGTTCGCTTCCAGCCGCCTGCCTGCTAACATGAAGCTGCATGCTGACGCCTACCGCCAGGCGGACTTCATTGAGCTTTCGTTGGAGAATGGTAAGGAGACGCTGCTCATTGCTGCCGTGGTGGTGGTTATCGTCATTCTACTCACCCTGCTAAATATCCGCACGGCTATCATCACCCTCATCAGCATGCCGCTTTCCGTGCTTTTTGGTATGGCGCTTTTCCCTGTCTTCGGGCTGGGGGTGAACATCATGACACTGGGCGGTTTGGCCGTAGCCGTGGGTGATGTGGTGGATAATGCCATCATCTTCGTGGAAATCGCATGGCGAAATCTTAGCCGAAATGCGGCCCTTCCTCCTGAGAAGCAGAAGAGCCGCTATCGTGTGCTCATGGAAGCTAAGAATGAAATCGTGAGCTCCATCAGCTATTCCTCCGTCATCATTCTGCTGGTGTTCGCCCCGCTGCTCTTCCTCAGCGGTATTGAAGGGCAGTTCTACCGCCCGCTGGGTATCTCGTATATGCTTGCACTGGGTGCCTCTCTTCTGGTGGCCCTCACCCTTATTCCCACGCTTTGCATCATCTGGTTTAAGGTTAGCCGCAAGAAGACCGAAGATGGGGATTCCGCCTCTGCCCGCTTCATTAAGCGCATGTATATGCCCGTGCTGAACTTCTGCCTGCGCTGGCCCAAGTCCGTATTCGGTGCACTGCTGGCTGTCACCGGTGCATCCCTTTGGCTGGGCAGTACGTATGGCACGAGCTTCCTGCCGCCCTTCAATGAGGACTGCTATACTCTCTTCGTGAACTGCGTGCCCGGCACCTCACTGGAGGAGACGGAGCGCATTTCCCGCCAAGTGATGCAGAAAATCATGCAGATAGATGGCGTGAAAACCGTCACCCAGCGTACGGGGCGTGCTGAGAATGATGAACATGCTGAGCCCGTGAGCGCCAGTGAGTTGGTGGTACGTGTGGACCTCTCGCGAGACCAGCGCCGCATGCGCGAGCAGTTCAAGGAGGCTATGCGCGGCATACCGGGTGTTTCCGGCATGGTCGGGTTCCCCATTGCTCACCGCATCAGCTCCGCGCTTTCTAACTCGAACTCCGAAATCGCCATCAACATCTTCGGTGATGACCTCCCGCAGATTCGTAACGCCGCGAAAAAGGCCGCTGAAATCCTTGCTTCCATGCCCGAGGTGGCTGATGCCCGAGCTAACCGTGAAGTGATGGTGGATACTATCCACGTGGAGTATAACCGCGAGATTCTCGCCGCTTACGGACTCACTGTCAGCGAGGCTGCCGACCAAGTGTCCGCCGCCATGAACGGCATGCAGGTGGGTGAAATTATCCGTAATCTGGACCACTGGGATGTTGTGCTGCGCTTGGATGATGACCTGCGCCGCAGCATGGATGACGTTCGGAATCTCCAGCTTGTGGCTCCCGGTGGCAAGAAGGTGCCGCTGAATGAGGTGGCTCATGTATACCGTGCTGAAACGACAAACCTTATCCTGCGCGATAACTCCCGCCGAAAGGCCATGATTTCCTGTAACCCCTCGCCGGATAGTAACCTCGGTGACCTCGCCCGCGCCTGCCGCGAGAAGCTGGACCCCGCCATGCATGAGCTGGGCTGCTCCGTGGAGTACGCCGGTACGATTAAGAGCCGTGAGGAGGCGGGCCGCCGCTTGTACCTGATGGGTGGCATCGTCTGCGTGCTCATTGTGCTGCTGCTGGCCAGCTCTCTTGGCAGCGTACGCCGAGCCATGGTTACACTCATTAACATTCCGCTCTGCTTGGTGGGTGGTATCATTGCCGTGTTCTTAGCTTCGCCTGATACGGTGAGCTCGGTTCTGAGCGGGGGATACATTCACCCCATCCTTTCTGTGAGCTCCATCGTGGGCTTCGTGACGGTTATTGGCTTTGCTATTCGCTCAGGTCTCATTCTCCTGAACCGCTACCGTGCTTTGGAGATGGGCGGAATGACGGCGGAAGAAGCTATCCGTGCCGGTTCATCCGAGCGCGTGATTCCCATCATCATGACCTCGCTCACCACCATCCTCGGCCTGCTGCCCCTCATTTGGGCTAAGGACCAGCCGGGCGGCGAGCTGTTGGCCCCGCTGGCCATTGTGCAGTTTGGCGGCCTCGTGAGCGCTACGGTGCTGAACCTTCTTGTCATGCCTGCTACCTGCAAGATTTTCGCCGACTTCATCTCTCCCGGTGATAAGCAGGATTAACATAAGCTATCCAAGTCTAATCCGCAAAGTATCACTCAGGTACTTTGCGGATTACTGTTGCTATACCTTTCGGTCGCGGTAGAGAAGATGAAAAAAGATGAAAAAAGATGAAAAAAGATGAAAAAAGATGAAAAAAAGATGAAAAAAAGATGAAAAAAAGATGAAAAAAAGATGAAAAAAAGATGAAAAAAAGGGGCGCTTTTTTTGCTTGCAATAGTCGGGTGGGCGGGATAAGATGCGGCTGTGCAACAACAACCTACCGATGAAATGGAAACGCTCCGCCGAGCGGCTGAGGCCGGGGACGTGGTGGCTCAGTATGATTTAGCCCTTTGTTATGATATAGGCGACGGGGTGGAGCAGGATTTTACCCAGTCTGTACACTGGTTGCTTCGAGCCGCGGAGCAGGGGTATGTGCCGGCTCAGTTCAACTTAGGCTGTGCTTATTGGGATGGCGAAGGGGTGACGCAAGATTTTGCTCAGGCTGTCGTATGGTGGCGCCGGTCTGCTGAGAGCGGTGATGTCAATGCTCAGTTTAACTTGGCTTTGTGCTATGATGTGGGGAAGGGAGTAGAGCAGGACTATGCTCAGTCGGCGGAGTGGTATTGCAAGGCCGCCGAGCAAGGCCACGTCAAAGCTCAGTATGAATTGGGCTATTGCTACCACTTCGGTTATGGCGTGGAGCAGGATGATGCACTTGCTGCTCAGTGGTATAGGCGAGCCGCTGAGGGTGGGAACGCTGAGGCTCAGTATCAGCTGGCGCGTTTCCATGGCTCAGGGAAGGGCGTGCCGCAAGATTACGCTATGTCTGTGCAGTGGTGTACTAAAGCCGTGGAGCAAGGGCATACGGAGGCGCAAAGTTGGCTGGGCTGTCTTTACGATGCCGGCCTAGGGGTGCCGGAAAATCCGGCGGAAGCTGCCCGCTTGCACCTTGCAGCCGCTGAGGGCGGTAATGCTTTCTCTGCGTTGAATTTAGCGCAGATGTACATAGATGGAAGAGGTGTCACCCAAGATGCCTCAGTGGCTGTTCGTTGGTACCGCGTTGCTGCTGAGAAGGATAACCCTGATGCCTGCTGTGGGCTAGGCATTTGTTATCTGTATGGTCAGGGGGTGGACCGTGATTTTGTTCACTCCGCGTATTGGTTGCAAAAGGCCGCGGATATGGGGGATGCTCTTGCGTGCTATCACCTCGGTGAAATGTATGCCCTCGGCAAGGGGGTGCCGGTAGATGCTGCTCAGGCTGCTATTTATTACCGCAAGGCAGCAGAGCAGGGGGATGCCCCTGCACAGATGGAGCTTGCGCTGGCTTTGGTGGTGGGCAATGGTGTGGAAGAAGATGAGTACGAGGCTTTCTCATGGATGCAGAGCGCCGCCGAGGGTGGTTCCGTGATTGCTTTGTATAATCTGGGGCTTATGTATGAGCGAGGTGTGGGATGCGAGGTGGATGAGGCTGAGGCGCTGAATTACTTCCTCCGAGCTGTGGAGCAGAAATGTGCCGATGCTCAGTGGCGATTGGGAAAGGCCTACGAGAATGCTGAGTTAGGCCTGATGAAAAACATGGATGAGGCCTTCCGCTGTTATAGCCTTGCGGCAGAGCAGGGGAACCATGCCGCGGAGTATGCGCTTTGTGTGATGTATGTGCAGGGTGAGCCGGTGGAGTGGAACCCTTGTCTGGCGGCGGAGTGGTGCCGGAAAGCAGCCGAGGGCGGATACGCTCACGCTCAATACTTCATGGGGTATCTGTACACCCAAGGCCTGGGCGTGGGGAAAAACTTATCATTAGCGCGTGATTGGTTGAATAAGGCCATAGATGCCGGGCATGCGCCGGCGCAGGAGGCGCTGGCGGAATTGGAACGTATGTTGTGATACGCATCGTGTCGGGCGTTTGAAGGGGGATAAAGTAGTTAAAAAATGACAATCTTTTTTTGCGGCTTTTTGTATTTTTATGTAGAATTAGGAAGCGTGCTGCGTTCTCCGAAATAAGGGCCCGTCTGTTAGCGCGGGTTGTTAGTGTTTATAACTTGACAAGAAGACAGGAAGGAGTAGAATCTCAGCTGTGAATGCATTTATCAAATGGGGAATTGGAGCCGTGCTTGTAGGTGGCGGAGCTGCTGCGTGGTATTACTGGCCTTCATCAGAGGCTCAGGCCGTTAGTTTTCGCACGACAGAGGTAGTGCGTGGGGATTTTGTGAGCAAGGTGCAGGCTACCGGCACTCTTGAGCCTCAGGAGCTTGTGGACGTAGGTGCACAGGTAACCGGTGAGATTGAGGAGTTCGGTACGGATGTGAACGGCAACCGCGTGGACTATGGTAGCGAGGTGAAGGCCGGTCAGCTTCTGGCTCGAATTGATGATACCATCGTGGAGCTTGATATTAAGCGTGCTGAGGCCAGTGTGGCTCAGGCTCGCGCTCAGATTCTCACCGCTCGCGCCAACATCTCTCAGGCCGAGGTGAACAAGCGCAAGGCAGACCGTGACCTTGAGCGTGCTCGCCAGCTGGGCGTGGGTGATGCTCTTTCCCAGATGGATTATGACCAGTACCTCACGCAAGCCGAGAATGCTGCCGCCTCTCTGGAGAGCGCTCAGGCTCAGATGGCGAATGCTGAGGCCCAGCTACAGAGCGCCGAGGCCATGCTGGAAAGTGAGCTGCGTAACCGTGATTACACCCGGATTACCACTCCTGTGGATGGTACGATTGTGGTGCGCCAAGTGAACGTAGGCCAGACGGTGGTGAGCAACATGAGCGCCACCACGCTTTTCCTCGTGGCTCGTGACCTGAGCAAGATGCAGATTTGGGCCAGCGTGAATGAGGCTGATATCGCTAAGGTGCGTCCCGGTCAGGAAGTGCGCTACACGGTGGACGCCCTCCCCGGTGAGAGCTTTACCGGCGTGGTGAACAAGATTCGCCCGAACGCTACCATGTCCTCCAACGTGGTGACCTACATCGTGGAGGTGGACATTGAGAACCCGGAGCGCCGCCTGCTGCCGTACATGAGCGCGAATGCCAACTTCATCGTGCGTGAGATTAAGGATTGCCTCCTCGTGCCGGACGCCGCCTTTGATTTCCGTCCCTCCCGTGAGCAGATTGATCCCTCCGTGGCTGAGCTTCCCCGCCGCCCGAGACCTTCCCGTGCAGAAGGCCCCGAAGGCGAGGGTGCCGCTGAGGCTCCTGCAAGGGCTGAGGGCTCTGCCGAAGGTGAGCCTGCTATGGTGTGGGTACAGCGTGGCCAGTATGTCGTTCCCGTCCGCGTGCTTCGCGGTGAGAGTGATGGTACCCGCAGTATCGTGACGCCGCTGGCAGGTGAGAGCCTTGAGGCCGGTACCAGTTTGGTGACGGGTGTATCCATGGTCGGTGGTGCTGCTGCCGGTCCACGTGGTGGCCAGCAGGGTGGTCTCTTCGGTATGAATGGCCCGCGCCGTCGTCCCCGTGGCGCCGGTGGTGTGGAGGCCAAACCCGGTCAGAATGTGCAGCAGCAGCGTGGGCCGCACATGTAAGCTCCGCTCTGTCTCCTTATAACCCTTTTATCAGAAGATGATTGAGCTTAAAGATATCACCAAGGTGTACCACTTGGGCGAGATTGACTTGCCGGTGCTGAAGGGCATATCCCTTCGCATTGATGACGGCGAGTTTGTCTCCCTCACGGGCGCCTCCGGTTCCGGCAAATCCACGCTCATGAATATTCTGGGCTGTCTGGACCGCCCGAGCAGTGGTGAGTTCTGGATTGACGGCAGGAATGTGGCCGGTCTGAATGCGAACCAGCGCGCACGCCTGAGAAATCAGCGTATTGGTTTCGTGTTCCAGAACTTCAACCTGCTGGCCCGCACCTCTGCCTTGGAGAATGTGATGATGCCTGCGTACTATTACCATCCCGCCCGCAGTAACTCGGAGATTCGTGCCCGTGCGCTGGAACTCATCGAGCTGGTGGGCCTGAAGGAGCGCATGCACCACACTCCCGCCCAGCTTTCCGGTGGTCAGCAGCAGCGCGTGGCCATTGCCCGTTCCCTCATTAATAACCCCGGTATCCTTCTGGCTGACGAGCCGACCGGTAACCTTGATTCCACCACCTCCGTGGAAGTCATGAACATGTTCCGTGATTTGAACCGCCAGAAGGGTATTACCGTCATCATTGTGACGCATGACCCCAAGACCGCCGCTTTCACGGACCGCGCTATCAACATGAGCGATGGCCTCATCCTCGAAGGCGTATCTGATGAACTCTCAGCCACACTGAAGAAATGAAAATAGGAACTCTCCTTGTAACCTGCTTGAAAGCTCTGGTGCGTAATCCCATGCGCGCTGCGCTCACCGTGCTGGGTATCGTTATCGGTATTGCGGCTGTGGTAGCCATTATGGAGATTGGTGAAGGCTCCAAAAAGCAGGTGGCTGACAAGTTCTCCTCCATGGGTACGAACGTGGTCACCATCTCCGGAGCTTCCGTGAGCACCGCCGGTGTGAGCAGTGGTATGGGCGGTCGTGCCTCCCTGTATGCTGAGGACTCTGAGGCGCTCATGCGCGAGTGCCCCCAGTTTGTGAAGGCCGCTTCTCCCGTGGTGCGTGCCAGTGGCCAGGTGATTGTGGGTAATCAGAACTGGAGCCCGCGTTCCATCATGGGCGGTAATGAGCATTATCTCTCCATTGAAGGCTGGAAAGTGGCTTACGGCAGCTCCTTTACCCGCCAGCAGGTGAATGAAGCCTCACGCGTGTGCGTTATCGGTCAGACCATTGCCAAGGAGCTGTATGCTGATACGGACCCCATCGGTCAGGATATCCGCATTAAAGATGTGGTGTTCACCGTCATCGGTGTGCTGGAAGCTAAGGGCGCTGATGGCATGGGTAATGACCAGGATGACTGCATCATGCTGCCTTGGACCAGTATTCGTACGCGTCTGATGGGCGCCAGTGGTAGTGCCACCATTTCCAAGGGTGGTGCCGCTAACAGCGCCTCCGTTTCCTCCACGGATACCTTCTCCACCTCCGCCGTGAACTTTTACCCCGGCTGTGACCTGCAGCCCTATGCGAATGCTCCCCACCCGCTGCGTACCCGCACGGTGGACAGCATCGCGGTGCAGGTGATTGACGGCAAGTCCCCGGAGTCCGCCATGGATGCCATGACCCCCGTGCTGCGCCGTCAGCATGAGCTGGAGCCCGGCGTGCTGGATGACTTCAACATGCGTGACCGCTCTCAGTTCGTGAAAATGATGACGGAGACGACCTCCACCATCAGCAGCCTCCTTATCGCCGTGGCCATGATTTCGCTTGTGGTGGGCGGTGTAGGCATCATGAACATCATGATGGTATCCGTTACGGAGCGTACCCGTGAAATCGGCCTTCGTATGGCTGTGGGTGCACGCCCCTGTGATATCATGTGGCAGTTCCTGCTGGAGGCTGTGCTGCTGTGCACCATCGGTGGTTTCATCGGCATTGCTATGGGGCGCTTGGCGTCCTCCATCGTAAGTGAGCAGATGGGCTGGCCCGTATCGTCCTCCGTCTCCGCCATGGTGCTCTCCGTTTCCGTAGCGGCTGTTATCGGTATCGTGTTTGGCTGGTATCCTGCTTGGAAGGGCTCCCGCCTGGATCCCATCGACGCCCTGCGTCACGAATAATTCTTACCTCACATTTTCCTTCGTTTCCATCACATGAAAATCAAATATCTTTCCCTTCTTGCACTTGCTGCATTCCTGAGCTCATGCCAGCTGGGGCCGAACTTTACGGGCGCCCCGGATCAGGGCTTGCCCGCCACGTGGGTGAATGCCTTGCCGCCCTCCAGCGGTGATGAAGACCTCACGGCTTGGTGGCAGAGCTTTGGTGACGTGCAGCTCTCCGCGCTCATTAACCGTGGCTTCCAGAGCAGCCCTGATATGGTAAGTGCTGCGCTCGCCATCGCTAAGGCTGAGGCCTCCCTGCGCTCCACCCGCTCCGGGCTTTTCCCCACGGGCTCCGTTTCCTTTAGCGGTACGAATGCCGGTGATTTCACTACGTCCACTTCCCATGGTAGCTGGTCCGGTGCTCTCTCTGCCTCCTGGACCCCGGATATCTGGGGCGGTACGCGCCGTGAGGTAGAGGCAGCCTATGCCTCACTCGGCTCCACGAAGGCCGCGGCAAATGCCACCCGCGCCGCACTGGCCTCCAGCATTGCCACCACGTATTTTGAGTGGATTTCTGCTAAGGAGAGTCTCCGCATTGCCCGCGAACAGCTGGAGTATCAGGAGCGTACCTACCGCATCGTGCAGCAGAAGGCAGCTGTGGGTATGGTGGCTAATTTGGAGCTGGCAGAGTCCCGCGCCACCATCGCTTCCACTCGCGCGCAGATTCCCACTTATGAGGCGAACATCCGCAGCTGTGAGAACGCTCTCGCCACGCTGCTGGGTACCACGGTGGACCAAGTGCACCTGAGCATGCCTTCCCGCACCACGTACAACCGCATCCCCCGCGTGCCCACCGGCCTGCCCTCTGAGTTGCTGCGCCGCCGCCCGGATATTGTGCAGGCTGAGTATAATCTCCACCGCGCCACGGCAAACATCGGCGCTCGCGTGGCGGATCTCTTCCCGAGCTTCAGTATCACCGGCCGTGCGAATGCCTCCTCCGGCACTGACTTCGCTAACTACTTCCAAAATGCCGCTTGGAGCCTGGGTGCCAGCGCCAGCCAGACTATCTTTAACCGCACGGCTCTGAATGAGAACGTGAATATCGCGGAACTGGAGCGCGATTCCTCCGCTCAGGCATACCGCAAGACGGTGTTGGCTGCCTTTGCGGAGGTGGAGGATTGCCTCATCGCTTATGCCCGCCTCACGAACCAGCTCCCGCAGTATCAGTCCGCTGCAGCTGCTAATAAGGAGGCCGCTGAGCTCTCTCTGCGCCGCTTTAACTCCGGTGAGAGTGACTTCCTGAACGTGGCCGCCTCTGAGCGTGCTTGGCTCTCTGCTGAGCTGAATCTCATCTCCACCCGCCAGCAGATTCGCATGACGCTCGCTCGCCTCTGCACCGCCCTTGGCGGTGGCTGGTAAAGCGTGCACCGCGACCGCTTTTGTAACACGAACCCGGGCTGCCAATTGGTGGCCCGGGTTTGAATTTTTTCGGGAATGCCTTTTTGTTTTTATATTTCCCCAAAGAGTCGATGATTATGGGCTCTTCGGGCAAAGTCGAAGGCGCTGCGCTTGTGGCAATCGGTCAGGTGGGCATTTGCCCCATGTGCCAGCAGCAGCCGGCCTACTTTCCAGCTGCCGCAGCGCGCGGCAAGCATGAGCGGCGTCGCTCCGGAGTGAGCGGGGGCATCTACTACCGCTCCGCGGTCAATGAGGATGGCGGCCACATCATAGAGCCCCATGGCTGCGGCATGGTGCAGGGCGGTGTAGCCGCGCCTGTCCGTGGCGTGTAGGTCGGCTTGGTGGGCCCATGCGGCATCGTAGGGAAGGGGAGTGCTGCGCCGCAGGGTAGTGCCGGGGCGGCGCGGAGGCGGCGGGGCTATGTAGTAGGCGTGTATTTCTTCGTCCGTATATGTGCTCGGGTATACGCTTCTTTTGCGATAGTAGTCCGGCTCCAGCCAAGGGATGATGCATTTATTCCCGGAGCCATTAGGTATGGGGCTATAGGCGTGGATGAGCTTAATGACGTTTGTCAGCCTGTGGCGTAAAGCTAGTATCAGCGGCGTGTCACCCATACCATCAGGCTGGTAGGCATCCGCCCCGGCGGCCAGAAGGGCACGGGCGCTCTCCGTGTGGGCTTCGATATGGTAATGGCTGCCCAAACCATGGCAACAGAGCCAATGGAAGGCGCTGCGGCCCCATAGCCCATCCTTTTCATTTACATGGGCCCCGTGGGCCAGCAGAACGGGGATGACGGCATGAGACCCGGCCCGTGCTGCCACCATGAGTGGCGTGAGTTGATTGGTGAACCTCTCATTTACTCTCGCTCCGGTGTGTAGGAGTTTGGCTGCCGTTTCTGCCTCATTGTGGCAGATGGCGGCGAAGAGTTCAT
Source organism: Akkermansia sp. (assembly GCA_017517385.1). Taxonomy (GTDB): domain Bacteria; phylum Verrucomicrobiota; class Verrucomicrobiia; order Verrucomicrobiales; family Akkermansiaceae; genus Akkermansia. The sequence continues at coordinate 14,705 of JAFWZG010000059.1, forward strand.
CTTGAATCGTAGCTTCATTCATAACCCTTCAGGGTAGCACAACTGCTGCCGCCTGGCAAGCCCGAAATTGTATGCGCATTAAAAAGTAATTAAGGGCAATCTTCCGGTAAATATAGAAAGCCCATTCCGCCAGGGCAAACGCATTGGAGTAGTGTCATGCAAAACAGGCCATACAAAAACAGCCTTAAGCACCTCTAACGCAAAATCTTCCTGCAAGGCAGCCTTAAATTTCATTGACCGGTAGGACAACTTCGTTGGGTGCGTATCTTGTAGCGTTTAAGGATGTTTCGTGCGAACCGAAGTAATCGAGAAAAGTTTTCAGCCGAGTTACCAGCTCTCTTCTGACTGGAATCTTCATTGAAGGCCATATCCAGCACCCAGTGTAATTGGTTCTCAATCTTCCAGCGGGCTCGAATCCAGCGGGCGAATTGTGAAGCCTCCACATTGTG
>JAFWZG010000117.1 GCA_017517385.1 Akkermansia sp.
ATGGCGGCGGTGTCGGCGCACTGAAGGCCATGGGAGCGAAGATGCCCGAGGAGGAGATGCAGCCGCTGGTGGACGCCTGGCGCGCAGCTAACCCCAATATTGTGGCTTTCTGGAACGCCATGGACCGCGCTGCCAGAAAAGTGATCCGCAGTAAAACCTCCGCCCGCGTCGGAAAAGTCACACTCTACTGGCAGGATGACAAGATGCTCATGAGGCTTCCTTCCGGCAGAAACCTCTGCTACCAATCGCCGCACTTCACCATGAACCGTTTCGGGAGCGACGCCATTGGTTACTACGCGCCCAACGCTGCCGGGCAGATGGTGGAGCAGGAAACGTTCGGCGGAAAGCTGGCTGAAAATGCAACCCAGGCGATTGCGCGGGATATTTTGTCCCATGCCATGCTGAATCTGGATGCTGCCGGGTATCCTATCGTATTTCATGTACATGACGAAGCTGTCATGGAAATGCCCATAGGCGAAGGCTCTATGGAAGATACCTGCGCTGTCATGGGTCAGCCCCCGGATTGGGCCTTGGACCTTCCGCTCAGAGCAGACGGCTATGAATGCGCCTACTACCGAAAGGACTAAGAGTTATCTGTTTTGTCGCCACTAAGTAAGGGAATGTTACTTGCTATGTGCGCTGATCAGAGCGAATATGTCCTCGGTAATCAATATCAAGGAGGGTGTTCTCATGATTCTCTATGAAAACGATAAGCCGCGCTACTTCGACAAGAACGGCAAGGAAATCACCGATGGCTGCACCATTCGGTACGCAGACGGTCACACCGAGAAGGTTTACCGCACAACGGATGATCAGCTGGGTACCGACGCCACGAACCCCAGCTGGATCAAGTCCGGCAGAGCGATTCCCTGTGAGTATGGAATCTATCCCCTCGGCGGTCTGGAGACGGACGAGGTCGAAGTGGTGGAAGGAATGAATGACCATGAGCAGGAATAAGCAGCCGATTATCCGCGCCTATGCACGGGTCGCAACCAGAGAACAGATTAAAGGCATATCAGAGCATGCCGAGAACTGCAATGCTTATGTATATGCTCGCGTCGGAGGTGGGAGTTCGTCGCTACCTGGCACTGACATTGCTCGGATCACGCTTGAAGCGCAATGCGACAGGCTCCGCGAATGTGCAGAATCCATGGGGCTTAAGGTTGTGGAGAAAGAGGCCGAGTTTGCCCGCATAGGCATCTCGGAAAGCTCCATGCAGAAGATGCTGAAGGCTGCGGAATCCGGCATGATAGGAACTTTAGTGATTGCCGGATGTAATCGGCTTCACCGGAACTCGGAGAAAGCCATTGACCTGCTGTCGGAGCTTGATCACTACGGTGTGCGAATCTACAGTCAGCAGGAAGGCTGGGTCAATGTATCCGACGAAGGACAGCCGTCCATGCTTCAGTTTCTTCAGATGATGCGCTCGATTGATAGGAAGGTGCGTTGAATGAGCTATCCTGACAGAGAAACCGTTGCCCGCATTCGTGCTGAGTTTCCGCCCGGCACCCGTGTAGAACTTGTGTGGATGGATGATCCGCAGGCACCTCCCATCGGCACGAAAGGCACGGTAGTGCGCGTTGACGATATAGCCTCGCTGTGTATGCGCTGGGACAATGGTTCGTCCTTGCATGTAGCTTACGGCGAGGACGTTGTGAGAAAGATTGACTGAACGGAGGAATGAACATGGGAGCGAAATGTGAACTGTGCGGCAGAGACATGCTGGAAAGCAAAGGCTGCGCCATTTCCAATATCCACATTGGCGGCAAGGTCTACAAGCGTATCCCTGTTGGAGGTTCGGGTGATTTCCTTGAAGGCGGCCCGAAGGACGCACGATGTGGCGACTGCGGCGCCTTGTTTGGCCACTACCACCATTGGGGTTGTGATTGTGAACGCTGCCCGGCGTGCGGTCTGCAGCTGATCGGCTGCGAGTGCGAAGATGTGTACGCCCAGGGAAAGAAGTAATACAATAGCGGTCTCTCC
>JAFWZG010000118.1 GCA_017517385.1 Akkermansia sp.
CTTACACATTCCTTATGGCCATTGAAGGCAGCCCAGCTGAGGGGAGTGTTGCCGCTCTTATTTGCTTGATTGATATTAATCCCCGGTGCTGCGAGTAGAAGGCTTACACATTCCGTATGGCCCTTGTCGGCAGCGGCGATGAGGGGAGTGTAGCCGTACTGAGCTGCTTGATTGATATTAATCCCCGGCGCTGCGAGTAGAAGGCGTACACATTCCGTATGGCCCTTGTCGGCAGCCAAGATGAGGGGAGTCCTGACAAAGTCATCTGCCATGTTGACGTCAATTCCCGGCGCTGCGAGTAGAAGGCGTACACATTCCGTATGGCCCATGGCGGCAGCGACGATGAGGGGAGTATTTTGGCTTTCAGCCTCGTTTGCCCAATTGACATCCGCCCCAGCCTCCAAAAGACGGCGAACTTGTTCATCTTCTCCATCACGCGCGGCAGCATAGAGTGAGGAGTTATACTGCTCCGGGTTAATGCCCATTCGCTTGAGTTCAGCAGCTGAGCTTGTGGTGCGGATGAGGTTTGCGCATTCCGTATGGCCCTTGCCGGTAGCCGCGGAGAGGGGAGTGGTGCCGTTGCTACTTGCCTTGTTGATATCAATCCCCGGAGCGGCGAGTAGAAGGCGTACGCATTCCGTATGGCCATTGAGGGCAGCCAAGATGAGGGGAGTGTCGCCGCTCTGATTTGCTTGATTGATATTAATCCCCGGCGCTGCGAGTAGAAGGCGTACACATTCCGTATGGCCATTGAAGGCAGCCTCAATGAGGGGAGTGTCGCCGTGCTGATTTGCTTGATTGATATTAATCCCCGGCGCTGCGAGCAGAAGTCGCACACATTCCGTACGGCCCTTGTCGGCAGCCGCAGAGAGGGGAGTGTCGCCGTGCTGATTTGCTTGATTGATATTAATCCCCGGTGCGGCGAGTAGAAGGCTCACGCATTCCGTATGGCCATTGTTGGCAGCCCAGAGGAGGGGGCTGTCTTCGTTGACATCAATCCCCGGCGCGGCAAGCAGAAGGCGTACACATTCCGTATGGCCCTTGGAGGCAGCCTTGCTGAGGAGAGTGGAGCCGTACTGACCTGCTTGATTGATATTAATCCCCGGTGCGGCGAGTAGAAGGCGTACTTTTTCTACATCTCCATCACAAGCTGCAGCATAGAGTGAGGAGTTATATTGTTCCGAGCTTATGCCCATTTCCTCGAGTAGAGCCGCGCGGATGAGATCTGCGCATTCGCTGTGATTGTTATTTTCAGCCCAGTGTAGGGGAGTTTCACCGTTTTCGTTCGCTTTGTTGATGTCAATCACCGGCGCATTGAGCAGGAGACGCACGCAATCTACGTGGCCATTGTTAGCAGCCATGTGGAGCGGAGTATTTTGGCTTTCAGCCTCGTTCGCCCAATTGCCATCCGCCCCTGCTTCCAGAAGAAGCCGAACTTTTTCTGCATCTCCATGCTTTGCGGCTTCATAAAGGGCGGAATTATATTGCTCAGGGCTTATGCTTGAGCCCGGCTGATTAACAACATGGTGGTAGTAGTAGAAGAATCCACTACCGCCTAAAGCTAAAAGGATAAAAAATAAGATGATTCTTAAAACATTATTCTTTTTCTCAAGAGAACTTTGGTAAGATTTTCTTTCAGGTTGTGTGGACTTTTGAGAAGGTGGAGGAGAAGATGCAGGAGGAGTAATTGGTGAAGCGGAATTTTTCTGTGTAGGCTTAACAGTGGCAGCTTCAGGAATATCGTGCATGGCGGAGAGAAAATCTTATGGATATAAGAGGGATTATACCAGATAAAAAGTGAGGAGAAAAGAAGAAAAAACGAGGAAAATGCATACGTGTCCCAAAGATTTGGGACACGCGTATTTACGATTTTTGATTTACGGATTACGAATTAAGGATGAGCGGCTAACGCCGGATATTGGATAACTGAATGCTTACAGCCGATGCTCAGCTTCGTGATACCCCTGCGCAGAAATGAAAGCAGAATACGCTGACTATATGTCGTTTGGTACCCTTTTTCTGTAATCTTTGGGTCACATGTAAGGCAAATGGTATAAAGAGCTCAGCTCGCTGATGCCCGCGGAAAAGCGAGCACCGGCGAGCTGGTGAGGGAATATGTAACCGGCTTATCTTCTACCACCGGCTGCGCGGATGAGGTTTGCGCATTCGGTGTGATTATATGATTCTGCTGCGCGGAGGGGAGACAGGCCGAGCCTATCTGTCTGATTGACATCTATCCCCGGTACCTCGAGCAGAAGGCGCACGCTTTCTGTATGGCCAAGGCTGGCAGCTTGGCAGAGGGGAGTCTGATTGAATCGATTTGTCTGATTGACATCAATTCCCGGTGCCTCGAGCAGAAGGCGTACGATTTCAGGGCTGTCAATGGAGGCGGCCTGGCCGAGGGGCGTTTCGCCGAGTTTATCTGTCTGATTGACGTCAATCCCCGGTGCTGTGAGCAGAAGGCGCACGCATTCGGTATTGCAATAGTGGATAGCCCAGTAGAGGGGGGACCAGCCGTTCTTTTCCGCCTTGTTGGCATCTATTCCCGGTGCTGTGAGCAGAAGGCGCACGCATTCGCTATGGCCGGAAAAGGTGGCGTAGCAAAGGGGAGTGTAGCCGGTTTGGTTCGTTTTGTTGACATCTATGCCGGGAACTGCAAGCAGGAGGCGTAGAAGTTCTGTATTGTTCTGTGAGACTGCTTCGATGAGGGGAGTGTCGCCGTTCTGGCCCGCTTTGTTGACATCTATGCCGGGAACTGCAAGCAGGAGGCGTAGAAGTTCTGTATTGTTCTGTGAGACTGCTTCGATGAGGGGGGTAGAGCCGTTCTGGTTCGTTTTGTTGACATCTATGCCGGGAACTGCAAGCAGGAGGCGTAGAAGTTCTGTATTGTTCTGTGAGACTGCTTCGATGAGGGGGGTAGAGCCGTTGTTATCCGTGCTATTAACATCCGCTCCTGCAGCCAGAAGACGCTGTATTTTATCTATATCACTTGCATTCACGGCCTTAATGAGTTCAGCGCTATATTCCTCCGAGCTTATGCCTCTGAGCAGCAGTTTGACATTTGGCGGGAGAGAGCTGTAGATTCCGATGCTGTTCAGGGCTGTAAGGAGAAGAATGCTGATGATGAGGGGCTTATTCTTTCTTAAAGAGAATTTTGGTGCAGGCTGCGTGGAATTTTGAGCAGGCGTTTTTTCTTCATCCTGCTGCGGTTTAACGTTGTCGGCAGAGCATTCCGTATGGCTATTATCGCTTGCTATGGCGAGAGGCGTTTGGCTGTCCGCGTTGTGCAGGGCGGGGTTGGCCGGTTCTGGCTTATTTTTCAGTGCCTCCAGCCATTCCTGAGCAGATTGCCAACGCTCTTCAGTATTCATGAGCAGCGCTTTATCTATGCTGCTGAGTATATGCTTCGGGAAGCGCTCAGCCAGTGCGGGTATATCTGCCAAGGGGCGATAGTTATCCTCTAGCAGACGCTCTGCGGCAGGAGGAGGAGTTTCTCCTGTGATGAGGCTGTAAGAGGTGGCACCCAGGGCGTAAAAATCTGTCCAAGGGCCATATTTTTTGTTAGTGCTGAGATGCTCAAGCGGCATGAAACCGGGTAAGTCGATAGAGTTGCTGTTTTTCTGCAGAGGGTACTTGGTACCGAAATTAATGAGGATGGGTTCACCTGCTGCGTTCATCAGGATGTTGCCGGGCTTGATATTGAGGTGGATAATCCCATGCGAGTGGAGGTAATCCAGCGCGTTGAGGATTTTTTCCAGTATAGGCAAAAGCCATTCAGCGGTGATGCTATCCGGAACAGGCGCAGCCATATGCAGCTCGGTGCCCTTCACGTAGGGCATCACGCAATAGACTGCGCCGAGGGCTCTAAAGGAAAGGTGTATGGGGATGATGTTCGGGTGTTTGAGGCGGGCGATTATTTCAGCATCTTCCAGAATGTGGGATAGAATCCAATCATGTGTTTGTAATTCATCTGCTGAACCCTCGAGCAGAGAGTTCATATTTTGGAAGGATATTTCCGTGGGGAAAATGGCCTTAAGAACAACTTCTGTTTTCGTAATCTCATCATAGGCGAGGTAAGCAATGCTGATATTGCTACGACCTAGCATTTTGATGATTCTGAAGTTCTGTAACAGGAATCCTTCCGGCAAAATGAGGGTGTCGGGTTTTTCCTGAGCTGGATAAACAGGGGCAATTTTAAGTGTGTCGTGCATGGTGAGATGGTATTTAGGTAGATGAGGGTGATGTAGTCAGAGTGATACTTCTGACAATGTGTTTTGATAATTTTGACACAATTTCTAACCGTTTGTTGAAATAGAACTGCAGAATGAGCAAAAAAGCTGAACTTTTTTTTGGGAAAAAATATAAAAAGTTTAGCTCGCTGATGCCCGCGGAAAAGCGAGCGCCAACGAGCTATAAGGGAGGAATACGTTAATGGCTTATTTTCCACCCGCCGCGCGGATGAGGTTTGCGCATTCGGTGTGATTATATAATTCTGCTGCGCGGAGGGGAGTACTGTTGAACGAATCAACCTTGTTCACATCGATTCCGGGTGCAGCGAGCAGAAGGCGCACGCATTCGGTGTAGCCACAGGAAGCGGCCTCGGAGAGGGGAGTGGTTTTGCTCCAACGTGCCGTCTGGTTGACATCAATACCGGGCACAGTGAGCAATGCGCGCACGCAGTTGATGTACCCACGGGAAGCGGCCTTGAAGAGGGGAGTTTCGTTGTACGAATCAGCCTTGTTCACATCGATTCCGGGTACCGCGAGCAATGCGCGCACGCAGTTGATGTACCCACGGGAAGCGGCCTCAAAGAGGGGAGTTCTATTGTCCTTATTCTGTGAGTTGACATTGATTCTGGGCGCGGTAAGCAGTGCACGTACGCAGTCGGTGTAGCCGTTCCTGACGGCATAGTTCAGGGGAGTGTTGCCTAAGATACTGTCAGGCCGATTTGGGTTGGCACCATCAGCAAGTAGCTGATAAATTTTGGCCTGATTGTTGGTCATTGCTGCGAGGCAGAGGGGGGGATAGGCACTTACATCAATCTTAGGTGCGTTCAGCAGTGCGCGCACGCAGTCAGCGTGGCAATTGGAGGCAGCCCAACTGAGGGGAGTTTCACCGTTTTGATTCGCCTGATTGACGTCAATCTCGGGTGCAGCGAGCAGAAGGCGCACACATTCCGTATGGCCTTCTTTAGCAGCCAAGCAGAGGGGAGTGTTGCTGTCATCATCCGCCTTGTTAACGTCTATCCCGGGTGCAGCGAGCAGAAGGCGCACGCATTCGGTGTAGCCTAGGCGAGCGGCCTCGGAGAGGGGAGTGGCTTTGCTCCAACTTGTCGTCTGGTTGACATCAATACCGGGCACAGTGAGCAGGATTTTCACGCATTCGGTATGGCCTTTTTTGGCTGCTTCGCTGAGGAGAGGGATGTCAAAATCGTTATCCGTAATGGCGTTAGCTCCTGCATTCAGAAGAAGCTGTATTTGTTTTGTGTCTCCGTTACGCACAGCATTACGGAGTTCGTGGTTATATATATACGGCCTTATGCCACGGAGCGATAGTTGAATATCCGGCGGGAGACTGTTGTAGACCCCGGCACAGGCGCAGGCTGTAAGGAGAAGAATAAGGAAGAGGCGGGCTTTGCTCCTTTTCTTAGCGGATTTTGGTGCTGGCTGTGAGGGAATAGGAGCGGGCAAATTTTCTTCAATTCTCATACGTGCCGCGGAATAGGATGAAACAGTGTTTACTTCTGTTTGCTGTAGTGTAGTTATGCTTGAGGCTCGGATGAGTTCTGCGCATTCGGTATGGCCTTTATCAGCTGCCAAGCTGAGGGGTGAGTTGCCGGAGGTATCCCCTTTGTTTACATTAATCCCGGGAGCGGTGAGCAGGGCGCGCACGCAGTCTGTGTGGCCCTTGTAGGCTGCCCAGCTGAGAGGCGTTACACCGTTCCGATTTTCTTTGTTGACATCGATTTCCGGCTTGGTAAGGAGTAGCTTCAGGCATTCAATATGGCCATTTTTGGCAGCTCTGCTGAGGGGGGTGTAGCTGTACTGATTTACTTTGTTGACATCAATTCCGGGCGCGGCAAGCAGGAGGCGCACGCATTCGGTATGGCCTTTGTCGGAAGCAAGGAGGAGTGGTGTGGATCCAATCTGATTTACCTTGTTGACGTCAATCCCGGGTGCGGCGAGCAGGAGGCGCAGGTATTCTACATGGCCGTGCTCCGCTGCCCAGCTAAGGGGAGTAGAGCCGTTGCTATTTTTTATGTTGACATCAATGCCGGGAGCCGCCAGCAGGAGGCGTAGGCATTTTGTTCTGCCATTTATGGCAGCCTCGAAGAGGGGAATTTCACCGTTTTGCTTTTCCTTGTTAACATTAATCCCCGGCGCGGCAAGCAGAAGGTTCAGGCATTCTGCGTGGCCTTTTCCAGCAGCCTTGGTGAGGGGCGTTTTACCATTGTTACTTACTTTGTTGACGTCTATACCAGGGGCCGCCAGCAGAGTGAGCACGCATTCTGCATGGCCTTTACCGGCAGCTAGGTTGAGGGGAGTTTCACCATCCTTATCCGTCTTATTAACATTAGCGCCGGCTGCAATCAGGAGTGAAATTAACTGAGCATCTCCTCTTCGCGCAGCTGAGAGGAGGGTATTACCATACTTTCTGGAGTTAATCCCTTGGCGTTTGAGTTCTTCCTGAGCTAGTGTGTGAGTCTGGGTTGGGTTAGGCGGTTCAGGTTTATTTTTCAGTGCGTCCAGCCATTCCTGAGCAGATTGCCACCGCTCTTCAATATTCATGAACAGCGCTTTATCAATGCTCTTAAGTACATGTGCCGGGAAGCGCTCGGCCAGTGATGGTATATCAGCCAAAGGAAGATATTTATCTACATCCTTACGATCTATGGAAGAGGGCGGAACCTTGCCCGTGATAAGGTAGTAACAGGTGGCACCAAGAGCATAAAAATCTGTCCACGGCCCGCGATTGCCAGAGGTCGAGTGCTGTTCAAACGGCATGAAGCCGGGAGTGCCTATTCCGGTTTGGGTTTGGGAGCTCTCCAGTACGCGCGCGGTGCCGAAATCAATGAGAATCGGCTCGCCGTCTATGCGCAGGAGAATATTGCTGGGCTTGATATCTCGGTGGATGATTCCCTCTGAATGGAGGTAAGCTAAGGCTGAAAGGAGCTTTTCCAGTACGGGTAGAAGCCATTCAGAGGTGATGTTATCCGGTGCAGGAGCAGCCTTGTGCAGCTCCGTACCTTCTACCTGGGGCATCACGTAATAGGCCGTGCCGAGTGCTTCAAACGCATTGCGTATGGGGACGATGTTCGGGTGGCTGAGGCGCGAGAGTATCTTAGCTTCATCCATGAAGCGTGTGAGAGCCCATTCATAAGCATCTTTGTGTGATTCGGAGCGCGGGCCTACATGCAGAGATTCTATATTCCGGAGGGAGAACTTAAAGGGATAATTCTCTTTTATAACAACTTGTTTATCCGTAATCTCTTCCTGAGCGAGATAGGTGATGCCGAATCCACCGTTTCCGATAACCTTTCGGATGGTGTAATTAATCAGCGAAGTACCTATTGGTAGAGCAGGGGGATGGAGATAAGCTTGTTGGATATCAGACATGGAAGCGAGTTTATCTTATGGATTTAAGAGGATTGTACCACATATGAAGTCTTGTGGGAAGTAGAAAAACATGCTATAGTGAATCCTTTAGGAGAAGTCGAAATAGGCTTATTCTTTTCCGCCTGCCGCGTGGATGCGCTCAGCGCATTCGGTGTGTTGCATGAGCTCAGCCCAGAAGAGGGGAGTTTTGCCGTATTGATCCGTTTTGTTGACGTCAATTCCCGGCGTGGCGAGTAGGAGGAGTAAACATTCTGTATGGCCTTCGTGGGCCGCCAAGCAGAGGGGTGCGCCCTTGTTGATATCAATTCCGGGTGCAGCCAGCAGAACCCGCGCACATTCTGTATGGCCCCCATTGACAGCCAAGCAGAGGGCGGTATTACTCCATTTATCTTTCTTATTGATGTCAATGCCGGATGTGGCGAGTAGGAGGCGCACGCATTCTGTGTGGCCACAGGAGGCCGCCAAGCAGAGGGGAGTGGCGCCGTTCGTGCACTCCTTGTTGACATTAATCCCAGATGCTGTGAGCAGGAGCTGTACACATTCCGTACAGCCATAGTGGGCCGCCAAGCAGAGGGGAGTTTTTCCGTTCTTATCCACCGTATTAACATCAGCACCGGCTGCAATCAGGAGTGCAACCGTGGCTGTTTCCCCTTTTCTAGAAGCTGAGAGGAGGATATCGTTATATGCATCCGGGGTAATTCCGAAACGAGAAAGTTCTTCCTGTGCTTGTGTGCTATTCATGGTCTAGAGTAAAGGTTTTATGAATGTAATATGATGTGTATGATGCCGCTTTGAGTAAAATTTAGACGATGCTGTTTGATATTGTTGACTCATATTCTAGCTGTTTTGTTGGAGTTAAGCAGCAGAAAGTGAAAAAACTTTGTTCCATAATGAGCTCAGCTCGCTGATGCCCGCGGAAAAGCGAGCGCCAACGAGCTAAGAAAAAGGGTGAACTCGTAACCGGTTTAACATCCGCCGGCCGCGCGGATGAGTTCTGCGCATTCCGGGTGATGATTTCTTTCGGCAGAGCTTGCGGGAGCCCCCCTTTGGGCATCAATTCCGGGTGCTGCGAGCAGGAGGCGTACGCATTCTGTATGGCCATTCATAGCAGCCGCGCGGAGGGGCGTGAAGTCTTTCCCAGCCACCTTATTGACGTCAATCCCGTCTGCCTTGAGCAGGAGTTCCACGCATTCTGTATGGCCATTTTGGGCAGCCATGTGGAGGGGAGTGAGGCTATTCTGAACCCGTATGGATTTTTCATCAAGCTCGGCGATTAGGGGAAATGAGGTAAACTGAGAAAAGGGAGTTTTCCAGATATCAATCTCATTCTGGGGGCTTTGGTTAATAATCAAGGGAGTAATATTGACATCAATCCCGTCTGCCTCGAGCAGGAGGCGTACACATTCTGTGAAGCCATTCATGGCAGCACGGTGGAGCGGCGTGTAGCCTTCCGTATCCCACGAGTTGACACTAATCTCAGGCGCAGCGAGTAGGAGGCGTACACATTTAGTGTCGTTTAGGAGGACAGCTCCGCCGAGGGCAGACGCGCCCGCCTCTGGCGAGTAGACACCAGCTCCTGCCTCTAGCAAAAGCTGTACTTTTTCAGCATTGCTATCTAGTACGGCCCTATACAATTCCTTAGTTTTACTTTCTTGGCTCATGAGGTGAATTTTAACCTCGAGCGGGAGATTGTTGTAGATTTTGTCGCATGCTGTAGATGCAAGGTCGTAGATTCCTCTGCAGGCTATAGATGTAAGGATAATAAAGACGATGATGAGGAGCGGATTTTTTTTCTCAGAAGAACTTGGGTAAGGAGCTGTTGTAGGCGTAACAGACTGTGGTTTGATAATAGCTGCATCCTTTGACTTTCCTCCGGCCGCGCGGATAAGCTCAACGCATTCTGTGTGGCCCTTGTCGGCAGCCATGCTGAGGGGTGTGTGTCCCTTAACATTCGCTATGTTGACGTCAATTCCGGGTGCAGCGAGCAGGAGGCGCACACATTCTGTGTGGCCCATGTCGGCAGCTATGCTGAGGGGAGTCTCGGTGTTTTTATTCGCTATGTTGACGTCAATTCCGGGTGCAGCGAGCAGGAGGCGAACACATTCGGTACAACCACACCAAGCAGCCCAGTGGAGGGGAGCTTCGTTGTCTTTATTCGCTATGTTGACGTCAATTCCGGGAGCAGCGAGCAGAAGGCGAACACATTCAGTATGGTCACACCAGACGGCCCCGATGAGGGGAGTGGAGCCGAAATTATTCACTATGTTGACATTAATTTCCGGCGCGGTGAGCATGATGCGTACACATTCTGTAAGACCCATGCGAGCCGCCATGAATAGGGGTGAGTTTCCACGCTCATCTGTCGTATTAACATCAATTCCGGGTGCAGTGAGCAGGGTGTGTATGCATTCGGTGTGGCCGTTAACGACAGCATAGTACAGAGGGGTACAGCTGTTGAGGCGGTCTTTCGGATTGGGGTCGGCTCCATCGGCAAGTAGCTGGTTGATTTTGGTCGGGTTGTTGCTTATTGCCGCAAGGTTGAGTGAGGAGAAGGCGCTGGTATCAATCCCGGGTGTCGCGAGCAGAAGGCTCACGCATTCGGCGTTGCCGTTATAGGCAGCATAACCGAGGGGGGGCTTACCATTCTTATTTGCTTTGTTGATGTCAATTCCGGGTGTAGCGAGCAGGAGTTTCACGTATTCTGTTTCGCCAACTTCGGCAGCCAAGCAGAGGGGAGTATTGCCATACTCATCTATTTTGTTGACATCGATTCCGGGTGAGGCAAGCAGGAGCTTGAAGCATTCTGTATAGCCATTTTCTACAGCGCTTGAGAGGGGGGTGTCTTTGTTGACGTCAATGCCGGGTGCCGCGAGTAATTGGCGTACGCATTCTGTATTGTCATTATCTACAGCGATTGAGAGGGGAGTGCCTTTGTTGACGTCAATGCCGGGTGCCGCGAGTAATTGGCGTACGCATTCTGTACTGCCATTTTCGGAGGCCAAGAGGAGGGGAGTCTTACCATTCTTATCCGCCGTGTTGACATCAGCACCGGCTGCAATCAGGAGTGCAACCGTGGCTGTTTCCCCTTTTCCGGAAGCTGAGAGGAGGGTATCGTTATATGCATCCGGGGTAATTCCTAAACGAGAAAGTTCTTCCTGTGCTTGTGTGCTATTCATGGTCTAGAGTAAAGGTTTTATGAATGTAAAATGATGTGTATGATGCCGCTTTGAGTAAAATTTAGACGATGCTGTTTAATAATGTTGACTCATATTCTAGCAGTTTTGTTGAAATAGAACAGCATAAAGTGATAAAAACTTTGTTCCATAATGAGCTCAGCTCGCTGATGCCCGCAGAAAAAGCGAGCACCAACGAGCTGAGAAAGAGGGTGAACTCGTAACCGATTTATTTTCCGCCCGCTGCGCGGATGAGTTCTGCGCATTCCAGTTCATAATTTCTTTCGGCAGAGATTGCGGGAGACCCCTTTTTGGCATCAATTCCGGGTGCTGCGAGCAGGAGGCGCACACATTCTACACGGCCACCGGAAGCAGCACAGCTAAGGGGAGTTTGACTCCTCGAATTTACTTTATTGACATCAATCCCGTCTGCCTTGAGCAGAAGGCGTACACATTCCGTATAGCCCTTGCCGGCAGCTTCGTGGAGGGGAGTGTTGTTATTACAGAAACCCGTACAATTGACATCAGCCCCTGCTGCCAGAAGAAGACGTAGTATTATTTCATTTCCCGAGTTCGCAGCTTTCATAAGTGCGCCGTTATATTCCTCCGAGCTTATGCCTATGAGCTGCAGTTTTGTATCCGGCGGAAGAATGTTGTATATTCCGCAGCAGCCCAGTGCTGTAAGGAGAAGCATGAAGATGATGAAGGCCTTGCTCTTTTTCTTAGAAGATTTGATAATAGCTGCGCGGATGAGGCGCACGCATTCGGTGTGTTTCTTTTCTTCAGCAATGTCGAGGGCTGTTTTGCCGAGGGAAGTCGATTTCTTGATGTAAATTCCCGGTGCAGCGAGCAGAGTGCGCACGCATTCTGTATGGCCATAGAAGGCAGCCCAGTAGAGGGGAGTTTCCTTGTTGACATCAATCTTTGGCGCGGTGAGTAAGAGTTTCACGCATTCTGTATGGCCATTTTGGGCAGCGCAGAGGAGGGGGGTGATTTTGTAATAATCCGCCTTGTTGACATTAATCCTTGGCGCGGTGAGTAGAGCACGTACGCATTCTGTATGGCCATTTTTGGCAGCTACGCAGAGGGGTGTTTTTCGCAGGTCAGACATGTTTTCCCAATTGACATTTGCTCCAGCCTTCAGCAGAAGATAAATTGTTTCTGCCTCTCCATTCTTTGCAGCTGCATAGAGTGAGGAGTTATATTGCCCCGGGCTTATGCCCATTCTCTGGAGTTTAACCTCTGCGTTATTTAACTTTCCGCCCGCTGCGCGGATAAGCTCAGCGCATTCGGTATGGTTATTTTTTACGGCCCAATAGAGGGGTTCGTAGCCGTTTTTATCCTCCTTGTCGATGTCAATCCTTGGCGCGGCGAGCAGAGCACGCACGCAACCTGTATGGCCATTTTGGGCAGCGCAGAGGAGGGGAGTGCTGCCGCTCGTATTCACCGTGTTGATATTAATTCCCGGCGCTGCGAGCAGAGTACGCACGCATTCCGTATGGCCATTTTGGGCAGCTGCGCAGAGGGGTGTTATTCGCTGGTCAGACATGTTTTCCCAATTGACATTTGCTCCAGCCTTCAACAGAAGAGAAATTGTTTCTGCCTCTCCATTGTTCGCAGCTCTATAGAGTGAGGAGTTATATTGCCCCGGGCTTATGCCCATTTTCTGGAGTTTAACCTCTGCGTCATTTAACTTTCCGCCCGCTGCGCGGATAAGCTCAGCGCATTCGGTATGGTTATTTAGGACGGCCTCGTGGAGGGGGGTGATTTTGTAATAATTCGCCTTGTTGACATTAATCCCCGGCACAGCGAGCAGGAGGCGCACACAATCTGTATGGCCTCTGGAGGCAGCCTCATTGAGGGGAGTTTCACCGTTTTGATTCGCCTGATTGACGTCAATCCCGGGTGCAGCGAGCAGAAGGCGCACACATTCCGTATGGCCTTCTTTAGCAGCCTTGCAGAGGGGAGTCTCGCCGTTATTATTCGCTTTGTTGACGTCAATCCCCGGCGCGTCGAGCAGGAGGCGTACGCATTCTGTTAGGCCTATGTAGGCAGCCTTGTTGAGGGGCGTTTCGCCGTACTGATTCGCTTTGTTGACGTCAATCCCCGGCGCGTCGAGCAGGAGGCGTACGCATTCTGTATGGCCTAAGGCAGCCCTGTTGAGGGGAGTCTCGCCGTTATTATTCGCTTTGTTGACGTCAATCCCCGGCGCGGCGAGCAGGAGGCGCACGCATTCTGTTTGGCCATTTGCAGTAGCTCCATAGAGGGGAGTATTGCCGTTTTTATCCTGCGTGTTGACATTAATTCCGGGAGAAGCGAGTAGAAGTTTTACACATTCCGGATAGCCATTGGAAGCAGCTGCGCTGAGGGCTGTGTCGCCGTCCTCATTCTGCGTGTTGACACCAATTTCTGGCGCCTCGAGCAGGAGCCGTACACATTCTGTTTGGCCATTTGCAGCAGCATGGCCGAGAGGGGTGTTACCGCAAAGAGTTTCCTTGTTAACATTAATCCCCGGTGTGGCGAGCAATAGACTCATGCATTCAGGATGGCCATAGGAAGCAACATGGTGGAGGGGACTCTCGCCCCACTTATCCGTCTTATTAACATTCGCTCCGGCTGCAATCAGGAGTGCAATCATGTGTGCCTCTCCTTTCTCAGCAGCTGAGAGGAGAGTATTGCCATATTTTCTGGAGTTAATCCCTTGGCGAGCAAGTTCTTCCTGAGCTTGTTCGCGGGTTAGGGTGGGGCGGATTGTTTTTGGCTGAGCGTTCAGAGCCTGCAGCCATTCCCGGGCGGATTGCCAGCGCTCGGTTTTGTTCATGCTCAGGGCTTTATCAATGCTGCTGAGAACGTGCTCCGGGAAGCGCTCGGCAAGAGATGCCCTGCCTACCAAGGGGAGGTATTCATCCTCTTCCATTCGGTCTACGGAATGCGGGGGAAGCTCTCCCGTAATGAGGTAGTAACAGGTGGCGCCCAGGGCGTAAAAATCAGTCCACGGGCCGCGTTTGCCCTTGGGTGAGAGCTGCTCTAGCGGCATGAAGCCGGGAGTGCCGATGTGGGTGTGGGACTGTGTACTCTCTAGGGTGCGCGCGGTGCCGAAATCAATGAGGATAGGCTCGCTATCTTCGCTCATCAGGATATTGGTCGGCTTAATATCGCGGTGGATGAGCCCTTGTGCGTGAAGGTAACCCAACGCGCTGAGAATTTTCTCCAGCACGGGTAGCAGCCATTCAGCGGTGAGGCTACCCGGGGCTGGCGCAGCCTTATGCAGCTCCGTACCTTCCACATGGGGCATCACATAGTAGGCAGTGCCGTGGGCCGTGAAGGCGGTCAGGATGGGTACAATGTTCGGGTGGCTGAGGCGCGAGAGAAGTTTAGCTTCATCCAGAAAGCGTTTGTGAGCCCACTCGTAAGCTTCTTTTCTGGATTCTCCAGCCGGGCCTACCGTTAGAGAATTCATGTCCCGGAAG
>JAFWZG010000119.1 GCA_017517385.1 Akkermansia sp.
ACGGTGAGTGGGAATGTTTCGCTAGCCCGTGGTGCTGAGTTAAAGCTTGGTGATAGCTACTCACTGAATGAGGGACAGAAGCTTTACTTGATGGCAGGCGCAGAAAATAGCGGTGCTGCTGTGTTTAATTCGGCATTGGTGTTTAATGGCGGCTCTATCTCCATTGATGCCCGGGGGCTTTCTGTGGACTCTCCCTTGCTGGCTTTGGGCGGAGCTGTAACCGTGGGAAGTAGCTTCGGCGCTTCCTGCCAACTGTCGTTCTCGAATACTTCGGGCATTTCCATGGGGACTGATTATCTGTTGGCTACGGGTGATTGGAGCCTGCTGAATAATCGTATTTCCATGGTGAACAGTGACATCACTAATGCCACTTTCACGGCATCCTCCACGGGGCTGAGCGTCATGTTCACACTGAAGGATGGTTACCTTCTCTGGGAGGGGGAAGAGCGCATCTTGCAGTCAGGCAATAAAGTTGTATTTAACGGCAGTAATGGGTATAACACCTTTAATCTCACGCAGGCCGCTGCATTAGGCACCGGCTACTTCAATAATGCCGAGACTGTATCCATCAGCGGTGCCGCTCTCAGCATAGGCACCCTTCATAAGAAGGATACCGGCGCGTTGCAGATTGATGCTGATGTAAGCGTGGACAACATGGTGGTGAAAGATGCCACCACTATCGGTGGTGAGGGCTCCCTTAGGGTGGGTTCCCTCACCCTGGAGTCTGACCTCACTACGCGCATGGCGGTGCAGGTGGTGGGCGATATTCAGGCCCAAGGCGCGAAATGGACGGTGGATGGCAGCAATAATGCCTTTACCCAGTGCCTTTCTTTAGACCAGGTGAATGCCACCGGCGGAGTGAACGTAGAAGGTGCGGCAACCCTTGAAGTTCTAGTCGAGGGCGGTAATCAGACCATATCCGGTGCTGTCAGCGGTAGTGGCCAGATAGCCCTCGTTGGCGGTGGTTCACTAGAGAAAAATCAGCAGGAGCATATCAATCTCTCACGCGTGGCGCTCTCCAACCTTGTCCTGAAAAAT
Source organism: Akkermansia sp. (assembly GCA_017517385.1). GTDB lineage: Bacteria > Verrucomicrobiota > Verrucomicrobiia > Verrucomicrobiales > Akkermansiaceae > Akkermansia. The sequence continues at coordinate 1,039 of JAFWZG010000119.1, forward strand.
GGCTCCACAGATATCACGGGTGAGGTGAATCTCACCGGGCGCCTCAGCATTGGCCACGAAGATGTGAGGCTCACCGAGGGCGCTCAGGTTACAGCGGCTCACTTCCGAATGGGTGATACGGAGAATTATCAGCCCTCCACAGTGACGATTGAAGAAGGCGCCTCATTGGAGATTACCGGTAATGCGGATGCTGATAATACCTCCGCCTCCTTCATGCTTTCACACTGGAAGAACTCTTTCTCTACCCTCGTGCTGAACGGCGGTACCATTACCTCTGAAAATGCCAGCATGCACATGGGATGGGACTCCGGCGCCCGCTTTGAGGCGCTTGCCGGTAAGGCCACGCTTAAGGGAATTTGCTTCTCCACCGCTCGTGGTAATGCTGATACGCTCGTGTTGGGGGAGGCTATCCTGAATATCGGCAGTGGCGGTATTACCGGTATTGGCAGCAATGATACTGTGCAGTTTGGCAATGGTACGATTGCAGCCACGGCCAATTTCACCATTAGCGGTAATAATGCGATAAATCTTGTGGGCGCGACCAACGGTACCGTTTTTGACACAGCCGGCCACACCATCACCGTTAATACAGATCTCGCTGGCAACGGTAACTTGAATAAAGCCGGTGACGGTACTCTGAACCTGAACGGATCCACGGCACAATACACCGGCAATGTGAATATCAACGGTGGCACCCTAATGCTGGGTAGCAATGCGCTAGAAGTTTTGACGAGCGGTTCGGAACTGGTCGTGAACAAAGGCGGTAAGCTGGATTTGAGTGCCGCCGGTCGCTCTGCGAATCTTTCCCGCGTAAGCGGTGCCGGCACTGTGGTGTTGAATTATGGGATAGGGGACAAAGATAATGGCTCCGGCTTTGACTTCAGCGGTCTCACCGGTGAGGTGGAGCTGAGAAGCGGCCGTATTCAGCTTGATGCGTCCACCTTTGGCGAGGATTGTCCGGACTTCCGCTTAACATCGTCGAATAGTCAGCTGGTGTTCAATGGTAATGGTACCGTAGTAAACAGCAATGTACACGTGTCTGCGGATACGACTGATTTCCATGTCAATAGTGGCAAGAGCGGTACTATCGGTGGGGATATAACCGGTAATTCTCTCGTAAAACAGGGTGGCGGTACTTTGACTGTTGGTGGTAATATGAAGCTTGATGTCACGTTATCAACACGGGCCGGTGAGGTTATTCTCACTGGTGAGGATAACTCCATTACCAATGTTGACGGGGCCATGACAGGTGCAACTACTGCTGAAGGCAAGCTGCGCTTGGCTCAGGATGCCCGCTTGCAGGTTACAGGCAACATCTGGGGACGTAGCAACACCGGTATACACTTGGATTCCGGCGCTGAACTGAACATCTCCGGCCAGAGCCTTTCCATCAGCAACCGTGCGGAGGAGGGCACAGCATCATTGGCCGCTACAACAAGTACCGGTCCCGGTGAATACAATATTAACAGAACGAATTATCAGATTAGCAATGCCCATGTGACCTACACCGGCGGCGATGCCACTATCAACAACAGACTTACGAATTCCGCTATCGAGAATGCCGGTAATGGTATTCTGAAGGTGAACA